>JAYVYJ010000166.1:0-13899 GCA_043784465.1 Hyphomicrobiales bacterium
GAGGCGGGCGCCACGCTTGCCCGGCTCGATCCCGCCTCTGCGCAATCGGACGTCGATTCCGCTAAAGCCTCCGTGCAATCGGCCGAGGCCACGCTCAAGCAGGCCGTCGCCAATTTCGACCGACAGAAGCAGCTCTTCGACTCCGGCTTCGCCACGCGCTCGACCTTCGATTCCGCGCAGCAGAACCAGTTGACCGCCAAAAGCGCGCTCGATTCCGCCAAGGCTCAGTTGGGAACCGCGACCGACGCCTTGACCTTTCTGACCCTCAAGGCCGATCGGTCAGGCGTCGTGACGGTCCGCAGCGTCGAGGTCGGCCAGGTCGCGCTCGCCGCGCAGACGGCTTTCAGCGTCGCGGAGGACGGTCCGCGCGACGCCGTGTTCAAAGTGTTCGAATCCATTTTCTTCGCGCGCCCCGCCGGCGGCGGCATTCAGCTTGCGCTGGTATCGGACCCCGGCGTGACCACGCATGGCCGGGTGCGCGAAGTGTCGCCGACCGTCAACGCCAGCGACGGCACGGTGACGGTTAAGGTCGGCCTCGACGAAGGCGACAAGATGCCGCTCGGCGCCGCCGTGATCGGGCGCGGCGGCTTTGCGGCGCGCAAGGTGGTGTCATTGCCGTGGACGGCGGCGGCGTCGGACGGAGGCCACCTCGCCGTCTGGCTCGTCGATCCCCAGTCGCTCGCCGTCTCGCTCAAGCGGGTCGCCGCGGAATCCTTCGAAAACGAGGCGCTTCTCGTCAACGACGGTCTCACGGGCGGCGAGAAGATCGTGATCGCGGGCGGAAAGTTTCTCTATCCCGGCGAGATCGTCGCGCCGCAGGAGCCTGCGCCATGAAGCGGCTCGTCCTGCTCGCTGCGCTCGCGCTCGCCGCCTGCGACAAGCCGCCCACCGCGCCGCCGCCGATCCGCCCGGTGCTTTCGTTGAAAGTGACGCAGAGCGACGTGGACCCGTTATCGCTCGCAGGCACGGTGCAGGCGCGCATCGACACGCAATTCTCCTTCCGCGCGCTGGGACGACTCACTTCGCGGCCGGTCAACATCGGCGATCCCATCAAGAAGGACCAGACGCTCGCCGCCATCGATCCCCTTGCGCTGCAACTGGCCGTGCGTTCGGCGGAGGCGGATTTGGCGAGCGCGCAGGCGCAACTCGCCAACTCGCTCGGCGTCGCCGAGCGGCAATCGACGTTGCTCAAGACCAACGCGACTACGCAGGCCCAGGTCGAGATCGCCGAGCAGGGACGCGGCAGCGCCCAGGCGGGGCAGGCGCGCGCCGCCGCCGCGCTCGCCAAGGCCAGGGAGGAACTTGGCTACGCCGTACTGAAGGCCGATTTCGCCGGCGTGGTGGTCTCCACCGGCGCCGAGGTCGGCCAGATCGTGCAAGCCGGCCAGATGGTGGTGGACATTGCCGATCCGGCGCTGCGCGACGCGGTCGTCGACGCGCCCGACGCGCCCGACGCGGCGGCGGGCGGGTTGAAGATCGGCGACGGTTTTCAGATCGCCGCCCAGCTTGATCCCAACCTTCGCGTGCAGGGCAAGGTGCGCGAGATCGCGCCCCAAGCCGATGCGGCGACGCGCACCCGGCGCGTCAAGATCGCGCTCGAAAATCCACCCGACTCCTTCCGGCTGGGATCGACGATCACGGCTTTTCCGAGCGCGGGCGTGCGCAAGGCGGTGCGGCTGCCCGCCTCCGCGATCCTCGCCCGGGATGGCAAGACCCTCGTCTGGGTCGTGGCCGACGGCAAGGTCGCCACACGCGAGGTCAAGCTCGCCAAAGGCCCCGCCAATCCGGTCGAGGTCACGCAGGGTCTCGATCCCGACATGCAGGTGGTCACGGCGGGCGTCCATAGCCTGACCGAAGGCCAGCCCGTGCGAACCGACATGCAGGCCACGCCATGAAGCCGTTTACTCCTGACGACGCGCTCAAGCCGGTTCGCGCGGACGACGCCGCGAAGAAGCCGTTCAACCTCTCCGACTGGGCGCTCGAACACCGTTCGCTCGTCTGGTATTTCATGATCGTGTTCGCGCTAGCGGGCGTGTTCTCCTATTTGGGCCTTGGTCGCGAAGAGGACCCAAATTTCACCATCAAGACCATGATCATTCAGGCCAACTGGCCCGGCGCCAGTTCCGCCGAAGTCGCCAAGCAGGTGACCGACCGCATCGAGAAGAAGCTGGAAGAGCTGGAATCGCTCGACTACACCAAGAGCGTGACGACGGCGGGCAAAACAATCGTCTTCGTCAATCTGCTGCCCACCACCAAGGCGCGCGACGTGCCCTATCAATGGCTGCGCGTGCGCAACATGATCGGCGACGTTCAGGGCAACTTTCCGTCGGGCGTTCAGGGGCCGTTCTTCAACGACCGTTTCGGCGACGTCTATGGCAACATCTACGCCTTCACCGCCGACGGGCTGACCGACCGCCAGCTACGCGATCAGGTCGAGTACGCCCGCTCCAAGGCGCTGACCGTGCCCAATATCGGTCAGGTTCAGATCATCGGCGCGCAGGACGAGGCGATCTATCTCGATTTCTCGACGCGAAAGACCGCCGCGCTCGGCCTCGACCCCCAGGCCATCGCCACATCCCTGCGCGCTCAGAACGCGATCACGGCCTCGGGCACCATCGAGGCGGGGCAGGAACGCATCTCGGTGCGCGTCGATGGACAGTTCACTTCGGAAGATTCGCTGCGCAAGATCAACCTGCGCGTCAACGACCGCTTCTTTCCGTTGAGCGACGTGGCGACGATCCGGCGCGGGCTGGCCGATCCGCCCGAGCAAATGTTCCGCTTCAACGGCAAACCCGCCATCGCGCTCGCCATCGGCATGAAGTCGGGCGCCAACCTGCTGCATTTCGGCGAGGCGCTCGAAAAGAAAATCGGCGAGATCGTCGCCGAACTGCCGATCGGCGTGAATGTCGAGAAAGTCTCCGACCAGCCCGCGATGGTTGAAAAGGCGGTGTCGGGCTTCACCGAAGCTCTGTTCGAGGCCATCGCCATCGTGCTGGCGATCAGCTTCGTCAGCTTGGGGTTGCGCGCGGGCCTCGTCGTCGCCATCGCGATCCCGCTGGTGCTGGCGATCACGTTTCTCGTCATGTCGGTGATGGACATTTCGCTGCAACGCATTTCGCTGGGCGCGCTCATCATCGCGTTGGGACTGCTGGTCGACGACGCGATGATCGCGGTCGAGATGATGGTCGCCCGGCTGGAAGTCGGCGACTCGCTGCACGACGCCGCCACGCATGTTTATGTCTCGACTGCGTTTCCCATGCTGACCGGCACGCTGGTGACGGTGGCGGGGTTCATTCCCATCGGCCTCAACTCCAGCGCCGCGGGTGAATTCACCTTCACGCTGTTCGTCGTCATCGCCGTTTCGCTGGTGGTGTCGTGGGTGGTGGCGGTGCTGTTCACGCCACTGCTCGGCGTGACGTTGCTGCCCAAAACGATGAAGAACAAACACGAGGGCCGCCGGGGCTGGTTCGCCAGCGGCTTCCACTACATGCTGCTCGGCGCGACGCGCTTCAAATGGATCACCATCGCTCTGACGCTTTTGACCTTCGGAGGATCGATCTACGGCATGAAATTCGTCGAGCAGCAGTTCTTCCCCTCGTCCGACCGTCCCGAACTGATCGTCGACTGGAACCTGCCGCAGAACGCCTCGATCCACGAGACCGAAGCGCAAATGGCGAAGTTCGAGAAAGACATGCTCGAAGGCAATCCCGACATCGACCATTTCTCCACCTATGTCGGCGCTGGCGCGCCCCGGTTCGTGCTGTCCTTCGACGTGCAGGTCGGCGATCCCAGCTACGGCCAGACGGTGATCCTGACCAAAGGTCTCGGCGCGCGCGACAAGCTGCGCGTCAAATTGCAGGACTACCTGACACGCACGTTTCCCGGCACGGATGGTTACGTGAAATTGCTGGACATCGGCCCGCCGGTCGGCCGTCCCGTGCAATATCGCGTCAGCGGTCCCGATCTTCAGGCGACTCGCGCGCTCGCGCAGGAAGTGGCCGCCGCGATGGCGACCAGCCAGAACCTGGCCGAGCCCGTCTATGACTGGATGGAGCCCGCGCGCGTGCTCAAGGTCGAAGTGTTGCAGGACAAGGCGCGCCAACTGGGCGTCTCGACGCAGGACATCGCGAACTCGCTCAACAATGTCGTGAGCGGCGCGGCGATCACGCAGGTGCGCGACGACATCTATCTCATCAACGTGATCGCGCGCGCCGAGGCCGAGGAGCGCGGTTCCGTCGCGACCCTGCGCAGCTTGCAACTGACGGGATCGAACGGGGCGTCCGTGCCGCTCGCCGCCGTGGCGAAGTTTGGCTACACGCTGGAGCAACCGAAGATCTGGCGCCGCTCGCGTCAGGCCACCGTGACCGTTCAGGCGGCGGTGCGCGGCCCGATGCAACCCGCCACCGTGGTGACGGAAATCAAGCCGCGCATCGACGCGCTCGTCGCCAAGCTGCCCATCGGGTATCAGATCGTCGCCGGCGGCGCCGTCGAGGAGAGCGGCAAGGCGCAGGGGCCTATCGCCGCCGTGGCGCCGCTGATGCTGTTTATCATGGCGACGATCCTGATGATCCAGTTGCAGTCGTTCCAGCGCCTGTTTCTGGTGTTCGCCGTAGCGCCGCTCGCGCTGATCGGCGTGGTGGCGGCGCTGCTGCCGAGCCGCGCGCCGCTCGGCTTCGTGGCGATCCTGGGCGTGCTGGCGCTGATCGGGATTCTCATCCGCAACTCGGTCATTCTCATCATCCAGATCGAGGATTTGCGAAAGGAAGGCCGCCCCGCCTGGGACGCCGTCATCGAGGCGACCGAGCACCGGATGCGGCCCATCCTTTTGACGGCGGCGGCGGCGACGCTGGCGCTGATCCCGATCAGCCGCGAGATTTTCTGGGGTCCGATGGCTTATGCGATGATGGGCGGCATCGTGGTGGGAACGGTCCTGACGCTGCTATTCCTCCCCGCGCTCTACATCGCGTGGTTCCGCATCAAGCGGACGAAGACGGCGGAAGCGGCGACGCCTTCGCTTTCAGAGGCGCACTGATCGGAAGGGGTCGCCGGATCCCGTCATGGCCGGGACAAGCCCGGCCATGACGACGGCGACGACGACGTGACGACGATAAGGAACAGCGCCGTCAGTGACCTCGCGCCGACGCCGCCACGTCCCTGTCCAGATAATCCTCAGGCCTTGTCGCGTCGGGAGCCTTCGAGCGCCACACCAGCGAGATCAACGCCGCCACAAGGAAGTTGAGCACCACCGCCGTCAGGCCGTTATAGGCGGCGAAATGCAGCCCCGTATCGACCGGCCCGAAGAACGGCAGATCGTCGAGCTTGTGTACCGGGACCCATGCCGTCTGCGTCCACGATAGCGACGTGCCCACGACGATGCCGACCAACCAGCCCACAAACAGCGCTCCCCCGCCGAACCAGCGCGTGAACAGACCGAACACCAGCGCCGGGAAAATCTGAATCATCCAGACGCCGCCGAGCAATTGCAGGTCGAGCGCGAATTTGGTCGGCATGAAGAAGATCACCCCCAGCGCGCCGACCTTCACGAGCAGGGAGACCAGCTTGGCGACCACCGATTCTTCGGCGGGCGTCATCGCGGGGTGGATGAACGGCTTCCAGACGTTGCGCGTGAACGTGTTGGCCGCGCCGATCGACATCACGGCGGCGGGCACCAGCGCCCCCAGCGCAATCGCCGAGAAGCAGAACCCGGCGAACCAGTCGGGGAACGCCCACAGCACCAGTTGTGGCACCGCATCCTGCGGCGAGCCGACTTTTACCCCTGCCGCAATCGCCATCATGCCCAACAGTGCGATGAGCCCCAGGACGAACGAATACGCGGGCAACGTCATCGTATTGAACCGGATGGCGCGGCCCGAGGACGCGGCGAGCGTGCCCGTCAGAGCGTGCGGGTACATGAACAGCGCCATCGCCGAGCCCAGCGCCAGGGTGATGTATGGCGCGACCTGAGCGGGCGCGAGCGTCAGCCCGGCCGCCGCAACCTTGCCCCCCGCCACCTTGGCCGCATAGGCGTCCTGCGCGACCGCGAAAATCTTGGCCCAGCCGCCAAGCTGCCAAGGGATGACGATGATCGCGGCGATGATGAACACATAAATCATCGTGTCCTTGACGAACGCGATCAACGCCGGCGCGCGCAGCCCGCTTTTGTAGGTGTAGAGCGCCAGGATCACGAAGGCGATGGTGATGGGCAGATGCGCGTAAATCCCCTCGCCGGCAAAGCCTAGCGCGCCGATCACCTTTTCCAGCCCGACCAGTTGCAGCGCGATATAGGGCATCGTCGCGACAATGCCGGTCAGCGCCACCGCCAGTTCCAGCGAGCGGCTGCCATAGCGCCCCAGCACGAAATCGGCGGCTGTCAGATAGCCGTGCTTGTGGGTGACCGCCCAGAGACGCGGCATCGTTAGGTAGAGAAACGGATAAATGACGATGGTGTAGGGCACGGCGAAGAAGCCATAGGCGCCGATGCCATAGATCACCGCCGGGACGGCGATGACGGTGTAGGCGGTATAGAGGTCGCCCCCCAGCAGGAACCATGTGACCCACGGCCCGAACTGGCGACCCCCCAAGCCCCATTCGCCGATGGAATCGAGGTCGCCGCGCTTCCATCGCGAGGCCATGAACCCGACTATGGTGACAAGCGCGAAGAAAAAGACGAAAACGGACGTCGCGACGACGTTGAGATGGTCGAACATCAGGCGCGCCCCGCGCGGTCGTACAAGTAGATGCCGACGGCCGAGACCGGCACCAACACAAGCTGGAACCAGTAGAAAAACGGAATGCCCCAAACCGTGGGATCGACCCGGTTGTAGAGCGGCGCGGCCAGGGCGATGACGCCCGGCGCGGCCAGATAAATGTATTTCATGCCCCTGCGCCGCGACGTTAGCCGCGTCCTCCCTTTTCCGCCCGATAGCGCAAAGCCGCGCTCCGGTCGAGCCATTGAACGTCGCGGCGACGCGATGCGTTAAGTCATGTTAACAGGCTTGGTGACGCATGAGAACTGCGTCGACCCGACGTAAAAAGCGGCCATGTCCGGTTTCAAACGAGCATCTTATCACCACGGCGCCCTCCGGCCCGCGCTCATCGCCGCCGCGCGCGATCTGCTGTCGCGCGAAGGGCCGGGGGCGGTTAGCCTGCGTGAGGCGGCGAGACGCGTCGGCGTCTCGGCGACCGCCACTTACCGGCATTTTCAGGATAAAGAGCATCTGCTGGCGGCGGTGGCCGCCGAGGGTTTTGTCGAATTCGCTGAAAATCTCAGATCCGGAGGCGCCCTCGCCTTCAACGGCATGGGGGTCGCCTATCTCGAATTCGCGCTCAAATATCCGGGCCTGTTCCGGCTAATGTTTGGCCCGTTGTTAAAGACGAGAGAAAAATACGCCGAACTGGCGCAGGCCTCGGACGCCGCGTTTCTGGTCCTCATGGAGGGCGCCCGGGGCGTGCCCGGCGCGGCGGGAGACAATCTTGAAACTATCGCCTATGTCGCGTGGTCGTTTTCCCACGGGCTCGCCCGTCTGGCGATCGACGACGTGATCTCGCCCGAACAGGCGCTCAAGATCGCCCGCTCGGCCCCGCCCCCGCCGCGTCTCTGCTAACGGTTACGCCCTCAAGTTCTCGACCGACACGGAAGGCCCCAGCGCCTGCAAGGCGCGCGCGACGAGGGCCGCCGCGTCGAGCCCGGCCTGCGCGTAAAGCTTCTCCGGCTTGTCGTGATCCTGATAGCGGTCCGGCAGCGTCAGGGTCCTCACCTTGAGGCCGCGATCGAGCCGGCCGGCTTCGGCCAGCAGCGTCAGCACATGCGAACCGAACCCGCCAGCCGCCCCCTCCTCTATCGTCAACAGCACCTCGTGCCTGTCGGCCAGATCGAGGATCATTTGCCTGTCGAGCGGCTTGGCGAAACGCGCGTCCGCGACCGTCGTGGACAATCCCCGCGCGTCCAGATCTTCGGCCGCCTTCTGCGCCTCGGCGAGCCGGGTGCCTAGCGAAAGAATGGCGATCCGCGAACCCTCTTGCACGACGCGGCCCTTGCCGATCTCGATGGGCACGCCGCGCTCGGGCATCTCGCAGCCCACGCCTTCGCCACGCGGGTAGCGCAGCGCGATGGGGCCGTCGTTATAGGAAACGCAGGTGGCGACCATGTGCTTGAGTTCGGCTTCGTCGGACGCAGCCATCACCACCATGTTGGGCAGGCAGCAGAGATAGGCGAGATCGAACGCGCCCGCATGCGTCGCCCCGTCCGCGCCCACAAGCCCGGCGCGGTCGATGGCGAAACGGACGGGGAGATTCTGCAACGCCACGTCGTGAACGAGCTGGTCGTAGCCGCGTTGCAGAAACGTCGAATAGATTGCGCAAAACGGCTTGAACCCTTCGGTCGCCAAACCCGCCGCGAACGTCACCGCATGCTGCTCGGCGATGCCGACGTCGAACGTGCGGTCAGGAAAGGCCTTGCCGAACGTGTCGAGCCCGGTGCCGCCCGGCATGGCGGCAGTGATGGCGACCACCTTGGGGTCATAACCCGCCTCCTGCACGAGAGCGTCGGCGAAAACCTTGGTGTAGGCGGGCGCATTGGCTTTGGGCTTGCTTTGCTTGCCGGTGACGACGTCGAAGGCGTTGACCCCGTGATATTTGTCGCTCGCCGCCTCGGCGGGGCCGTAGCCCTTGCCCTTCTTGGTCACGACATGAAGCAGAACCGGCCCCTTCTGCTCTTTTATGTTCTTCAAGATGGGAAGCAGGTGGTCGAGGTTATGCCCGTCGATCGGGCCGACGTAATAGAACCCCAGTTCCTCGAACAGGGTGCCGCCGCCTACGACGATGCTCCGACCATACTCCTCGGCCTGCTTGGCGCCTTTGTAGATGAAGCCGGGAAAGTGCTTGGCGAGTTGCTTGGCCTGATCGCGCAGGCCGAGCCACGTCGGGCTGGAGGCAAGCTTGGCCAGATAGGCGGAAAGTGCGCCCACCGGGGGGGCGATCGACATGTCGTTGTCGTTGAGAATGACGATAAGCCGCGATTTCAGCGCCCCGGCGTTGTTCATCGCCTCGTAGGCCATGCCGGCGGACATCGCGCCGTCGCCGATCACGGCTATCACGCTGTTGTCGCGGCCGTCGAGGTCGCGCGCCACCGCCATGCCGAGGCCCGCAGAAATCGAAGTCGAGGAATGTGCGGCGCCGAAAGGATCGTATTCGCTCTCCGAGCGCTTGGTGAAGCCCGAAAGTCCCCCGCCCTGGCGCAGAGAACGGATGCGCGCACGCCGTCCGGTCAAAATTTTGTGAGGATAAGCCTGATGGCCGACGTCCCAAACGATGCGATCGCGCGGCGTGTCGAATACATAGTGCAGCGCAACGGTGAGTTCGACTACGCCGAGACCCGCGCCAAGATGCCCGCCCGTCACCGACACGGCGCTGATCGTCTCGGCGCGCAACTCGTCGGCTAATTGCCTGAGATCGTTGGGACTTAATTTCCGAAGAAGTTCCGGCGTATCGGCGCGGTCGAGCAACGGAGTGGAAGGACGAGTCAATGGGCATCCCAGCGTTTTATTGGTTTCAGCAGCTTGCTGGCTGCCCTTGCCCTACCGCGAAACCGCAGGCAGGGCAAACGGCGGCACGTTTTTAAACGCCCGCCAAACGATTCCGGCGCCGTCCCGCCGTTCCGAAAATGCGATCCCAGACCCCGGTGACGATGCCGAAATGAATGTCGTCGTGGTAGTGATGCCCCAAATGGCGGAGGCGGGCTGGATAGAGCCAGTCGCCTGGCGCAAGGGTCCAATGGTGCGTAGCATGATGAACCATCATGTAAGCCGCATAGCCGATCAGCGCCCCCGAGACGAAGCCGTCCGCGAAGATCGGCGCGTACATGAAAAACGGCATGTAGGCGATGAATACGACGATCCCCGAAGAGAGGAACGACGGTACGCCGATATAAGCACGAGGGGCCTCATGATGACGGTCGTGCAATTGGGAGAGCCAGGGCGCGTGGTGGTAAAGGGTACGGTGTATCCAGTATTCGGCGAGCGTCCAGACAAACACGCCGGCCGCGAGCCCCTCTGCATAGGCCGGAACGGCGGCGAGGCCGCGCGTCGCGAACGCCAGCCAGGCAAATACGACGAGCGCCACGGGAATGGCGAAGAAGTCGCCAAAATACAAGAACTTGTTGATAGGCATGACCATAGCTCCCATCGGTGACGGGACGCCTCTAGGACGAGCCGGTTGCGAGTTTATGACAGCGGCGCCTAGGCGTCGCTGTAGAGCCGATGAAGGAAACCCAGGCAAAGCGCCAGTTGTTCCGTCTCGATATATTCGTCGGGCTTGTGCGCTTGCACGATGGAGCCTGGTCCGCAGACGATCGTGGACACCCCCGCCGCCTGAAAATGCCCGGCTTCCGTTGCGAAGGGTACGGCGACGGTCGCGTTGGCGCGTGCGAGCCGCAGCGCCAGCGTCGCGGCGGACGAACCCGCCTCGGCGGCGAGGCCGGGCACGTCGACGTCCATCACCGTCTCCACGGTCGGCTCGCGGCGATAGCGGCGCAGGCGCGGCAGGGCCTGCGCGGCGACAAAATCATCGACCTCGGCCATAGCCTCCTTCGCTCTCATGCCGGGCAAGCCTCGAAACTCCCAGCCGATCACGCATTCGCGCGCCAGAATATTGCGCGCCGTGCCCCCGGCGACGGTTCCCGCATGATAGGTCGCATAAGGCGGATCGAAGCGGACGTCCGGGCCGGGGCGCCCCTCCTCCTGACGTGCGAGACGGTCGATCTCGCGCACGATTTCGGCGGCCGCCGAAATGGCGCTGGCGCCCAGCGAGGGCCGCGCAGAATGGGCCTCGACTCCGCGCACGATGGTTCGGAAAGTCGCAACCCCCTTGTGCGCGTCGGCCACCTCCATCTCAGTGGGTTCGCCCACGATCACGACGGCGGGCCGGGGAATGTCGATTCCGAAGCGGCGGATGAAGTCGAGCGAACCCAGACAAGTTGTCTCTTCGTCATAGCTCAGGAGCATCTGGATTGACCGGCCAGCGGCCAAAAACGACGGCGCCGCCGCCAGCGCGCACGCGACAAAACCTTTCATGTCGCAGGCGCCTCGCCCGAAGAGCCGCCCTTCCGCCTCGCGCAACGTAAACGGGTCGACGCTCCACGGCTGGCCCTCGACCGGCACGACGTCGGTATGGGCCGACAGTAGCACGCCCCCGTCCGTCCGGGGTCCGAAATCCACATGAAGCGCCGTCTTGTCGCCCTGCCGATTGGGCGCGAGCATGGGTTCGGCGCCGAGGCTGCGAAGATAATCGGCGACGAACGCCATCAGTTCGAGGTTCGAGCGATCGCTTACCGTCGGAAAAGCGACGAGACGCCCGAGGATTTCCTTGGCGCGGGTGAGCGGATCGTCGGCAAAGATCATCCCGTCATCTTAGAGGCTGCGCAAGACAAGTCGAGCAAGGCCGGCGCGGCGCGTGCCTAGACCGCCTTTTTCGCCGTGCGCCTCACGTCGCAGACCTGAACTTTGAAGTCGGTATAAAGTTTTTGATGGCCAAGCTTCATCTCCTCGATGTGGTCGGGATGCGTCGCCCAGGCCCGCTGGCCTTCCTCGGTCGCGAAATCGACCACGGTGACGCGCTCGCCGTCGTCGGCGGTGAACCGCTTCTGGCTCACATAGCCGGGGATCGTCTTCGACAATTCGACGATGCGCATCAGCAGCGCATCGTACTCGGGCCGGGTGTCGGGGTTCAGACGGTGACGGAAGACAGTGACGATCATGGCGGTTGTTCTTGTCGAGGGCGCGTCGCTCATGTTTAGCGTGCGAAGGTGCACAACGCACGAGCGAGTCGCCTTCCATGACGGTTTCCCAAGGTCAGAGGCTGCGCAAGGCGGCGGCGAAGGCCGCCAAGCGCAAGACGATCGTGGCCGAAAAGCTCGAAGCCCAGCGGCGCGAACTGGCGATCTCGAAGCCGCGCCACATCGACCTTGCCGCCTCACCCATCGTCGCCTGCATGATGACGGAGGATTTCGAAAAGCGCGGCATGGGGACGCTGTTCATCGCCCGCAAGCTGACGCTCGGCCGCTACGGCGCCTGCGTCTTCCTGCTGGACCCGTGGTGTCTGGGGATCAAGGACGCGTATTTCCGGGTCTTCGACGCCGAGGACTATGAGTTTTATCGTGATCAGACGGACAAAGAGATCGCCGCGGCGCCGATGGATCCGGACGTCGCCCGCAAGCTTGTGCGCGACGCCGCCGCCTATGGGGCGTCCAACGGTTTCACGCCGCCCGACGACCTCGGCGATCTGGAGCGCATCTTTGGCGACGTGACGCCGGCCGACGTCACTTTCACGTTCGGCGTCGACGGCAAGCCATATTATGTCGTCGGCCCCAACGACCCGCCGGCCCGTGTCCGCCGCATTCTGGAGACGCTAGAGTTCAACCTCGGGCTCAACGGCTTCCAGTATGAGTACCCGGTCGAGGAGGACGAAGACGACCTCATCGAAGGTGAGTTGGGGGACGAAGAACCCGAGCCTGGCAAGTCCTGACGCGCGCGAGGCTGGCCAAGTCCTCCGCCTTGACTCGCAGCCCGCCCCCACGGAAGGAAACCCGCCGGGAGGATTTATGGACGCCGCGACTCACCCCACCACTGCGGGCGAAATTTCCGCGCGTATCGACCGGCTGCCCGCGACCCCGGCCGTCTGGCGGGCGATCCTGCTGCTGAGCTTCGGCATGTTCTTCGAACTCTACGACCTGCTATTTTCCGCCTATGTCGCGCCCGGCCTCGTCAAATCGGGCGTACTGACGCAGACCACGACGGGGCTGTTCGGCACGACTGGCGTGGCGAGCTTCATCGCGGCTTTGTTCTCCGGCCTGTTCGTGGGCACCCTCGTCTGCGGCTTCCTCGCCGACCATTTCGGACGCCGTCCGATTTTCACGGTTTCGCTGATCTGGTACACGGTCGCCAACGTCATGGTGGCGTTGCAGAACGACGCCTTCGGCCTCAACATCTGGCGTTTCGTCTCGGGCGTCGGTCTGGGCGTCGAAATGGTCACGATCGGCGCTTACCTCAGCGAAATGTCGCCCCGGCATATGCGCAGCAAGGCTTTCGCCTGCTCTCAGGCCATCGGCTTCTGCTGCGTGCCCACCATTTCCGCGCTCGCTTATTTCCTGACTCCGCTCAAACCCTTTGGCCTCGACGGCTGGCGCTGGGTCGTTCTGGTGGGGGCCGCCGCCGCGCTGCTGATCGGCCTGCTGCGTTTCTCGCTCCCGGAGAGCCCGCGCTGGCTTGCCCGGCAAGGGCGGCTGGCGGAGGCCGACGCCATTCTGCGAAATCTGGAGGCGGAGGCCGAGGCGCAATCGGGCCAGCCGCTGCCCGCGCCGGGTCCTGTCGAGCCGGTCTCGACAGCCAGCCGCTTCGCCGACCTTTGGAAACCGCCCGTGCGCGGACGCGTGATCCTGTTGAGCCTGTTCAACGTGTTTCAGACCATCGGCTTCTACGGTTTCCAGAACTGGGTGCCGACGCTGCTGATCGCACAGGGCGTCGAGATCACCAAAAGTCTTGGCTTCACGACGCTGATCGCCCTCGCCGCGCCGCTGGGGCCGCTGCTCGGGTTCTTCGTGGGCGACAAAATCGAACGCAAATGGGTGATTGTCGGGGCCGCTTCGACGATCCTCGTGTGCGGCCTCGCCTTCGGCGCGACGACCCAAGCGCCTGTGATCATCGCGATGGGCCTCATGCTCCAGATCGCGGCGAACAGCATGTCCTATTCGTTCCACGCCTATCAGCAGGAACTGTTCCCCACGGGCCTGCGCGCGCGGGCGGCGGGCTTCGTTTATTCGTGGAGCCGGCTATCGGTCATTTTCAGTTCGTTCGTCATCGCCTATATTCTCAAGGCGGCGGGCGCGCCCGGGGTGTTCGCGTTCAT
>JAYVYJ010000167.1:0-7830 GCA_043784465.1 Hyphomicrobiales bacterium
GGCGCCTCGGTGAGGATAGCTTTGGTGTTGGGGCGGATGAGCCTGCCGATGTCGGCCGCCAGCGCCGGATCGTAATAAGTCGTCTCGACGCCATAGGGGCGGAGGACTTGCTCGGCGAAGCGGCGCGCGGGAAAATAGGCCGAGTCGGTCATCAGCAGATGATCGCCGCCCTTCAACACCGCTTGCAGCGCCATCGCGATGGCCGACAGGCCCGAGGGAGTCATCGCGGTTCCGGCGGCGCCGCTGAGTTCGGTCCACGCGGCGGCGAGCGCGTCGGTCGTCGGGGTGCCGTGCGTGCCATAGGTGTAGCGCTGGTTGAAAGTCTTCAACGAGGCGGTGTCGCGGAACAACACGGTCGAGCCGCGAAAAGCCGGAAGATTGACGAAACCCAGCGATGTCTCCTTGTCATGTCCGGAATGAACGAGGCGCGTGCGCAAACGATGGGTTTTGCTGGCGGTCATGGGCGTCCCGGTATGTCTTGCGGTCGTTTCGGGGATGGGCGACGCGAAGTCAACTTACGGATTTGCGGGCGCGGATCGGGGTGCGCTTCGGGTAGGAGAGGCGGCGGAGGGATTGGGAGAATGGCGGCCCCGGGATGGCTTCGTCGCTGCGCTCCTCGCCATGACCGCGGATTGCGCCCCAACCCTCAACCCGCCTCCAGAAAGGTTTCCGCCGTCGCGAGATCCACCGAGACGATCTGGCTGACGCCGCGCTCGGGCATGGTCACGCCGAACAGGCGATCCATGCGCGCCATTGTCACCGGGTTGTGCGTGATCGTGACGAAGCGCGTGTCGGAGCGCTCGCGCATCGCCTCCAGCAGGTCGCAAAAACGCTCGACGTTGTAATCGTCGAGCGGCGCGTCGATTTCGTCGAGCACGCAGATCGGCGACGGGTTGGTGAGAAACACCGCGAAGATCAGCGCCATGGCGGTCAACGCCTGCTCGCCGCCCGACAGCAGCGTGAGCGTTTGCGGCTTCTTGCCGGGAGGACGCGCCAGCAATTCGAGCCCCGCGTCGAGCGGGTCGTCGGATTCGATCAACTGCAATTCCGCCGTGCCGCCCTCGAACAGCGTCGTGAACAGCTCCGAGAAATAGCCGTTCACCACGGTGAAAGCGGCGAGCAGACGCTCGCGTCCTTCCGCGTTGAGGCTGGAGATCGCCGAGCGCAGACGTTTGATGGCTTCGCTGAGGTCGGCCTGTTCGGCGGCCATTTTCGCCCGCCCGCTTTCGATCTCGGCCAGTTCGTCGTCCGCGCGCAGGTTGACGGCGCCGAGCCGGTCGCGCTCCTGCTTCAATTGTTCCAGTCGCCGGTCGATGATCTCGGCGGCGGGAAGCGGGTCGTCGCGCTTGACGCCGGCGAGTTCGTTCAGGCCGTGCGGGTCGGTCTCCAGTTCGGTGAGAATGGTCTGGCCTAAGTCCTCGCGACGGCGCCTTGCGGCCTCGACTCGGCTTTCGGCGACGGCGCGCCTTTCGCGTGAGGCCGACATCGCCTCCAGCGCGCCGCGCGCGGCGCGGTCGGCCTCGGCGAGTTTCGTCTCGGCGGCGGCGCGCGCGTCGACCGCCCCCTTTTGCGCTGCCTCGGCGAGGCTGAGTTCCGACATCAAGGACCGGCGTTGCTGGGCGAATTGCGCGGGCGCATCCTCCAACGTCTCCAGTTCCTCCTCGACGCCGCTGCGCCGCTCGGAAATGTCGCCGATATGCGCCTCGGCCTTGGCCCTCCGCTCCGACCACGAACGCCGCTCCTCGGCGACGGCGCGGCGGCGGTTCGCGCGCGATTCCAGTTCGCGCACAAGATCGCGGGCGAACGCCCTGACTTCGGCATGCCGGGCGCGGGCTTCGCTGGCGCGCACGCGGGCGCTTTCCAGTTCCCCCGTCAGCGTCTCACCGGCGGGCAACGCCTGAAGCGCAGCCCCGGCCGCGTTGCGGCGCTCTACCGCCTCGTTGTGCGCCGAAGCGGCGCGGGCGAGGGCCTCGTCGAGCGCGGCAAGCTTCGTGCGCGTCTGCGCCCGGCGGCGTTCGGCGGCGGAGAGTTTGTCGCGCGCACCGTCGGCGGCGGTGCGCGCCTCGCGTCCCCGACGCCGCGCCTCGCTCTCGAAAGCGGCGGCGTCGCGCAGGGCGCTCGCCGCTTGGGACGCCTGCTCGCGCTTGGCCTCCGCGTCGGCCCGCGCCGCTCTTGCCTGCAAGACGAGATCGCCCAGCCGGTTCTTTTCGACCAACCGCCGCGCGGCGGGCGTCGGCGCTTCCGCCGCCGCGCAAAAACCGTCCCACCGCCAGAGATCGCCTTCGGGGCTCACCAGCCGTTGACCGGGCTTCAGGCCCGCCGCGAGCGCCGCGCCCTGCGCGCGCGTCACGATCCCGATCTGGCGCATTCTGCGCGCCAGTTGGTCGGGCGCCTCGATATGCGCGGCGAGGCTTACGACGCCCGTCGGCAGCGAGTGATCGCCTTCCGCAAGAGCGCCTGCCCAGCGCGCGGGCGCGCCCTCGGAGGTCGAGGCGTCCAGATCGTCCCCCAGCGCCGCGCCTAGCGCCGTCTCGTAGCCCCGCTGGGCGACGATGGCCTCCAGTACGGGGGGATGCTCGGCGCCGGCGCCCGATCCCAGCAGCTTCTCCAGCGTGTGCGCTTCCGTTTCCAGCCGCTGCGCCCCTTTCTCGGCTTCCGCGAGCGGGGGGCGGGCGTGGGCGTCGGCGTCGCGGGCGGTGGAATGGGCCTCCTCGGCGTCCAGCGCGACGGCCTCGGCCTCGGCCAGTTGCTCCATCAGCTCTTCGAGAAGCGCGGAGGCGTCTTCGAACGCGGCTTCGTCGTCCCCGGCGCCGGGCAGCGCCTCGCGCTCGCGCCTGATTGTGGCGAGTTCGTCCTCGTAACGTCGCCAGCGCCTGATCTCTTCGTCCAGAGCGGCGCCCATCGCGTTGCGTTGCGCGGTGAGGTCGGCCGCCGCGCTCTGCGCCTGCGCCAGGACCTGCTCGAACTCGGCGAGCCCGTCGGCCGCCTCCGCTTCGCGTTCGGCGGCTTGCGCACGGGCGTCCTCGGGATCGTCGTGCGCCTCCAGCGATTCGGCTTCCGCGTCGAGCCGCTCGACGGCCTGCGTCGCGTCAGCGACCAGCGATTGCTCGCGCGCGATGTCGCCGCCCATCTGCTCGACGCGGCGGCGCAGTTCGCTGGCGCGCGACTCGGCGCGTTTCTCTTCGCCCGCCAGCACGTCGCGCGCGGCGACGAGGCGGTGCAAAGCCGCCCCGGCGCGGGCCTCGGCGTCGCGCAGCGCGGGCAAATCGGCGGCGGCCATCGCCTGCGCGCGGGCGGTCTCGGCCTGGAGGCGCGTCCGGTCCGCGACATCCCCGGTCAGCGCGGCGAACGCCGTCTCCGCCTCGCGCGCCTCGGCATCGGCGGCCCGCCACGCGATGAGCTTCGAGAGGGCCTCGCCGCGCCGGATTTCGGCGGCCAGCCCCTTGTAGCGCTGGCTCTGCCTCGCCTGCCGGCGCAAGCTTTCGACCTGCGCGTCGACGTTTTTCATTACGTCTTCGACGCGGGCGAGATTTTCCTCCGCCGCCTTGAGCCGCAGTTCCGCCTCGTGGCGGCGCGAATGCAGGCCGGAGATGCCCGCCGCCTCCTCCAGCACCAGCCGCCGAGCGGAGGGTTTGGCGGCGATGATCTCGCCGATCTGGCCCTGCCGCACCATCGCGGGCGAGCGGGCGCCGGTCGAGGCGTCGGCGAACAGCAGTTGCACGTCGCGCGCGCGCGCCTCGCGGCCGTTGATGCGGTAGGACGAGCCTTTGTCTCGCTCGATGCGGCGCACGACTTCGAGCACGTCGGCGTCATTGTAGGCGGCAGGCGCGCGTCGGTCGGAATTGTCGAGCACGAGGCCGACTTCGGCGATGTTGCGCGAGGGGCGCCGGCCCGAGCCGGCGAAGATCACGTCCTCCATGCCGGAAGCGCGCATGTTCTTGTAAGAATTCTCGCCCATGACCCAGCGCATGGCTTCGACGAGATTGGACTTGCCGCAGCCGTTTGGACCGACGATGCCGGTGAGGCCCGGCTCGATCTTGAATTCCACGGGATCGCAAAAACTCTTGAACCCGGCCAGTTTCAGCCGATCGAATTTCATATGCCGCCGGGTCCCTCCGCCTCGAAACACGAGGGAATCACAACACCCGACGCTCTACAAGTCGGCCGCCGCGATCAAGCGCTCGATTCGGTTATCCCCGGAGAAAGCCCGTCAGCGCGTCAGCGGCTCGATGGTCTTGTCGAAATCGACGAGCGAGACTTCGCCCGTCAATTTGCGCCCGTTGACGAAAAACGTCGGCGTCGAATCGATGTTGAAGGCCTCCGCCGCGCGCTCGCGGCTTTGGCTCACCTGCTCGTAGAGTTCCTCGTTGCGCAGGCAGGTCTCGAAATCGGTCTGCGAGAAGCCGACTGTCTTGACCATGGCCAGCAGCGGCTCGATGGGCTTGTCGACGAAGGCCCAGGTCTTCTGCTGCGAGAAAAGCTGGTCGATCAGAAGATTGCGCTTCTCGGGTCCTGCGCAGCGGCCCAGCATGAAGGCGGCGGTGGCGAGGGGATCGAGCGGGAATTCGCGCAGGATGAATTTGACGCGGCCGGTGTCGACGTACTTGCTCTTGAACTCCGGCCAGGTCGTGTCGTGAAACGCCGCGCAATGCGCGCAGGTCATCGAGGCATATTCGATGACGGTGACCGGGGCCGAAGCGGCGCCCTGCACCAGATCGGGCAGCGACCCCGCCGCCATGAGTTGATCGACGGGAACGTTGGTCGTCGGCGCGATGACGCTCAGGGTCGGCGGCGGTTTCACGTCGTCGGCGCGCGCAAGCCCCGGGGCCGCCGCCAAAAACGCGATGCAGGCAAAAATGGAAGTCGAAAGTCTCACGCGACGGCCCCAGGCTCACGAGTCGGCCTAAGCCTTCGCACGTAAGGGTTAACGTGACGGAAACCGACGCGCGACTACGAACCACAGGCTCGGCGACACCAGCGGCCAGAGCGCACGCGGCGCGACAGGATCGAACCCCAGAACCGCCTCCACCTCGAAGCCCGCGCCGCCAACCAGCGCCTCAGTCTCGCGCCGCGACCACAAGCGACGGGAACTGTCGAGGTAAGCGAGCGACTTCAGTCCTGCGCGCTCGACAAGCGGGCGCATCAGCCTTTGGGCCGCGCGTAGCGTCGAGGTTCGGTTGGGCAGCGAGACGCACAGCCGCGCGCCAGGCTTCAACCGTTTCGAAAGCGCCGCGAGCGCCGCTTGCGGGTCGTCGAGATATTCTAGCACGCTCAGCGAAATCGCGCCGTCGAACGGCCCACCAAGCCGTTCGACCTCCTCGACACGCGCCACTTCGAAGCGGGCGGCGGGCACGTTGGCGCGGGCGGCAACCACCATCGCGGCGGAGCCGTCGACGCCCAGCACCCGCGCGCCGGTTTGCGCCAGCATCGCGCTGAACACGCCGCTCCCGCAGCCCACATCGAGCCAATCCCCCTCTGGAGACAGCCGGGGGAGTACGTCGGCAAGGAAAAATTCGGCGCGGCGGCGCATGCCGCCCGACGCATAGCGCGCCGACCAACCCGCAGCCAAAGCCTCGTGGTAGGCGACCGCATCGCTGGAAAGACTTTGCATCAGCGCGCGCCAAACCCGGTCAGGATCGTCCGCAACGTCTTGAGCACCACCAGCATGTCGAGCCAGAGCGAGAAATTCTTGATGTAGAAAAAGTCGTAATGCAACTTGTCGAGCACGTCGCTGGGGTCCGTCACATGGCCCTGATTGACCTGCGCCCAGCCGGTGATGCCCGGCGGCACGATGTGGCGATATTGGTAGAACGGAAGCTGGCTCTCGTACCATTCGGCCAACGGCGCCGCTTCGGGGCGCGGACCGATCCAGCTCATCTCGCCTTTCAGAATGTTGAGGATCTGCGGCAACTCGTCGACGCGCGACTTGCGCAGGAACGCGCCGATGCGCGTAATGCGCGGGTCCTGGTTCTTCGTCATCGCGTCGTTGCGCGAAAGCGGCGCGGCGGCCCCCACTTTCATCGTGCGGAATTTGTAAATCGTGAATTTGGAGCCGCCCTTGCGGATGCGGTATTGCGTGAACAAAGCCGGCCCCGGCGAGTCCAGTTTTACCGCCAGCGCGACCAGCAGCAGCAGCGGCCCCAGTGCGACCAGCGCCAGCAACGCGCCCACAGTGTCGAATATGCGCTTGAGCGCGAGATAGCCGTGGCGGGGATCGTGCGAAGTCAACATGTTTTCCGACAGATGGCGGATGTCGAGCCGTCCCGTCAGCATCTCTCGCGCCTGCGTGACGTGGTAAACCGGCACCCCCGACAATACGCAGCTTGTCAGGAACTGCTCCCAATGGCCGGGAATGTCGGCGCGCAAATCCACCACCACGCCGTCGCAGGGCGAGGGCAGCGTGGGCGTCGCGGCCAGCACTTTCCATTTCGGCCCGGGCTGGGTCGTCAGCGACAGCGTGTCGCCGATGGGCAGCAGCGCGAACTGGCGGTGGCGACCCCGATGCGCCAACCCTAACACGCCTGTCATCCACAAAACCGACAATGCGAAACCAATCGAAACCGGCGCCCAGTCGAATCGCCAGCCTACCAGAGCCAGAGCGCCCAGCACCAGCGCGAAGGCGGTCGCGAAGATCGGCAGAACGCCCGCCGCCGCGTGGCTGGTGGGAAAACTCGTCACACGCTTGAGGACGTAAAAGCCAAGTCCGACTGAGAGCAGAGATCCCGCGTAAGCGTCGAGCATGCCCAAAAGGGAAGTAGAAGCGTAAGGGTCCCAAGTATAGTAGAACAACGGTCCCACAGCCGCCGCCAGCGCGCCGGGCAATTGCACGCCCATTCGGTCCAGAATCGGCAGACCGGGTTTGGCCCGCGCAAAGCCGCCTCGGTCGGACTTCGGAGGCGACGCCTCGGCTGGCCCGGCCAAGTTGGCCTCGATCACCAAAGTCACGTCGTCCCTCCCCCTTTTTACGCGATTTTGAAGACGTCAGAGACGCAGATCGGAATCTTCGACCGAAAGAACGTATTTGAGATCGAACAGGACGTGAGGATGGCGCCCAAAGGCATGGATGCCGGAAGCTCCCAGCTTTTTGTATTCGTCGTGGGCCACCGCAACGATAATTGCGTCGTAAGCGTTTTGTTCCGGTTCCTTGACGAGTTCGATGTCGTATTCGCGCTTGGCGTCTTCGGCCACCACCCAAGGATCGGCCACATCGACGTTGACGCCGAAATCCTTCAATTCATGTACGAAATCGACGATACGCGTGTTGCGCAGGTCCGGGCAATTCTCCTTGAAGGCGAGACCCAGAACGAGACAGCGCGCGCCCACGACGTGGATGCGCTTCCTGACCATCTCCTTGATGGTCTGGCTCGCGACGTAAGGCCCCATCGAGTCGTTGAGGCGCCGGCCCGCCAGAATGATTTCAGGGTAATAGCCGACAGCCTGCGCCTTGTGCGCGAGATACCAGGGATCGACGCCCGTGCAATGTCCGCCGACGAGACCCGGGCGGAACGGCAGGAAGTTCCATTTCGTCCCCGCCGCCTTGAGCACCGCCTCGGTGTCGATGCCCAGCCGTGCGAAGATCAGCGCGAACTCGTTGACGATGGCGATGTTGAGGTCGCGCTGGGTGTTCTCGATCACCTTGGCCGCCTCGGCCACCTTGATGCTGGCGTGCCGTGCAAAAACAGTACGAGTGCATCGCGCCGCGGCGTTCCGACCTCGCGCTGCCCATGACGCATCGCAGCCGACTGGCCAACGACCCCGCGCATTTCATGCGCGTGCGCGAGATGCCGGGCGAGCCGAACGCGCAGACCTGTATTGAAATGCTGGCGGCGC
>JAYVYJ010000168.1:0-6648 GCA_043784465.1 Hyphomicrobiales bacterium
CTGAGGATCGCCTCCACCGTCATCGCCTCGATTTCCGGGTTGGAGCGTGTAACATGAGCCGCCACCAGGAAGCCGTTCTCCCACGCAGCGTCGCGGGCGCCGTCGAAACTGACGACCGGATGCGGGCTGGTCGAGATTTCATCGACGATGTAGGCGATGACGCTCCGGCGGGGGGCGTCGACAATCACGCGGCGCGCGCCGGGCAGTTCGTAGCCGACCTCGCGCGCGGTCGCGATGACGCGCTCGCGCGTCGAGGCCGATATTCTCGCCGAGATGGTGTTGTTGAGAATCAACGAAACGCTGGTCTGGGAAACGCCCGCGAGCCGGGCGACGTCCGTCATCGTCGCTTTTCCCCGCGTCGGGGGGGACGGCCCCTTCGCCGGCGTGGGCGTTTCGACCTGCGGCGGGGGACTTGAGTTCACCCCGCTCGCGAGCGTCCCGCCGCGATCCCGCAGACCTCGCCGAGTCCACAAGGAAGCGCGCTTGACCATTCTCGCCCTCCCCCCTCCCTGCCGTCGCCCGCCTTTAAATGGCGCACTGACATTTTAGCCTTGACTGATAATATCATTATCGAGTTAATCCGCAATGAGGACGCGTGGGCACATGCGCGCCCGAGGAAACTCAGGAGAGCTTGATGACGATCATGAACCGACGTGTGGTTCTTTTATCGACGGCGGCGATGGCCGGCGCCTTCGTGACGCGCGCGCTCGCCGACGGCCTGCCGCCGCTGAAGCCCAAGGCCACCTACAAGGTCGGCTTCGCCCAGACCGAGAGCAACAACCCCTGGCGTCTCGCGCAGACCGCCAGCATGAAGGCGGAGGCCGAGAAGCTTGGCTGGCAGCTTGTCTACACGGACGCCGCCGGCTCCGCCGCCAAACAGGTCGCCGACGTCAACTCCATGATCGCGCAGGGGGTCGATGTGATCTTCCTGTCGCCGCGCGAGGAGAAGCCGCTGATTCCCGCCGTCATGGCCGCCAAGAAGGCCGGCATCCCGCTGTTCCTGATCGACCGCAGCGTCGACGCCAAGCTCGCTAAGGCGGGCCAGGATTATGTGGCCTTCATCGGCTCCGACTTTGTGCTGGAAGGCACGCAGGCCGGCGAATGGCTGGTCAAGGCGACGGGGGGCAAGGCGACGATCCTTGAGATCGAAGGCTCCACCGGCTCCTCGCCCGCCAACGACCGCAAGAAGGGCTTCGACACCGTCATCGCCCAGCATCCCGACATGAAGATCGTGGCATCGCAGAGCGGCGACTTCGCGCGCGACAAGGGACGTCAGGTGGCGGAAGCGCTGTTGCAGGCGCATCCGGAAGCGACTGTGATCTACGCCCACAACGACGAAATGGCGATCGGCGCCATCGCGGCGATCGAGGCTGCTGGCAAGAAGCCCGGCAAGGACATAATGATCGTCTCCATCGACGGCGAGAAGGACGGCCTTCAGGCCATCATCGACGGCAAGATGGGCGCGACGGTCGAATGCAACCCGCGCTTCGGGCCCGCCGCTTACGCCGCCGCCATCGCCTATTCCAAGGGCGAGAAGATTCCCCCGATCATGACCAACAAAGACAATTTCTACGATTCCAGCAACGCGGCGGCGAGCCTCGCCGGCTCCTACTGACGCGCTGAAGTTTCGTCGATAAAAACGGGAGGCCCGGTTTGGCGAAAGCCTTGCCGGGCCTTCCGGCGCATGACGCGCAGCGCATCGGGAGCGAGGCCTTGGCAGGTAAAGGCGAGCATTCATGACCTCGACGGTCTCCGCCGCAGCGCCGCTGCTGTCGATGCGCGGCGTCAACAAGGCGTTTGGCGGCATCCCCGCCTTGAGCGAGGCGACGCTGGAAGTCCGCGCTGGCGAGGTCCACGCGCTGATCGGGCAGAACGGCGCCGGCAAGTCCACGATGATAAAAATCCTGACGGGCTATGTCGCTCGTGATTCTGGCGAAATCGCTTTCGGCGGCGACGGATTCGAGGCGAAATCCCCGCAGGACGCGCAGGCGAAAGGCATCAGCACGATCTATCAGGAGATCAACCTCGTCCCCTACCGCTCGGTGACGGAGAATATCTGTCTGGGGCGGGAAAGCCGCCGCTTCGGGCTGCTCGACTGGTCCGCCATGCACGCGCAGGCGCGCGCCCTGCTCGCCCGGTTTCAGGTCGACATCGACGTGCGCCGCCCGTTGATGCGTTTCAGCACGGCTACGCAACAGATGGTGGCGATCGCGCGCGCCATCGGCTTTCAGGCCCGGTTGGTCATCATGGATGAGCCGACCTCGTCGCTGGACGAGCGCGAGGTCAAGGTTCTGTTCGATGTCATCAGGCAACTCAAGGGGGCGGGCGTCTCCGTGATTTTCGTCAGCCACAAGCTCGACGAACTCTACGCCGTGTGCGATCGCGTGACGATCATGCGCGACGGCCGCACCGTGCGGGTGTCAGAAATGAAGAACATCAGCAAGGTCGAATTGGTGGCGAGCATGCTCGGCCGCGACGTCGCGCAGGTCGCCAAAAGCGCGACGGCGTTCGGCGAACGGGCGACGCCCATCGGCGACGTCGTGCTTCAGGCCAAAAATCTCAAAGCGGGCCATATGGTCCACGACATTTCCTTCGACGTGCGCAAGGGCGAAATCGTCGGCTTCGCAGGGCTGCTGGGCTCGGGTCGGACGGAGACCGCGCGTCTGGTCTTTGGCGCCGACCCGCTTCGTTCAGGCCAATTCGCCCTCAAGGGACAGGCGTTCTCGCCGCACGAACCGGCGGACGCGATTGCATGCGGGATCGGCTTCGCCTCCGAGGACCGCAAGCTGGAGGGCATCATTCCCGACATGTCGGTCGCCGAGAACCTGACGCTGGCGCTGCTGCCGCAACTGACGCGAGCCGGAATCGTCGACGGGGCGAAGCAGCGCGCGGTGGTGGAGAAATTCATCAAGAGCCTCGGCGTCAAATGCGCGGGTCCCGATCAGCCGATCCGCGAATTGTCGGGCGGCAATCAGCAAAAGGTGCTGCTCGCGCGCTGGCTGGCGATGAAACCCGCCCTGCTGCTGCTCGACGAACCCACACGCGGCATCGACGTCGGCGCCAAGGCCGAGATTCAGAGGATCATCAAGCAACTCGCGGAGGACGGTCTCGGCGTCCTGATGATTTCGTCCGAACTGGAGGAAGTCATCGAAGGGTCGGATCGCATTTTCGTGTTGCGGGAAGGCCACAATGTCGCGGAGCTTTCGCATGCTGAGGCGACGGAGGCGGCGGTGATGTCGGCGATGGCTCACGGCGAGACCGAGGCCGCCCTGCGCGAGCGCACGTCATGATGCAGGTCGACGTCGCCAATCCGAACCCTGCCGCCAAGCGGGACTGGCGCCCCCGCATCGCGCGCTACGCGACGCTCGCCGCGCTTCTGGCGCTGATCGCCTTCAACTTCGCCTTCACCAACCATTTCGCGTCGATCCAGACGCTCTACGTCAACCTGACGCAGGTGGCGACCATCGTGATCGTGGGCGTCGGCATGACGCTGGTGATCGCCACCGGCGGCATCGATCTTTCGGTGGGTTCGCTGATGGCGATCTCGGGCGCGCTGGCCCCCATCATTTTCCTCGGCAAGATCGCGGCAATAGGGGAAATCCACGTGGCGGTCGGCCTCGCCATGCTCGTCGCCGTTCTGGCGTCGGGAGCGTTTGGCTGGTTCAACGGCTGGCTGATCACGAAATATCGCATCCAGCCCATCATCGCGACGCTCGTGCTGTTCATCGCGGGACGGGGCATCGCCCAGGTGTCCACCAACGGCAACCTCCAGCCGTTCAAGACCCCGGCGTTTCAGTGGATCGGTCTTGGGCGCTGGTTCGGCGTTCCCGTCCAGGTCGTCATCATGATCTTGCTGGTGATCGCGGCGGCCTGGGTTCTGAAAAGCACGCTGTTCGGCCGTCAGATTCTGGCGATTGGCGGCAACGAGCGCGCGGCGCGGCTGGCGGGCGTGCCGGTGGGAAACGTCAAGCGCTGGGTTTATGGAATTAGCGGCCTTTGCTCGGGAATCGCTGGCCTCGTCGTCATCGCGATCAACTCGTCGAGCGACGCCAATCTCGTCGGCATGGGGATGGAGCTTGACGCCATCGCAGCGGTGGCGGTCGGCGGCACCCTGTTGAGCGGGGGCCGCGCGACGGTGTGGGGCACGCTGCTGGGCGCGCTCATCATTCAGTTGGTGCGCTACACGCTGCTCGCCAACGGCGTTCCCGACGACGTCGCCAAGCTGGTGAAGGCGGGGTTGATCGTGGCGGCGGTCTGGCTGCAAGGCCGAGGGAGGGCCTGAGCCTTGAAAAAGTCGGGCCTCGTCTCCTTTCTCTCGACGCAGGGCGTGCTGATCGCGCTCGCCGCACTGATCGTGTTCGGCTGGCTGCGTTACGACAATTTCCTCGGGCTGTTCAACATCTCGACGGTGTTGCGCTACAATTCGATGTTCGCGCTCGTCGCGCTCGGCATGTGTTTCGTCATCATGACGGGCGGCATTGACCTATCGGTGGGCGCCGTCGCGGCGCTCGGCAGCGTCGTCTCCGCGCTGGCCAGCCCTTATGGCGTCGTTCCGGGTCTGCTCGCCGGGGTAGGAGCGGGGCTGGTCATCGGCGTGCTCAACGCCGTCATCATCGTCAGGCTGCGCATCCTGCCGTTCATTGCGACGCTCGCCACGATGCTGACGGCGAACGGCGCCGGGCTGTTGCTGGCGCAGGACCAATCGGTGTCCGTGTCCTACGAGAGCGGGTTCACCGAAATCGGACAGGGCGATTTCTACAATCTGCCCATTCCTGCTTTGATCGCGGCCTTGGCCTATGTCGTCGGCTCGGTCGTGCTCAATTTCACCAGCGCCGGGCGCACCGTGCTCGCCATCGGCGGCAACGAGGACGCCAGCCGGCTGATGGGTCTGCCGGTCGACCGCGTTAAATTCCTCACTTATGTCGTAAGCGGCGGGCTTGCGGGTCTCGCGGGCGTCATTCTCGCTTCGCAATTCGGCGCGGGGCAACCCATAGAGGGCATAGGCTGGGAATTGTTCGCGATCGCGGCCGTAGTCGTGGGCGGCACGTTGTTGACGGGCGGGCTAGGCTCAGTCGGGGCGACGCTGGCGGGCGTGATGCTGCTGGGGCTGATCTTCAACATCCTCAACTTCGAGAACGGGCGCGGCTTCATCTCGCTTTCCGCCTATTGGCAATCGGTCATTCGCGGCGCCTTTCTACTAATCGTCGTCATCTTGCAATCCCGCCTTACGGATCGCGCCGACCGCGAAGAACGGGCTTGAGAGCAGGCATCGAGATGACGCTTACGAAACTCTCCAAGGGCGCGCTCGCCGATCTGGCGGGCGTGTTCGAGCGTCTGCCTGACGACGCCGCCGCATCTCTGATCGAGGAGATCGTCGCCGCGCGACGCATCGTGGTGTTTGGCCTAGGACGCGAGGGCCTCCAGATGCGCGGCTTCGCCATGCGCCTCTTCCACATGGGGCGCGACGTTTCCGTCTGGGGCGACATGACGACGCCGGCGGTCGAAACCGGCGATCTGCTGATCGCCTCGGCGGGGCCGGGCTATCTGGCGACGGCGCGGGTGCTGCTCGACATCGCGCGCAAGGCGGGCGCGCGCACGGCGCTCGTCACTGCGCAGGCGGACGCGCAACTGGCGGGTCTGGTCGATGTCGTGACCCGCATCCCCGCGCAGACGATGGCCGACGATTTAGCTCCGAGCGTCTCCGTGCTGCCGATGGGGTCTCTGTTCGAGACGGCGCAGATGATCTTCTTCGAACTCGTCATCCTGCAACTGCGGCCGCGATTCCTCGAATCCCCCGAAACCATGCGAGCGCGGCACACCAATCTCGAATGACGGGCGATCAGGTGATCGACACCGGCTTGCTGCGCTGGCGCGACGCCACGGCGGGGTCGGCTCTGCGGCACATCTGCGGCGGCAGCCCCCGCAGGATCAGTTCCGCGTCAGCGACCGTCAGCCGCCCGATATTGTAGAGCGCATCTTTCATCCCGCCCGTACGGTGCGCGGAAAGCAGCATGTCCTCGACGCTGCGCACGGGATCGCCCGCAGGGACCGGCTCCTGGGGAAAAACATCCGTGGCGCCGAGCAAGCGGCCCGAGCGCACCTGGGCGACGAACGCATCGAAATCGACGACCGCCGCCCGGCTCATCAGCAAGAAGGCGGAGCCTGGTTCAATCAACGCAAATTCCCGCTCGCCAAGAAAACCCTGATTTTCCGTAGTCGCGCCCGCGAACACGACAACGATCCGCGAGGTGCGCAAAAGCTCGTCCAGTGAAACCGGGACGGCGTCGCGCGCGCGGATGAGTTCGTCGGGAAGCCAGGGGTCGTAGACGGCGACGCGGTTGCGGAACGGCGCGATCAGGCGGCGAAACGTTCGCCCGAGATCGCCAAAGCCGATAATTCCAACCGGGGCGCCGGTGAACATAAAGCTGCGCGCGTTGCCGTCGAGACCGTATTGTTCTTCGCCGCGCCGAAAGTTGCGGTCGGCCCTCGTGATCCCTCGACATAGGTCGATGGCCATTGCGAGCGTGGATTCCGCCACCGCTTCGGCGAAGGCGGAGCTTGGCGTGAGCACGGGAATCCCGCGCTCCTGACAGAATGCGTAATCGACATTGGGAAGAAAATTCGTCTCGACATTGATGATCGCACGCA
>JAYVYJ010000169.1:0-25614 GCA_043784465.1 Hyphomicrobiales bacterium
GCGGCTTTCTATACGCGGACGGGCGTCGGCACGCTGGTGGCGGAAGGCAAGGACGTACGCAAGTTCAACGGCGAGGATCATGTCTTGGAGACCGGCCTCGTCGCCGACGTCAGCCTCGTCCATGCGTGGAAGGGCGACGCGGAGGGCAACCTGATCTACCGCAAGACCGCGCGCAATTTTAATCCCAACATGGCGACGGCGGGGCGCGTAACGGTGGCGCAGGTCGAGCATCTGGTTCCGACGGGCGAACTTGATCCCGACCAGATCCACACGCCCGGCATTTATGTGCAACGCATCGTGCATGTCGGCGACGCGCCCAAGCGCATCGAGAACCGCACCACCCGCAAGCGCGCCTGAGAGGGAGCCTCCGATGCCTTGGACCCGTGACCAGATGGCCGAACGCGCTGCGCGCGAGTTGCGCGACGGTTTTTACGTCAATCTCGGCATCGGCATACCGACGCTCGTCTCCAATTATATCCCTAAAGGGATGCGGGTGCAGTTGCAGAGCGAGAACGGCATGCTGGGGATGGGGCCGTTTCCCTTCGAGGGCGACGAAGACCCCGACCTTATCAACGCGGGCAAACAGACCGTGACCGAACTGCCGACGACGAGTTATTTCTCAAGCGCCGACTCGTTTGCGATGATCCGGGGCGGCCACATTGACCTGGCCATTCTTGGCGCCATGCAGGTGGCCGAGAACGGCGATCTGGCCAATTGGATGATCCCCGGCAAGATGGTCAAGGGGATGGGCGGCGCGATGGATCTGGTCGCCGGCGTGAAGCGCATCGTCGTGGTGATGGAGCATGTCGCCAAGGACGGGCCGAAGCTGCTGCATGCCTGCGACCTGCCATTGACCGGGGCGAAGGTGGTCGATCTCGTGGTCACCGATCTCGGCGTGTTCACGGTGGACAAGAACGGCGGCGGCGGGATGGCTCTGATCGAACTGGCGCCGGATGTAACGCTCGACGAAATCGCAACGAAAACACAGGCGACTTATCGGGTCGCGCTGGGCTGACGTATCAGCCCACCAGCGCGAGACGCGGCGTTTCCACAGCGACGCGATCAAAACCTTTCCATTCGCGATTGGCGCGGGCGCGCATCGCGGCGAGGAACCAGCGCGGCGCCCGGTGCGCTTCGCCCAACACGTTGACGAGCGCGGCGAGCGCGTTGACCGTCATGCAGGAGTCCGCTTGCGCGAGCAGCCATTCCGCCTGCGCCTCGTTGAGCACGCCGGTCGGGCGATTCTGCCACAGAGCGTAATCGGTGATCATCTCGACGAAGAAATCCGTCCACTCCGGCGCCTTCTCTACGTCAGCGCGTTCGACGGCGAACAATTCTTCGGCGGCTTCCTGAGAGACAAAACCCTCGGCGAACACTTCGCGGCGCAGCCACGCCACATCCATTGCGGTGACCTTGCGGCCAACGATCATGGCGCTGATGATGGAGCGGCTGCGATCAACATGGACGGTCATGGAGGTGATTACCCGTGAACCCGGCGAAAAGTTCCCAAAAACTTTCCGCCTTCCGTAGCTTCCAGACTGCGCCGCATTCCCTGCCCGGATATGAATCCTGAAGCCTTAACGGGGCTTAGCGTTAAGCGGGATTAAAGCGTCGCCGCCCCATGTTGGATCAAAGTCGCGCAAGTTTTGCCGTTTCGGGGAATCCTTGAGGCTGCGGGAAAACAGGGAATAGAGTGCGGAATAATCACCTTGAAGGCGCCGTCCAAGCTGAGTCCGCTGCTTGCTGCGTTGCTTAAAGATGAACGTGATGGGGGCCTATTTTCTCGCCGAGCTCGCCCAACAACGGAAGCGACTCATCGAAGCGGCGCGAACTGGCGAAACGATGCCTTTGAAGCGCGATGGCCGCCTTGTCGTGGACCTGACGCCAGCCGCTCGGCATCGATCGGAGATTGACGACGAACATTTCGCCGGGATGCGCAAAAATGCGCTCTTGCGTCCCAGCTTGGGCGGCTACGCCGTAACGTTCGTGCGCAATAGGCCCGACGGAGAGCGGTGACGTTCCACCTCGGACGCCAATTTCATTTTTTCGATTCTGGCCGCGGGCGCCCCTTCGACGCGGGCGTTCCGTTGATTGAAGAAGGCCACGAAAGGACTCGTCGACGGAGATTGGGCGGCTCACGGACGCGGCTCGCATACGCGCGATCGCGTTCGAGAGCCCCTTAGCCGCCGTGCCGCCCTACAGCGGAATGTTGTCGTGCTTCTTCCAAGGATTTTCGAGCTTCTTGTTGCGCAGCATATTGAGCGCCCTCGAAATCCTCAGCCGCGTCGCGTGCGGCATGATCACCTCGTCGATGTAACCGCGCTCGGCGGCCACAAACGGCGACAGGAAACGGTCCTCGTATTCCCTGGTCCGTTCCGCGATCTTGGCCGGATCGTCCATCTCGCGCCGGAAGATGATCTCGACCGCCCCCTTCGCCCCCATAACCGCGATCTGCGCGGTCGGCCAGGCGAGGTTGATGTCGCCGCGCAGATGTTTTGAGGCCATCACGTCATAGGCCCCGCCGAACGCCTTGCGGGTGATGACCGTCACTTTCGGTACGGTCGCCTCAGCATAGGCGAACAAGAGCTTGGCGCCGTGCTTGATGAGGCCGCCATATTCCTGCGCAGTGCCGGGTAGGAAGCCCGGCACGTCGACTAACGTGACGAGCGGGATATTGAAGCAATCGCAGAAGCGCACGAACCGCGCGGCCTTGCGCGAGGCGTCGCTGTCGAGCACGCCCGCCAGCGCGAGCGGCTGGTTGGCGACCACGCCGACCGTCGAGCCTTCGACGCGCGCGAAGCCGGTGACGATGTTGCGGGCGTGCGCCTCCTGAATCTCGAAGAAATCGCCTTCGTCGGCGATCTTCAGGATCAATTCCTTGATGTCGTAGGGTTTGTTCGGGTTGGCGGGGACCAGCGTGTCGAGCGACATGTCGATGCGGTCAGGGTCGTCGAACGACGGCAGCTTGGGCGGCCCTTCGAGATTGGAGGCGGGCAGGAAGTCGATAAGCCGGCGCATCTGGAGCAGCGCCTCGACGTCGTTCTCGTAGGCTCGGTCGGCGATGGAGGAGCGCGTGGTGTGGATCAGCGCGCCGCCCAGTTCCTCCGCCGTCACGGTCTCGTTGGTGACGGTTTTGACCACGTCGGGGCCGGTGACGAACATGTAGGACGTGTCGCGCACCATGAAGATGAAGTCGGTCATGGCGGGGGAATAAACGTCGCCGCCCGCGCACGGTCCCATGATGAGGGAAATCTGCGGGATGACGCCGGACGCCAGCACGTTGCGCTGGAACACTTCGCCATAGCCGCCCAGCGCCGCCACGCCCTCCTGGATACGCGCGCCGCCCGCGTCGAACAGGCCGATGATCGGGGCGCGGTTCTTGATCGCCATGTCCTGAATCTTGGTGATCTTCTTGGCGTGCTCCTCCGACAAGGAGCCGCCGAACACCGTGAAATCCTTGGCGAACACGAAGACCGTGCGGCCGTTGACCGTGCCCCAGCCCGTCACCACGCCATCGCCCGGCGTCTTTTCTTCCGCCATGCCGAAATCGGTGCAACGGTGCTCGACGAACATGTCGAACTCCTCGAAACTGTCGCGGTCGAGCAGAAGGTCGACGCGCTCGCGGGCGGTGAGCTTGCCCTTGGCGTGCTGAGCGTCGATGCGTCGCTGGCCGCCGCCCAGCCGCGCCTGCGCGCGGCGTTCGTCGAGGCGGGCGAGGATGTTTTTCAAGGGCGGGCTCCCAGCGTTTTCTCGTCTGCGATCTGGCCTCCCTAGCACGCACGCCGGGGCCGGCGAAACTTATCCCCAATCGTCAACGGGAATAGGGCGAACGTCTCCAGACGCCGCCTCGCAATCGTCATGAACGTTATGTTATTAGACTGCCTAACGTAACGACACCGAGTTTTGTCGGCGCATGGGCCGGAGTTTGTAATGGCGTTTCCCAAGTTGACGCGTGAACAATTGCTGGACCGATGCGACCTCGCCGGGGTGGCGCGGGTCGTTTCCGTCGGCCGAGCGAATGCGAGCGCTCATCCCGTCGCCAAACTGGTGTTTTTGCGCGTCACGAAAGGCGACGCGCGCGAGAGAGGCGGGTTTGTCCATGTGCGGCTGAAAACCGGAACCGCGCCCCGCGCCGAAGGCGGCCTCGTCTCCTGGTCCGACCGCACGGATTATCGGGTCGGCGCGACGGTTTCCATTTATCTCGACTGGAGCGGGCCGGACGAACTGTATCTGACGACCTGGCCCGGCGCCGTGGCCGCCGCCGCTTTCGAGGCCTCGCCGTTCGCTTAAGACTTGAGCGCTCTGACCACGAACGCGGCGGCGGCGAACTCCCGGCCGCGCGCCTCGCGTCGCGCCCACGCCTCGGCGTCGCGGCCCCAGCGCTCGTTCTGAAAATCCTCGTCGACATGCGCGGCGGCCCACGCGACTTCCGTCGCGATTTCGCCGTGCGAGACCGCGAGCGCGATCAGCACCGATCCGGAGAGGCTGGCGAGGTCGGCCAGCGCGGTCAGGGCGAGCGGCTCGGCGTGCGCCTCGACGGCGGCGCGCACGGCGGCGAGCGCCGCTGGCGGCTGCGCGACCGCCCTAATCCCCCCGGCCAACACGAATTGCGCGCCCAGCGTCCGCTCGGCGAAAGCGAGCACGGGATCGAACGCTTGTCGCTGCCGGGCGGCCAGCGCCTCGGGCTCTTCGGCGCGGTAGCAGACGAGATCGGAGCCGGCGTAGGCGGCGACCGAGGCGACAGTCGCGGGCATCGCTTGGGCGACGCCGTCGATCGCGGAATGGGCGAGCCGCGTCAGCGGCATCGCGGCGGGGTTGAGAATTTCGCCCTGCGCACCCCATTCGGCGGCAAGCGCCTGCGCGAGCGGTTCGGCGGGAACGACGAGCCTGGCTTTGGCCGGCGTGCGGGCGACGCGACCGTCGAGCGTCACGGCGAAGCCGCCCTCGTGCGGCGCCGCCGCGGCGGTCTTGTAAAAGCGCTTGACGACCGGCGCGCGCATCGACTCCTGCGCGCGGCGGACCGATTCATTCCAGTTCGGGGCCTTGAAGTCAGGTTCATTCACCGGGGGCGTCCTCGATGGGATCGCGCGCGGGGGGCTCGAAGCCGAACATGCCGAACGCGGCTTTCATATGCGGCGGCAATGGCGCGGTCACGTCGATCATTCCGCCGCGCGGGTGCGGCAGCACGAGACGGCGCGCCACCAGCATGAGTTTGGGCTCCAGCCCCGGCGGCACGGCGCGCAAGGGGTCGGAGCGGGCGGGATCGTTGGCGGGGCGGCGGTTGTATTTGGGGTCGCCGACGATCGGGTGGCCGATGGCCTCGCAATGCGCGCGTAACTGGTGCGTGCGCCCCGTGATCGGCTGGAGCGACAGCCAGGCGAGGCGCGGGCGCACTCTGTCCACCGTGGCGTAAAGCGTCACGGAATGTTGGCCGTCGGGGTCGCCGTGCTTCACCACGCGCATGCGCTCGCGGTCGGCATAATCTTTGGGCTTGTCCGCGCCCTTGGCCGACCGCTCGTCGCCCATCGCCTCGCCCTTGGCGAGAAACAGCGAGATGCGGCCGTTCTCGGGTTTGGGGCAGCCCTCGACCAAAGCCCAGTAGATTTTTCTGGTCTCTCGCGCGCGAAACAGGGCGCCGAGGTCCGCCGCCGCCTTGCGCGATTTGGCGCAAAGCAGCACGCCGGACGTGTCGCGATCGAGCCGATGCACCAGCACCGGGCGCTCCCCCTGCGCGTTGACGAGCGAGGCCAGCATGCCGTCGACATGGCGCGTCGTGCCGGAACCGCCTTGACTGGCGAGGCCCCAGGGCTTGTCGAACACGATCACGTCGCGATCCTCGAACAGGATGAGCGAGCGCAGAAACGCCGCGTCGGCGGGGTTCACGATCGCCGCTTCGGTCTTGGGGACAGGCACGTCGAGCGGGGGCACGCGCACGCTTTGACCGGCTTCGAGGCGGGTGGAGATTTCCACGCGTTTGCCTTCGACGCGGATCTCGCCCTTGCGCACGATCTTGTTGAGATGCGACTGCGGCAACGTGGGATAGCGGCGGCGGAACCAGCGGTCGAGCCGCATGCCCGCTTCGTCCTCTCCCACCGCGATGGTTTCGACCCGCGCGCTCATGTGAGGCTCCGCAACAGCGCCAAACCGGCGAAAAGGCCCGCAATCCCCAGCGCCACCGAGCCCACGACATAGGCGAACGCCGGCAAATAGGCGTTGCGCTCGATCAGCAGGACCGTCTCCAGCGAGAAGGTCGAGAACGTCGTGTAGCCGCCAAGAACGCCGGTCGCCAGAAACATCCGGACAGCGGGCGTCCACGCCGCCCCCGCCCTGAACGCCAGCCAGCCGACGAGCAGGCCCATGAGGAGCGAGCCGGTCACGTTGATGATGACTGTGCCCCAGGGAAAATCATAACCGAACCATTTGGGCGCGGCGTTGTTAAGTAAGAGACGGGCGACGCCGCCCAGGCCGGCGCCGACAAAGACGAGAACATAGGGGGAGACGCGGTCCATGCGGCGCCTTCTAGCCCTCGCCTCCCAGCGCGGCAAATCTTGGGGCCGATCACGGCGCGGGCGGTTCGGCCGCGCCAAAATCGGCGCATCGAGCGAAGGAGACTTTCATGAGCCAACATTACCACGCCGCCGTCTGGATCGACGGCCACGAGGCGCGCGTTTTTCGCTTTAACGCGGAAGAGGTGGAGAAGAGCGTGTTTCATCCGCATCATTCCGACAAGGAGCGTCGCCGGGAGAAGCAATCTGGCCACGAAAGCCCCGACGACGCGCAATTTCTGGAATCGGTGACGCTGGCCATCGCCGACGCGGGCGCGATTCTCATCACTGGGCCGGGCATCGAGAAGACAGCGCTGCTCAAATATATCGAGCGAAAGCATCCCAAACTGAAAGACGCCATCGAAAGCGTCGAAGCCGCCGACCACCCCACAGACGGGGAATTAGTGGCGCATGCGCGCAAGGTGCTGAAGGCAGAGGACCGGATGAAGACGCAAATCTGAGCGAACCGGCCTCAGGCGAAATCCTCCATTTCGTAAAAGGGCCGGATTTCGATCTCGGCGGGTCCTGACATCGGATTGGGACATTGTTTGACCCACTCCACGGCGTCTTCAAGACTTTCGACCTTCCATATCCAGAAGCCGGAGACGAGTTCCCTCGTCGTGGCGAATGGACCCGACCGCACGGTCCGCTCGCCGCCGTCGAACGCGACGCGCGCGCCGCGTGCGCTCGGCTTGAGTCCGCCGGCGTCCATCAGGACGCCCGCAGCCATCAGGTTTTGATTGAAGGCGCCCATCGCCGCCAACAGTTCCGGCGATGGCATTTCGCCCGCCTCGGACGCGGCGGTGGCTTTCACGATGACCATAACTCTCATGACTTCGCCTCACAAGAAACGCCCCGTCCGTCGAGCGCATCGCGCTTGAACGGGGCTGACGAGGATTATCGACACCGCGCAGATATGGCCTAAAGCTTCGCCGATACGAGGCCGAACATCGCGCCCTCCAGATCGACGCATTGCGAGGCGAACATGCCGCCGGGAACCTGATGCGGCCCCATCAGCACTTTGCCGCCGCCCGCGGTCACGCGCGCGTTGGCGGCGTCCGCGGCTTCGACGATGAAATAATATAGCCAGCATGGTCCCGGTCCGTTCGGCATCTTCGTCATCATGCCGTCTTCCTGATCGCCCGCCTTAACGATGCGATAGACGCCCATCGGCCCCATGTCGTGCTGTCGGCCCTCGCTCCAGCCGAACTGAGCGGCGTAAAAATCCAGCGCGGCCTTGCCGTCGCCGGCGTGCAATTCGCGCCACCCGACGAGGCCGGGCGTTCCCGGCGCCGGTTCAGGCGGCGGCGCGGCCCGGTCATCGGGGCGGAACAGCAGGAACGGCGCGCCCTGCGGGTCGACGACCAGCGCGGCGCGACCGACGTTGGGGATGTCGAAAGCCGGGCGCTTCACCTGGCCGCCCGCCGCCTTCAGCTTTTCAGCGGCGAGGTCGACGTCGTCCACCGCGACATAGCCGCTCCAGCACGACGGCGCGCCGTGCGCCTCCCGCGGCGTCGCGAACAAGCCGGCGACCCCGTGCGCGCCCGCCGAGGCGATGCGATAGGGAAACCCGGCCATGCCCGTCTCGACGACGTTCCAGCCGACGACCTCGCCGTAGAAAGTCGCAGCACGCGCGGGATCGGCGCCCATCCATTCGTACCAGACGAATTTTCCTGCATGTTCGCTCATGGCTTTCCTCCTTCGTCGCCCGCCCGTTCCAGCGCGGCGATGTCGAGCTTGCTCATCGTTAGCATTGCTTTCATGACGGCGGGGCCGCGCGACAACAGGCTGGGCAACGTGCGCGGCGCGACCTGCCAGCTCACGCCAAACCTGTCGACCAACCAACCGCAGCGGCCGGGCGCACCGCCCTCGCCCAGATGCGCCCAGAAATGGTCGACCTCCGCCTGATCCGCGCAATCGACCATCAGCGAAATCGCGGGGGTGAAATGGTGGAGCGGGCCGCCGTTCATCGCCACGAACGTCCGTCCGCGCAGAGTGAAAGCGACGCTGAACGCTGGCGCGTCGGCGCGCGGGCGTGAGATACGCGGCGGGTCGGGTTCGCCGAACGTCTTGAGGTAACGCCACGCAGCGGCCTCGGCCATGCCGTCGAACCAAAGGCAAACCGTAAGGCCGGGGGCGCCAACGCTCATGATACCTCCCCTTCGGGGTGCTCAGGCTACCCCCGTGCGGACCTTGCGGCAACCCGTTGCGCGGCGATGCGTCCCCTATACAGAAGGGGACGCTTCGCCTATGCAACGGCTCGATTTTTCAAGACCGAAGGGGCCGCGAATGGCCGAATTCACCGCCACCGGCGATCGTCTCGTGACCGTGTTCGGCGGCTCGGGATTTGTGGGCCGCTATGTCGTGCGCGCCTTCGCCCGCGCGGGCTGGCGCGTGCGCGTCGCCGTGCGCCGTCCCGACCTCGCCGGCTTCCTTAGCCCCTATGGCGCGGTCGGCCAGGTGCAAGCCGTGCAGGCCAACGTGCGATTTCCCGCTTCGGTCGCGGCGGCGGCGGAGGGCGCGGAGATCGTCGTCAACGCGACCGGCGTCAAGCGCGAGACGGGAAGCCAGAGCTTTGGCGCCGTCCACGCGGCGGGGTCGGGGGCCATCGCGCGCGCGGCCAAAACGGCCGGCGCCCGGGCGCTGGTCCACGTTTCGGGGCTGGGCGCGGACTCCCGTTCCGCCAACGCCTATATCGCCAGCAAGGGCGAAGGCGAGGACGCGGCGCGGGCGGCGTTTCCCGAAATATCGATCCTGCGTCCCTCGGTCGTCTTCGGCCCGGAGGACGAGTTTTTCAATCGCTTCGCCGACCTCGCGCGCTTCCTTCCCGTCTTGCCCGCCTTCGCAAACGGCGCGTCGAAGCTTCAGCCCGTATTCGTCAGCGACGTCGCGGCGGCGGCGGCCAAGGCGATCGAGGGCGAGTTGAAGCCTGGCGTCGTCTACGAACTCGGCGGTCCCGAGGTGATGACGCTGATGCAGGCGATGACGCTGGCGCTGCGCATCGCCGAGCGGCCGCGCCCGGTCGTGCCGCTGCCGCTGGGCCTGTCGCGCCTGATGGCGCGGGGCACGGAGATCGCGGGCGCGCTTTCGCTGGGCCTGTTTCCCAAAATGCTGACGACGACCCGCGACCAGATCGATCTGCTGGCCGTGGACAATGTGGTTTCGGAGACGGCGGCGGCGCAGGGGCGCAGCTTCGCCGGGCTTGGCTTGACGCCGCGCGGCGCGGAGGCGATTCTGCCGCTTTATCTCTTGCGTTACCGCAAGACGGGCCAGTTCGAGCCCAACCGTTTCGCCTGAGGAACGTGCAAGGATTTAAGGGCCGTTGATCGCCATGAACCGTCACGAAAAGCCGTCCGCCGGCGCGGAAGCGCGGGTGCAATATCTGGACGGCGAATATCGCGTGCTGAAGCCCGGCATGTTCGTCCTGTGCGCGGTGACGGGCGAGACGATCCCGCTGGAGGACCTGCGCTACTGGAGCGTCGACCGGCAGGAAGCTTACGCCTCGCCGGAGGCGGTCATGCAAAGCGTGACCCGGATGGGGTGACGCCAACGGCCTTTCAGCGGGCCTCGTCGCGCTCGTGATGTCCGGGCCGGTCGTTCGGCCCTCGACGGCGCTTCGCGCCGGCCGCGCTCAATAAGCCGGTGGATCGGAGGTTCCTGCGTCTCTTCCTCGCCGTTATCGCCGGCGTCCTGTTTTTCATGGCCTATTCGATCTACCGCGACGTCTTAGACGCCGACGCCATGCCGCAGACCTCGACGCTTTCGTGTTGCCGGGGCTGGCGAAGCTGATGGCGTTCGGCTTCGAGTTCGTCGACGGCTTCCCCAACACCGCCAACGCGGTCGCGTACGTCATCTGCACGCATGCCCTGCCCCCGCTGGTCGCCGTGGTGCGGTCCGGCGACGGGAACCTTATTGGCGCCCTGGCCTCAAGCGACGCGGAGGCGTCCGGCATCGTGTCGTTGCCGCCGGTCGAGTCGATCCGGCAAGTGGCTCCCGCGTGGGCTTCGCCCTACGGTTCGCGCCGCTGATCGCGGCGATCCTGTGGAACCTCGGCACATGGGGGTTCGGCTTGCCCGCCTCGTCGTCGCCTACGCTGATCGGCTCGCTAGTGGGCGTCGGCGTCGCCCACGCGCTGCTGCGCGGGCAGAATGGCGCGACGGACGTCGAGTGCGAACGGGTGACCAAGATCGGCTACGCGGCGCCGCTATCGCCGCTGTTGGGCTTCACGCTGTCGACGCTGCGGCTGTTCGTGATGAAGGAGATCATTCGCCGCCCCGCGCCTTACACCGCGCCCAGATCCGACGCGCCGCCGCCGCCGTGGATTCGCGGCCCGCTGACATCTGACCTGTGGCCAGGGCGCGGCGGCCGAACTGATCGCCGCCGCCACCCCCGGCGCGGCCGACGGTTTTGGCCTGACGGTCTCGACGCCGCATGTGCTGTCGTCCGGCGTCGCGGGCACGATGGGGGGCGAACGGGTCAGGCATGCAACGGGGGCCTTCGCACCATCGCGCTCGCCTGGGTGCTGACGCTCCGCGCTGCGATGCTCCTGTCGGGGGTGCTCAACGCGGCGTTCCGCAACATCTTCTGACGCGCCTTTTTGAGGAAGGGAGGCGCGGTCCGGCCGCGCGCCTCTTTTTTGTTTGCGACGCACCATGCCGAGGACGCGCCGCCACATCGATTAGGGCGTGACAAGCGGGCGAAATCGGGCCATTTGGCGTTAGGGGAAACGCACCGAAACAGGATCCATGACGCCCGAGGACCTTGCGAGCGGCGCCGCGCCGTCACGCGCCGACGCCCTTTTGAGCGTGAACGGCGTGACCGTGCGTTTTGGCGGCGTGACCGCGCTCGACGGCGTGCGCTTCAGCGTCGGACGCCGGCAAATCTGCGGGTTGATCGGTCCCAACGGCGCTGGCAAGACCACTCTGTTCAATTGCATCTCCAAGCTCTACACGCCGACCTCGGGCGATATCGCTTTCGAGAGCCAACCGCTTAGCCGCATGCCTCGCCACGCCATCGCGCGGGCGGGCGTGGCGCGCACGTTTCAAAACCTTGCGCTGTTCGCAACCATGAGCGTGCGAGAGAACGTGCGCGTGGGCGCGCACGCGCGCACCGGCGCGGGGTTCTTGGGGAGCGCGCTGGCGCTGCCAGGTGCGCGGCGTTGCGAGCGCGAAATCGCCGAGATGGCGGACGCGCTGATAGAGGAATGCGGCCTCGCCAAAGTCGCCGACCGGCTGGTGGGGGAATTGCCGTTCGGCGTGAAGAAGCGGGTGGAACTCGCGCGCGCGCTGGCGATTGCGCCCAAGCTGCTGCTCCTCGACGAGCCGGCGGCGGGCCTTAACCACGAGGAGGTCGAGGCGCTGGCGGGCGAGATCGTGCGTCTGCGCGACCAGCGATCCTTGAGCGTGCTGCTGGTCGAGCATCACATGAATCTGGTGATGCGCATTTCCGATCAGGTTGTCGCCCTCAATTTCGGCCGCATCATCGCCGACGGGGCGCCGGCGCAAGTGCGTGCGAACGGCGAGGTCGTGGCCGCCTATCTCGGACAGGCCGCATGAGCGCGATCCTCAGCGTCAAGGGCCTGAGAGCGTTCTACGGCCCCGTCGAGGCGCTGCACGGCATCGACTTCGAGGTCGAGGAGGGCGGCGTCACCGCGCTTCTGGGGGCCAACGGCGCGGGCAAGACGACGACGCTGCGCGCCATCAGCGCCGTCATTCGGCGCGAAGGCGAGATCGCCTATCGCGGCAAGCCCCTTCGCGCGCGCGCGCCCGAGGACGTCGCGCGGCTCGGCGTCGCGCATGTGCCCGACGGGCGCGGCACGTTCACCGACCTGACGGTGGAGGAGAACCTGCGCCTCGGCGCTTATACAAGGCGCGACCGCGCCGCCATGCGCGACGATTTCGAGCGCGTGTTCGCCTATTTTCCGCGCCTGCGCGAGCGGCTCAAGCAACAGGCGGGCACGCTGTCGGGCGGCGAGCAGCAGATGCTGGCGATTGCGCGCGCCTTGTTGCTGAAGCCCAGCCTGCTGCTTCTCGACGAGCCCTCGTTCGGCCTCGCGCCGCTTGTGGTGACGGAGATTTTCCGCATCCTGCGCGCGATCAACGAGACGGACGGCGTCAGCATCCTGCTCGTCGAGCAGAACGCGCATCTGGCGCTCGAACTGGCGACGCACGCTTATCTGCTGGAGACCGGCGAGATGGTGATGGGCGGCCCGGCGGCCGCCTTGCGCGCCGACGACAGCGTGCGCCGCGCCTATCTTGGATATTGAGGGGAAGACTTGGTCGAATTCCTGCATCAACTGAGTTCCGGCCTCGCGCTCGGCGGCGTCTACGCCATCACCGCGCTGGCGCTGGTGATGATCTTTCAGGCGACGCAACTCGTGAATTTCGCGCAGGGCGAAATGGCGATGTTCTCGACCTATGTGGCTTGGGCTTTGATCCAGAACGGCTGGAGCTACTGGCCCGCCTTCGCGGCCACGGTCGTCGTTTCATTCCTCGGCGGCGTCGTCATCGAGCGCGTGATCGTGCGGCCGTTCGCCCATGCGCCGGTGCTGGCGAGCGTCATCGTATTCATCGGGCTGGGCTTCGTCTTCAACGCGCTGGCCGGCTTCTTCTTCGGCTATTCCGTACAGAGCTTCGACACGCCGTTCGAGGGTCGTCCGTGGTTCGGCAACAAGTTCATGTCAGCGCATGAATCCGGCTCGGTCGCGGTGTCTCTCATCGTACTGGCGCTCGTCTTCGCCTTTTTCCGCCTAACGCCGCTGGGCCTCGCGATGCGCGCGGCGGCGCAGAACCCGGCCTCGGCCCGTCTCGTGGGCGTGCGCGTCGGCTGGATGCTGGCGCTGGGCTGGGGGTTGGCGGCGGCCATCGGCGCGGTGGCGGGCATGATGGCGGCGCCCATCGTCTATCTCGACCCCAACATGATGAGCGGGCTGTTGCTCTACGCTTTTGCGGGCGCGGTGCTGGGGGGCATCGACAATCCATGGGGCGCGGTCGTGGGCGGCTTCGCGGTGGGCATAGCGGAGAACCTGCTGGGCGCTTACGTTGTGGGTCAAGAGGTCAAGCTTTCGGTGGCGCTGGTCGTCATCGTCGGCGTGCTGGTGATCAAACCCTCGGGCCTGTTCGGGCGCCGCATCGTGTCGAGGGTCTGATGTTCAGCCGTCTCGCCTGGGGCGCATTGTTTGTCTACGCGGCGGCCGCGCCGCTGTGGATGAGCGGCTATCATCTTTATCAGTTCGCGCAGGTGATGATCTACGCCATCGCGCTGCTCGGCCTCAATCTGCTGACCGGCTTCAACGGCCAGCTCTCGCTGGGCCACGGCGCGTTCTTCGCCATCGGTGGATATGGGACGGCGATATTGATCGTCAAATTCGGCTTGCCCTATTACGCGGCGATCCCGCTGGCGAGCCTCGTCTGTTTCGTCGCCGGCTTCCTGTTCGGCTTTCCCGCGCTTCGGCTCGGCGGGCTCTATCTGGCGCTGGCCACTTTCGCGCTGGCGGTGGCGACGCCGCAGGTGCTCGCGTTCAAGGGTTTCGACGCCTACACCGGCGGCTCGCAGGGCGTGCAGATACCCAAGCCCGGCCCCCTGCTGGGCCTGCACATGAACGTCGATCAGAGCGTGTTCTGGCTTTGCCTGATGGTCTCGCTCGTCCTGTTCTGGCTGGCCGCCAATCTCGTGCGCAGCCGGGTCGGTCGCGCGCTGATCGCCATCCGCGATCAACCCATCGCCGCCGAAACGATGGGCGTCGACGCCGCGCTTTACAAGACCATCACGTTCGGGATCAGCGCGCTCTATGCCGGCGTCGCGGGCGGGCTGGACGCGGTGGCGGTCGGTTTCGTCTCGCCGGAGAGCTTTGGCCTGCCGCTATCGCTGGCCTTTCTGGTGGGCATCGTCATCGGCGGTCTCGCCTCGCTTCCGGGCGCGATCTTCGGCGCCCTGTTCATCGAATTCGTGCCCAATTGGGCCGACCAACTGACCGTCTATTTCGGCGAGAACGCCAAGGCGCTGCCCGGCGCCGTTTATGGCGTTCTGCTGATATTGGCGATGGCGCTGGCCCCCAGCGGCATCGCCGGCCTCTTCCGCGCATTCTCGCGCCGCTTGACGAAAGGAAACGCTTTATGATCAACCGCCGCCACTTTCTCGGGGCCGCCGCCGCCCTGCCCTTCGCCCGCGCGGCCCGCGCCGCCGACACGCCAGGCGTGACGGCGAAGGAAATAAAAATCGGCCAGACCATGCCCTATAGCGGCCCCGCCTCCTCCTATGGCCAGATCGGCAAGACGGAAGCCGCGTTCTTCAAGATGATAAACGAACAGGGCGGGATCAACGGCCGCCAGATCAACCTGATCTCGCTCGACGACGCCTATTCGCCGCCCAAGACCGTCGAGCAGACGCGCCGCCTCGTCGAGCAGGAGCAGGTGGCGTTTCTGTTCAATCCGCTCGGCACGGCGCCGTGCCTGTCCACGCGCGACTATCTCAACCAGAACGGAATTCCGCAATTATTCGTCGCCACAGGCGCTGCGGCCTTTTCCGACCCCGAACATTTCAAATGGACTGTCGGCCTCCAGCCCAATTATCAGACCGAATCGGCGATCTTTGGCCGTCACATCCTCAAGACCAAGCCGCAGGCCAAAATCGCGGTGCTCTATCAGAACGACGGCTTCGGCAAGGATTATCTGACTGGCCTTAAGGCGGGACTTGGGGAAGCCAATATCGGGATGATCGTAAAGGAGGCGTCCTACGAAACTTCCGAGCCTACCATCGACAGTCAGGTCTCGTCCTGCCAGGGTTCCGGGGCGGACGTGTTCTTGATGGCCGCGACGCCGAAATTCGCGGCCCAGGCGATTCGCAAGAGTTTCGACCTCGGTTGGGAGGCGACGCGTTATGTCACCGACGTTTCGCTGTCCATCGCCTCGGTGATGAAGGCGGCGGGATTCGAGAAGGCCAAGGGCGTCATCACCGCCAACTATGGCAAGGACGCCAGCGATCCGCGCTGGGCCGACGACGCGGGCCTCAAGCAGTACAAAGCTTTTGTCGAAAGCCGCATGAGCGTCAAGGACCTCGTCGATTCCAACACAATCTACGGCTATGACGCCGCTTTCCTTTTGGCGGAAGTTCTCAAGCGCTGCGGCGACGACCTAAGCCGTGACAACATTCTCAAGCAGGCGACGAGCATCAAGGATTTTGACTTGCCGATGCTGCTGCCGGGCGTCAAGATCAACACCTCTCCCAGCAATTACAGCCCGATCAGGGCCATGCAGTTGCAAACCTTTAACGGGACAAGCTGGGAACTATTCGGCGACATCCTGCAAGGCTGACAAACAAAGGAGGACATTATGCTCGACAGGCGCCAACTTCTCGCCGGCGCGGCGGCGTCGGCTTTCCTTGTGGGATCCGCCCGGGCAGAAAACGCGCCGGGCGTGACCGACAAAGAGATCAGAATAGGTCAAACGATGCCCTATTCCGGCCCCGCCTCGGCCTATGGGGTCGTGGGAAAGACGGAGGCCGCCTATTTTCGCATGATCAACGAACAGGGCGGCGTCAACGGGCGCATGATCAACCTTATCTCGCTCGACGACGCCTACTCGCCGCCCAAGACGGTTGAGCAGGTGCGCCGGCTCGTCGAGCAGGAGCAGGTCGCCTTCCTGTTCAACACGCTGGGCACCGCGCCTAACCTCGCGATCCGGGATTATTGCAACCAGAACAAAATTCCGCAACTTTTCGTATCGACCGGCGCCAGCGTATTCTCCGATCCCGAGCACTTCAAATATACGGTCGGCTACAATCCCAATTACCGCACCGAAGCGCGCATTTACGCACGACACATGCTGACGACGAAACCATCTGCGAAGGTTGCGATCCTGTACCAGAACGACGGGTTCGGCAAAGACTATCTGTCCGGTTTCAATGATATCCTCGGCGCCGGCCATACCGATATGCTGGTCAAAGACGCCTCCTACGAAACCAGCGAGCCGACCATCGACAGTCAGGTCGTCACCTTGGTAGGTTCCGGCGCCGATGTGCTGGTCATCGCCGCCACGCCGAAATTTGCGGCGCAGGCGATCCGCAAATCCTCCGATCTCGGCTTCTCTGGCGTGCGCTATCTGAGCAACGTATCGCCTTCGATTTCAGCAGTGCTGAAGCCGGCGGGACTTGAGAAGTCGAAGGGCCTCATCACCGCCTATTACGGAAAAGATCCGACCGATCCGCGTTGGGCCGACGATGCCGATATGAAAGACTGGATCGTTTTCTGCGACAAATATCTCAGCCACGCGACGAGTCTGGACGCCAATGCGGTTTACGCCTACGGCGTGGTCCAGTTGATGATCCACGTGCTTAAACAATGTGGAGACGACCTGTCGCGCGACAACATTCTGGCGCAGGCGACGAACGTCAAGAATGTGCACGTCGGCATGTCGTTGCCGGGTCAAGTGCTCAACACTTCGCCGACCAACTATAGCCCAATCCGGCAGATGCAACTGGCGACGTTCAACGGTCAAAGCTGGGAGCTATTCGGCGACCTGCTCCAGGGCTAATTGACGCAAACGCCAAAACAAAAAAGGCCAGGCTGAACGCCTGGCCTTTTTATTTCAGTAATTGTTGTAGTGGTGATGATGATGATGTTGGCGGAAATAGCGGTGGTGATGGTGGTGGTGATGGTGATAATAGTAGTGATGATGATGGTGATGGTGGTAGATATAATGGCGGTGGTGATGGTGGTGATGATGCCCGAAGCCGAAGCCGAGCGGCCCCACCTGAATCTCCGCGTCGGCCAGTTCCACGCCTTCGAGCTGACGGGCGGCGTCCAAAGTAGCCAGCGTCTCCCGCGGGCTGGCGATCGGTTCGAGCAGCTCGGCGACGGTACGCGGCTTCATGATCCGGTCAGTCACTTCCGCGCTTACGCTGGCCAGCGCCGGCGTGGCGGCCAGCGCGCCCACCGCGGCGATAAGGCCCAGTCTAGTCTTGTCCATCGATTAAGCCTCCCGGTTGTTGCGTAAAAGATACGCATTTGCGCAAGAAAGGTTCCGCGCCGGCCAGAATCGCATCGTCGGGATGACGTTGGGTTAACAAGCCCTCTCGCACCGCCGATTGCCGCGCGTCGTCCGGCCCGCTAGAAGGCGGCGCGGCCCCCAGCAACATAGGGATTTCGATGTCGAGCGCGCTCAACGCCAGCCCGCAGGAGCAATCCGAAATTCTTATGCAAGCGTTGCCGCATATGCTGCGCTATGACGATTCCACCATTGTGGTGAAATACGGCGGCCATGCCATGGGGGGCGATGGCGAGCGTGACTTTGCGCGCGACATGGTTTTGCTGGAGCAGTCGGGCGTCAATCCGGTGGTCGTGCATGGCGGCGGGCCGCAGATTGGCGCGATGCTGAAGAAGCTCGGCATAGAATCGCGCTTTTCGGGGGGCCTGCGCATCACTGACAAGGCGACGGTTGAGATCGTCGAGATGGTGCTGGCGGGGTCGATCAACAAGCAACTCGTCGGGGCGATCAACGCGCAGGGCGGCCGCGCCATCGGGCTTTGCGGCAAGGACGGCAACATGGTCACTGCGCGCAAGGTGACGCGGCCGCACGAAGGCCATGACGGCGAGCCCCCGGTCGATCTGGGCTTCGTCGGAGAGCCCGACAAAATCGACGTCGCGGTGCTGGAGGCGATCCTGGGGCGCGAGTTGATCCCCGTGCTGGCGCCGGTCGCAGCGTCAGCGGATGGGGAGACCTACAACGTCAACGCCGACACGTTTGCAGGCGCCATCGCGGGGGCGCTAAAGGCCAAACGGTTGCTTTTCCTCACCGACGTGCCCGGCGTGCTCGATAAGAACAAGAACCTCATCAAGGAACTCAAGATCGACGAGATTCGCGGGCTGATCGCGGACGGCACGATCACCGGCGGCATGATCCCCAAGGTCGAGACCTGCATCTATGCGGTGGAGCGCGGCGTGGAGGGCGTGGTCATCCTCGATGGCAAGATCCCCCACGCCGTCCTGATCGAACTGCTGACCGACCACGGCGCGGGGACGCTCATCACGCGATGAAACCGCCCCGCGTCCTCGCCCTCGACACCTCGCGCGGCGCCTGCTCGGTCTGCGTCTATGACGGCGCGCTGCGGGCGCCGCTGGCGTGGGAGAGCCTGGCCATGACGCGCGGCCACGCCGAGGCGTTGGCGCCCATGCTCAAGCGCGTGTTGGACGAGGCGGGCGGGCCTGAGGTCGTCACCAAGATCGCGGTCGCCGTCGGGCCGGGATCGTTTACGGGCCTGCGGATCGGGATCGCGACGGCGCGGGCGATGGCGCTGATCCTGGGCGTGCCCGTCGTCGGCGTCTCGACGCTGATCGCCTATTGCGGGCCGATGCTCGACGAGCCGGGTTCCGGCGTCATCGCGGCGGCGGTGGACGCTTCGCATGGGCATATTTATTTCCAACTGATCGATTCCAAGGCCAAGCCGATCTTCTCGCCTCGCGTGGTCTCGCTGCGCGACGCGGTGCGCGCTATCGGGGGCAGTCCGGCGCGGGTCGTGGGCGATGCGGCGACGCTGCTGGCGGAGGAGGCGCGGCGCGCCGGGGTGGACGTCGACGCCAGCGGCGCTTCGGCCTATCCCGACATTCTGGCCATCGCGCGCATCGGCCTGGCGGCCGATCCCGCAGCGTGGCCGGCGCGGCCGCTCTATATCAAGGCGCCGGACGCGCAGCCTTCGCGCGACGAAGGCATTGCGCGCATCGAGCCGTGACCGCTACACCCTCGAAGCCATGATATTTCCGTGGAGCCGGACGTCGCCCTCCGCCCTGCGGCCCCTGCGGGCCGAGGCGGCGGCGGAGTGCGCGCGCATTCATGCCACGGGCTTCGCCTATCCCTGGAGCGTCGCAGAGATGGAGGCCTTGATCGCCGACCCCGCCGCCGTGGGGACTTCGGCGCTCGATCCGGTGAGCGCCAGGCTCAGAGGCTTTGCGCTTTCGCGGGTGGCTGCGGACGAGGCGGAGGTTTTGACCATCGCGGTCGATCCCACGCAACGCCGGGCGGGCGTCGGCCGCGATCTGCTGCGGGCGCATGTGGGCGCCGTGGCGGCGACGGGGGCGGCGGCGCTGTTTCTGGAAGTGGACGAGAGCAATTCGGCGGCGCTGGCGCTCTACGCGCGCGAGCTTTTCGTGAAGGTCGGCGAGCGGCGCGGCTATTATAAGAAGCCGGACGGCAAGCCCGCCGCGGCGTGGGTCATGCGCCGCGCTCTATGACGAAGGGCATGCGGGTCGCGGCGGGGTTGGCGGTCGCGACGCTTTATGTCGCGGGGGCGCTCCTGTGGCGCCGGCGGGGCGCCTCGGTGGGGCTGCATCGCTGGCTGTGCGCGGTTTTGCGGGTGCGCGTGCGGCGGTTCGGGACGCCGGGGACGGGGCGGCGGCTGATCGTGGCCAACCATGTGTCTTGGCTCGACGTGCTGGCGTTGGGCGCGATGGAGCCGATGACGTTTCTGGCCAAAAGGGAAGTCGGCGCCGATCGGCGCTCCCGCTGGCTCGTGGACCTGCAAGGCGCGGTTTACGTCGACCGCACGCGCAAGCGATGTATTCCCGGCGTGAACGCGGCAATGGCGGCGCGGATGGCGGCGGGCGGGCCGGTGGCGTTGTTCGCGGAAGGCACGACCAGCGACGGCACGCGGCTTCTGCCGTTCAAATCCTCGCATTTCGAGGCGGCGCGGGCGGCGGGAGCGTGGGTGCAGCCGGTCTATCTCGATTATCGCCAGGTGGCGGGCCTGCCCGCGACGCGAGCCGGGCGCGCGGATGTCGCCTGGTATGGCGACATGGCGTTCGTGCCGTCGCTTCGTTGGGTATTGGGCGCGGGGGGAATCGCCTGCGACGTACACTACGGGGAGCCGATCCCACCGAACGCCGACCGCAAGACGCTGGCGCGGATGGCGGAGGCGGGTATCAGGGCGATCAAGGAGCGCACGAGGGCGGACGCGGGACGCGACGGCCGCCTACCTGCGGCGGCACAGGCGGGGGACTTCGCGTCCCTCGCGCCCCCTGCGGGATATTTGTAGCAGAATGACCGCGTGCGCGCTTCAAACGGCCGCACAACGCGTGCGCGCTTTCGAGCGGCGCGGTTTCGCGCTAGAAGCGGGGAAAGAGGTCCTTCAGGAGCACAGATTTTTGTCTCAACCGGTAACCTTCGCGGCGCCGGCGCCGGTCGAGGCGCAGCAGCGGCGGGTGTTCGTCAAGTCGTTCGGCTGCCAGATGAACGTCTACGACAGTCAACGCATGACCGATCTGGCGCTCGCGCAAGGTTATGCCGAGACTGCGGATATGGCGGAGGCCGATCTCGTGGTGTTCAACACTTGCCATATTCGCGAGCGGGCTTCGGAAAAACTCTTTTCGGAACTCGGCAAGGCGCGCGAAATCAAGACAGATCGCGCAAAAGCGGGCCGCGCGACCAAACTCGTCGTGGCTGGCTGCGTCGCGCAGGCCGAGGGCCGCGAGATCATCCGCCGCCAGAGCGCCGTCGACGTCGTGGTCGGCCCGCAGAATTATCACCACCTGCCCGCGCTGCTCGAAAACACGCAGCCGGTCGTGGACACCGAGTTCGCGAGCGACAAGTTCGATCGGCTGCCCGCGCAAACGCCGCGCGGCGTTTCGGCCTTCGTCACCGTGCAGGAAGGCTGCGACAAGTTCTGCGCGTTCTGCGTCGTGCCTTACACGCGGGGAGCCGAGGTTTCCCGTCCCGCCGGCAAGGTTCTGGGCGAAATCGAGCGGCTGGCGGCGTTGGGGGTGCGCGAATTCACGCTGATCGGGCAGAACGTCAACGCCTATCGCGATCCTCAGGGCGTCGGCCTCGCGGCGCTGCTGCGCGCAGCGGGAAAACTGCCGGGTGTGGAGCGGCTGCGCTATTCGACGTCTCATCCCAACGACATGGACGACGATCTGATCGCTGCTCACGCCGATCTTCCCGCTCTGGCGCCCTATCTGCATCTGCCCGTGCAATCGGGATCCGACCGGATCTTAAAGGCGATGAACCGGCGCCATGACGTGGCGGCCTATCGCGATATCCTCAGCAAAGTGCGCCGCGCCCGGCCCGACATCGCCTTCTCGTCCGATTTCATCGTCGGCTTTCCCGGCGAGACGGAGGCGGATTTCGAGGCGACGCTGGCTTTGGTGCGCGAGGTCGGCTTCGCCTCGGCCTACGCGTTCAAATATTCCGAGCGCCCCGGCACGCCGGCGGCCGACGCCGAAAATCAGGTGCCCGAGGCGGTGAAGGAAGAGCGCCACGCGCGGCTGTTCGGTTTGCTGGAAAGCCTGCGGATGGCGTTCAACCACGCCACCGTCGGGCGGAGTTTTGGAATCGTGTTCGACAAGCCGGGACGCCATCCTGGCCAGTTGGGCGGCCGCACGCCCTATATGCAGGCGGTGCACGTCGAGGCCCCGCTGGAGCTTCTGGGCCGCATGGCGCAGGTTGAAATTGTCGAAGTCTGGCCCAATTCGCTGAAGGGCCGGCTAGTTGAGGGGAGCGCTTATTGAAGAATCCGGAGCCGAACGTCGCCCGCCTTGCGCCCGTCAGGCGGGAGCCGTCCCCCGCGCAGGAAGTTGCGCTTTCCTTCGACGATAACCGGCTCGCCTCGCTGGTGTTTGGCCATTACGACCAGAACCTCGCGCGCATCGAGCGCAAGCTCGGCGTTCAGGCGCACGCCAACGGCAATCAGGTGATTTTGCGCGGTCCGCGCGAGGCTTGCGAGCAAGCGCGAGCGGTGCTCCAGACCCTCTATCAGCGCGCCAAGCTCGGCCAGCCCGCCGACGAGGGCGACGTCGAGGGCGCGCTGGAGGAGACGGCGCATCAAAAGACGCTGTTTCCCAGCGAAGCGGCGCCCCCCACGCCCGAGAGTTTCGGGGAATTGCGCACCCGTCGTCGCGGCCTCGTGCGCGCCCGCAACGCCGCGCAGGACAAATATCTGCGCGCCCTGCGCAGCCACGAACTCGTGTTCGCCGAAGGCCCTGCGGGCACGGGCAAGACATGGCTCGCGGTCGGCCATGCGGTGTCGCTGCTGGAGCAGGGCGTGGTGGAGCGCCTTGTGCTGTCGCGCCCGGCGGTGGAGGCGGGCGAGCGGCTCGGCTTTCTGCCCGGCGACATGAAGGACAAGGTCGACCCCTATCTGCGCCCGATCTACGACGCGCTCTATGATTTCATGGAGGGGCGCATGGTCGAGCGTGGCCTGGCGACGGGCATGATCGAAATCGCCCCGCTTGCCTTTATGCGCGGGCGGACTCTCTCCAAGGCGGCCATTCTGCTCGACGAGGCGCAGAACGCCACCGCCATGCAGATGAAAATGTTCCTTACGCGTCTTGGCGAGGGTTCGCGAATGATGGTCAACGGCGATCCCACCCAGATCGACCTGGCGCCCGGCCAGACCTCCGGGCTGGTTCAGGCGGTCGGCCTGCTGTCGGGGCTGGATTCGGTTGGTCACGTCAAATTCGCGCATGGCGACGTCGTGCGCCACGATCTCGTGCGCCGGATCGTGGAAGCTTACGAGAACGCCGGAGCCAAGAATGGCCCCGCGCGTTGAATTCGTGGAGACCGCGAAACGCTGGCGCCGCGCCCTGCCCGCCCGCCGTCTCGCGCGCGAGACGATCGCAGCGGCGGCGGAGGAAGCGGGCGTGAAGCTGAAGCGGGGCGCGGAACTCACCGTCCATCTCAGCGACGACAAAACCTTGCGCACCCTCAACAGGCAATATCGGGCGAAGGATGCGCCCACGAACGTGCTGTCCTTCCCCGCCTCGCCGCCCGAGCGGTTGGGCGCGTCGAGGCTGCTCGGCGACGTGTTCCTGGCGCTGGAGACGCTGGAACGCGAGGCGGAAGCGGAAAAAAAGCGGCTCGACGACCATTTCCGTCATCTGGTTGCGCATGGATTTCTGCATCTTGTGGGTTTCGACCACGAGACGGCCGAGGAGGCCAAAGCGATGGAGGCGGTGGAGGTGCGCGCGCTGGCGCGGCTGGGGGTGGCCGACCCCTACGCCGGGGAAGAGCCCGCGCCGGATGAACCCAAGATATGAGCGACCCCGAAAGAACCAGCGCAGCGAGCCTTTTCGAGCGTCTGCGCGGGCTGATCGGCTTGCAGACGGCCTCCGCGCGCGACGACATCGAGGAGGCGTTGGCGGATTCGGGGTCGGGAACCGAATTCACCGCCAAGGAGCGCGTGATCCTCCAGAACGTGCTGGCGCTGCACGATGTGCGCGTGGAGGACGTGATGGCCCCGCGCGCGGATGTCGTGGCGCTATCGCTCGACGCCACGGTCGCGGAGGCCTTGGGCGTGTTCCGCACCGCCGGCCATTCGCGGCTGCCGGTTTACCACGAGACGCTCGACGACCCGCGCGGCATGATCCACATCCGCGATTTCCTCGATTTTCTGGCCTCGCACTCGGCCTTCGGCCTCATCGCGGCCGACGGCGCCGAGGCCGGCGGCGCGGCCTTCGCCATGAACACGCCGCTGTCGGAAACGCCGCTGGTGCGTGGCGTGCTGTTCGCTCCGCCCTCGATGCCCGCGCTCGACCTGCTCGCGCGGATGCAGGCGAGCCATATCCATATCGCGCTCGTCATCGACGAGTACGGCGGGACCGACGGGCTCGTCTCGATGGAAGACATCGTCGAGAAGATCGTCGGCGACATCGAGGACGAGCATGACGAGGCCGAGGGCGAGCAGATCGCCAAAGGGGCGGACGGCCGGTTCACGGTGGAGGCGCGTGCGCCGCTTGCCGAGGTGACGCAGGCGATAGGGCTCGACGTCAGCGACGTGGAAGGCGTCGACGACATCGACACGTTCGGCGGCCTGGTGGCGGCCATCGCCGGGCACGTGCCGGCGCGGGGCGAGATCGTGGTGGGGCCGCAGGGCTTCGAGTTCGAAGTGCTCGACGCCGATCCGCGCCGCATCAAGCGGGTGCGCATCCATCCCCCGTCCGAGTCCGCCCCCGCCCCCAACGCTGCGGACGAAACGGCTTGAGCAAACGTGAGCGTTCGCGCAGGGTCGCCAGGCTGATTCGGGGGAGGCGGGGGTGACGGTCTATGCCTCGTCGGCGCGCGAGGGGCGCTGGGAGGCGCTGGCGGGCGCCGTGATCCTGTCATGGGGCTGGCCGCGCCGAATGATCGCACTGGCCGCGGGCGCGACGGGCGCGCTGGCGCTGCCGCCGTTCGGCTTCGCTCCGGCGATGATCTTGCCCATGACCGCCGCCGTTTGGCTCATCGACGGCGCCGCGGGGACCACGCGGGGCGCCGCGTTGCGCGCGGCTTTCGCGGACGGGTGGTGGTGGGGGTTCGGCTTTTTCCTCGCAGGGCTTTGGTGGTTGGGCGCGGCCTTCCTGGTCGACGCCGACCAGTTCCTGTGGGCGCTGCCGCTCGGCGTGGTCGGGTTGCCCGTGTTTCTGGGTGTGTTTCCCGCGCTCGGCTTCGTGTTGGCGCGCATGCTATGGTCGCCAGGGCCGGGGCGGATTTTCGCGCTCGCCGTCGGCCTTTCCGCCTCCGAGTTTGCGCGCGCCAACGTCCTGACCGGCTTTCCGTGGAACGAATATGGCATGGCGCTCGGCCAATTTCTGTGGAGTGCGCAGATCGCGGCCTATGTCGGCCTGCATGGACTGACGCTGCTCACCGTGGCGCTCGCCGCCGCCCCGGCGACGATGAATGCGCGACCGGTCGCCTCCGCCGCTCTGGCGACCGTCGCGCTGTTCGCGTTGGGCGCATTACGGACGAGCCAGCCGGCGCCGACGCCGGTCGCGGGCGTCAAGCTGAGGCTGTTGCAACCCAACGTCGCGCAGGGGCCGGGCTTTTCGGCCGCCCATGGCGCGGAGATCCTGAGCGGCTATCTCAAGCTGTCCGACCGCGCGACTTCGCCCGAACGCAGCGGAGTCGCGGACGTCACCCATCTTTTCTGGCCGGAATCGGCGTTTCCGTTCATTCTGGCGCAGGAGGCGGGGGCGCTGGCGCGGCTGGTCGACTTCCTGCACGGCGGCGCGACGCTTGTGACGGGGGCGGCGAGCCAAGAGGGTGAGGTCGAGAAGGCGCGTTATTTTAATTCCATTGAAATCATCGACCGAAATGGCCTTGCCGCCGCG
>JAYVYJ010000170.1:0-1894 GCA_043784465.1 Hyphomicrobiales bacterium
CCACCCAGGCCGACAGGAAGAATTTCGAGGAGCAGTTCAAGGCGACTATTTCGCAGGACTTGCTGACGGCGCGCAATACTCTGGAGGCCGCGCTGCCGCAACTCGACTCCGCCCTCAAACACCAGGAATCCGTGCGCTGGACGGCGCCCGACGATTGCATCGTGCTTTCCGTCGCGCCGAACATGTCGGTCGGTTCCGTCGTCTCGCAGGGAACGACGATCATCTCGCTGATGCAGGTGCGCAACCCCGTCGAGGGCCTGGTGCAGGTGCCGACCTCGCAGGTCGGCTTCCTGCGGCCCGGCGACGCTGTCGAACTCAAGGTCGACGCTTTCCCCTCCCAGGAATTCGGCGCGCTGGAAGGCTCCGTCAAATGGGTCGGCGACAACGCGTCCACCCAGTTGAACGGCCAGGCGGTTGCGCCTTTTTACAACGTCGCCGTCAGCATCGAGCGCAACAGGCTCGTCAACGTGCCGCCGACGGCGACGCTGCTGCCGGGCATGACCGTTACGGCGGACATCAAGGTTGGCACCCGTTCGATGTGGGATTACGTGATGGGCGGCATGATGCGCGGCGTCGGCGAATCCATGCGGGAGCCTTGAGCGGGCATGGCCTCAGGCTTGTCCGCAACTTTCGCGCGCGTTTTCGCCAAGCGGGTTCGGCGCGGCGAGATCGAGTTTGACGCCGGCCGCTATGTCGAGGCGTTCAAGCACTGGCGCGAGGCGGCGGACCGCGCGCCGGGCGACGGCGAGGCGGAATTTCGCATCGCCCGCCTTTATCTGAGGGGAAAGGGCGTCTTCCAGAACTTTGCGGAGGCCGCCTATTGGTTCGGACGCGCCGCCAGCCGGGGGCATAGCGAGGGCAAACTCGATCTCGCCAAGCTCCTGCTGTCAGGCGCGGCGGATTATGACGTCACGCAATTCCGCCGGCTTCGTCGGGATCCGGATTCAGCGGAATCGTCGGAAATAACCTCGCTGATCTTTCCACGCGGCGAAAAGGTCGACGCCGACCGGGCGCGCGCGCGCACGCTGTTGACCGAAGTCGCCGACGCGGGCGACCTCGATGCGACGGAGTTGCTGGCCGGGCTTTGTCTGGGCCACTGGGAACAGACCCCTGACTTCGAGCGCGCCCGCCCGTTGCTGGAGAAGGGCGCGGCGGCGGGACGCGCAAGCAGCAAATTCATGCTCGGCGACGTTTACTTCCGGGGCCTCGGCGTCGACAGAGACGCAGCGGCCGCCGCCGACCATTACGAGAGCGCCAGCGAGGCGGGCCATATGCGCGCCAAGACGGCGCTTGCGGCCATTCTTATGGACGGCAAGGGCCGCCCTGCCGACCGCCCCCGGGCCGCCCGGCTGTTCGAAGAGGCCGCCGAGGCGGGCGACATGATTGCGCGCTATCAGGCCGCGCTCCTGTTGATGAGCGGCGAGCTTCTGCCCCGCAATCTCGATCGCGCCGAGACGATGATGCGCGCCGCCGGCAAACAGGGCCATCGCGGCGCGGCGCTCGCGCTGGGCGATTTCTACAGCCGGGGCGATGGACTGGAACCCAATCTGCGCGAGGCGGAATTCTGGTGGCGTCGCGCCGCCGACGCCGGCGACACGCACGCCCAATTCATCTCCGGCCGATTCGCTGCGACCGGCGACGCCAGTTTCCAGAGCTTGCCCGATGCGGCGCGTTATTTCCAGATGGCCGCCGAAGGCGGGCATGTGATCGCCGCGTTCAATCTGGCTGCTTTTTATTCGTCCGGCACCGGCGTGCCGCAAGACCTCGCGTCCGCGCGCAAGTGGTATCGCGCCGCCGCCGAACAGGAATTTCCCTCCGCGCAAGTGCGGCTCGCCCGTCAGATGCTGGCGGGGGAAGGCGGCGAGCGCGACCCCGCCGAGGCCCGCCGCTGGTT
>JAYVYJ010000171.1:0-14855 GCA_043784465.1 Hyphomicrobiales bacterium
TGCCCTTGATGACGAGGTTGCCGTTAGGCAGCACTGCCGTGACCACCGCGGGCACGGACAGGTTGATCTGTTCGGACCGGTTGATGTCGCCCGTGCCGTTGGAGGAAGAGGACGAATTGAAATTGTGCTTCCAGCTTCCCGGCCCCCCGCCACCGCCGCCCGAGCCCACCGTCGGCGCATTGAAGATCCAGTCGAAGCCGAACGTGCCCTTTGCCGTGGTCGAGCGGTCCGACGAATTTCCGACCACCGCCTTGTCGTTGATGGCGATGTTGACGGTGAGGATGTCGCCGACATGGGCGATGCGCTGGTCGGTGTAGAGATTGAGGGGGCGCGGCGGGGCGCTCGCGGCTGCGACTTCGGGCAGCGCGATGGCGGCGTCGGGCGAGCCTTCGTCGATGCCGCTGCCGACAGGCGAAAGTTCCGGCGCGCGCATGAAGTCGCGGATCGGCGGCGCGCAGCCCGAGAGCCAGAGGACAAGCGCCACCGCGCGGAGCGCGTAAGCGCTCATGACTTGTCCGCAGTAAGCGAGCCCGCGATCAACGTCGACAGTTTGGCGGCCTTCTCCGTCTGCATCTCGGTGAGGATGGCGGCGGCTGCGGCGGGCTTGAGCCGCGCGAGCACGGAGGCCGCCATGCGCTCGTCCATCTCGGAGAGTTTGGCGGCGGCGGCTTCCGCCGGCATCTTGCTGTAAATGCCAATCACGCCGTCGGTCGCGGCCTTCAACATCTGTTCGCGCTTGGTCACCCATTCGCGCGCCTCCTGCTGTTTGGCCTCCAGCTTCTCGACCTGTTCGCGCGTCTGCGCCTCCAAGTCCTCAAGCCTGCGCAACTGATAGGCGGCGCGCGCCTCCACGACGCTGGGGCCAAGCGCCGCGCAATAGCGGGCGACCTCCTCGGTCTCGGACGGCGTCGGTTTGGGTCTCACGCCATCCTGCGCTCCGGCTGACGTCAGCGCCAGCGCGCCGGCCATAACGGCGATCACGAAGCGCGGAGAGTGCAGGTCGATCGGACATTTCATGAGGGAAGCGTTAACGGGGCCGGCTTATCCCGGCCTGACGCTATTGGACGACGAGTTCGGCCTGAAGCGCGCCCGCCGACTTGATCGCCTGCAAAATCGCGATGATGCCGCTGGGCTTGACGCCCAAACGGTTGAGCCCCGCCACCAGCGCGCGCAGGCTCGATCCCCCAATCACCGCCACCTGACCGCCCGCTTCGTTGACGTCGATCTGCGTTCGTGGCGTCACCACCGTCTTGCCGTTGCTCAACGGACCCGGCTGCGACGCCTGCGGCGCCTCGGTGACGCGCACGTTGAGCGTGCCATGCGTGACCGCGACGGTGGAAATCTGCACGTCCTGGCCGATGACGACGGTGCCGGTGCGCGAATCCACCACCACGCGGGCCGTCTGATCGGGATCGACCAGCAATTCGCCGATCTGCGACATAAGGCGCGGCGAGCTGACGCTGTTGGGCCGCATGATCTCGACCGAACGCGCGTCACGCTCGAAGGCGATGGCCTTGCGATAATTGCGGCGCGAGAAATCGTTGATGATGTCGACGATGCGCATCGCCGTCTGATAATCGGGGTTCTTCAACTCCAGGAACATACGGAGTTCGTCGACCGGCCCCTCGATGGCCGCCTCGATGATGGCGCCGTTGGGGATGCGCCCGACCGTCGGCACGCCCTGGCTGACCTTTTCGGCCTCGCCCGCCGCGTCGAAGCCGGTGACGGTGACCCCGCCTTGCGCGGACGCCCGCACCTGTCCGTCGGGGCCGGCAAGTTGCGTCAGCAGCAGCGTGCCGCCCATCAGCGACGTGGAATCGCCCAGCGAGGAGATCGTGACGTCGAGGCGCTGCCCGGCGTCCGCGCCCGTCGCCAGATCCGCTGTGACGATGACGGCCGCCGCGTTCTTGTTGCGCAACGAAGAGCCGCGCATGTTGAGGCCCATGCGGTCGAGCATGGATTGCAGCGCCTGATCCGTGAACGGCGCGTTGCGCAGGCTGTCGCCGCTGCCTTGCAGGCCGATGACCAGGCCATAGCCGATCAGTTGCACGTCGCGCGCGCCGCGCAGCGAGGTCACGTCCTTGATGCGCACCGCCGCGCAGGCGTCGCAGGCGACGATCCAAATCAACAGCGCGGCGACGAGGCGTCTCATCCCCCGTTCACCTGCACCGCGCCGTCGGCGCGCACGCGGCCCGAGATCGTGACGCCGCTGTCGTCGTTGCGCACCTGCACGCGCTGGCCCACCGCGCCGTCCTGAAGCGCCGAGCCGCTGGCGACAATTTCCAGTCCGCCGTCAATATAGACGATCTTGACCGCCGAACCGGCGCGCACGACGCGCGGCGCGGCGAGCGCGGACATCGGGATGGATTGGCCCGGAAGCAGCGTGCGCCGCGCGACCAGCCCCACGACATCCTCCGCACCGAGCGCGACGGGGCCGGAGGACGCGGAGGCGGCGAGCGGCGCGTCTACGAGCATCTCTTCGCGGAGAACGTCGCCGGGATAAATGATCGCCTTGGGGCTCGGGGCGCGCATTTCGGCGGCGTAGGCGGAGGGAAGGGCCAGCCCGAGAACGAGCATGATTGTCCGCGCAACGGCCAGGCGTGGTTGTAGGAAGGCGTTCCCCGTCATGGCCGGGCATGGCCCCGCCATCCACGCCGATCCGCTGCTGGGGTCGTTGAATGTTTGCCCTTCATTCTCGTCAAGCTCCTTCGAGGCCCCTGCTTGTCTCCGCCGTATGAAGGGCCGGGACAAGCCCGGCTATGACGGCCCCCGACGGTTCAGTCCGCCGCCGCAACATCAGGCCCGCATGTTGTTGATGGAGCCGGCCATCTGGTCGGCCGCCTGAATGACCTTCGAGTTCAGTTCATAGGCGCGCTGCGCGGAAATCAGGTTGGTGATTTCCGACACCGGATCGACGTTGGACGCCTCCAGGTAGCCCTGCTGGATCGAGCCGAACGCGGTCTCGCCCGGCACGCCCTGGGTCGGCTGGCCCGACGCGGAGGTTTGTTGGAACAGATTGCCGCCCAGCGCCAGCAGCCCCGCTTCGTTGACGAAATTGGCGAGCGTCAACTGCCCCAGCGTCTGCGCCGAGGTCTGCCCCGGGACTGTGGCGCTGACAAGCCCGCTCTGGCTTACGTTGACGGCGGTGGCGGTGGTGGGCACGACGATGGCGGGGCTGACGAGGAACCCGTCGCCCGTGACCAATTGGCCCTGCGCGTTGACCGCAAAGGCACCGTCTCGCGTGTAAACCGTATCGCCGCCGGGCGTCGTCACCTGGAAATGGCCGCGCCCGTTGATGGCCAGGTCGAGCGTGTTGCCCGTCGAGGTCAGCGAACCCTGTAGGTTGATCGAGCGGATCGCGGCGGTGCGCACGCCCAGGCCGATCTGCGCGCCCACGGGCACGGTGGCGTCGCGGCCCCGGCTGGAGACGCCCTGAAGGCGCTCGCTCTGATAGATGAGGTCGGTGAACTCGGCGCGCGAGCGCTTGAAGCCCGTGGTGTTGATGTTCGCGACATTGTGCGCGATCACCTCGATGTTCTGCGCCTGGGCGCTCATGCCCGTCGCCGCTATCGCCAACGCCCGCATACCGTCGCTCCTTGATGGAAGTGCTGTCGCTTTAGCGTCGCTGGATGTCGTGGGGCTGTTGCGATCAGATGCTCATGCGCGCGATTTCCTGATAGGCGGAGACGACCTTGTCGCGGATCGACAGCCCTTCCTGCAAGGTGCGCTGCGCCTCCATCACCGCTTCCACCACTTTGAACGGCGACGCGCCGCCGGTGAGACCCTGGATCGCCGCGCCTTCGCCGGCCTGAATCGTGTTGACGCCCGACGAGATCAACTGCGTCAGCAGTTCGGTGAAGGACGGCCCCGTCGCCGCCGGGGGCGCGGCGGACGAGGCGCTCGCGGTCCCGGTCGCGGCGAGTTTGCTGACTGATGATAGAGCTGTTACGTCCATGCTATTCCTCCGTTGCGCGGGCGTCAAAGATCCTTCAACAAAGCAACCGTCTGGTTCATCAGATCGCTCGCCTGTTTGGCGACTTGCAGATTGGCTTCGTAGCTGCGGTTGGCTTCGCGCAGGTCGGCCAATTCGGTCAGCACGTCGACGTTAGGCGTCTTGACGAAACCCTGCGCATCGGCGGCGGGGCTGCCAGGGTCCTGCTCGACATGGAACGGCGTGCTGTCTAGCCCGATTTGCCGGACCTTAACGAGATTGAAGCCCGAGGCGCGATCAATGGCGTTCTCGAACGCGATCGTCTGGCGCGTATAGGGGTCGCCGCCCGCGACGGTCGCGGTCGATTGCGCGTTGGCGATATTTTCCGAGATGATGCGCAGCCGAGTCGATTGCGTCGCGAGACCCGAGCCCGCGATATGCAGGGACGCGCGCAAATAGTCGTTGGTCGCCATTATTTGAGCGCCTGAGTGAACATCTGATGGAAGGCTTTCTGAATGCCGGTCGCCTCCGAATAGTCCCGGCTGGTTTCGCCTAGTTTGACCATTTCGGATTCGATATCGACGGAATTGCCTGACACCGTGGCGTCTGCGGCGTCCCCCTCGACGATGCGCGGCGCGTCGAGCCCCTGCGCGGCGGGCGTCAGATGCGCGGGGTTGGTCGCCGACATCGTCAGCGCGGTTTCCTGCAAGGTCGCGGCGAACGGCTTTAGGTCCTGCGCCCTGAAGCTCGGCGTGTTCACGTTCGCGACGTTGCCGGCGATCAACGACTGGCGCGTCGACAGATAGCCGATGCGCTGCGAAGCGAGCTTGGTGAGATAAACGTCGGACAAGTCGGACCTCCGGTCGCCCTGAACACATGCGCGCGCCGGCTTGTCCCAGCCTGAACCACTCTTGGCCAGCCCGCCGCAAGCCCGGCGCGCGAAGCCCGGGCTCTCGCTCTCTCGCCAGGATCCCGTCATGCTCGACGTCGCGCCCGATTCCGCCGCGCTCTATCGGGATGCGGTTCAGTTCGTTGAGGAGGAGCGCTACGCCGAGGCTTCCGCTAAACTCGACGTCGCCATCGCCGCGCGGCCGACTTTCGCGGAAGCCTTCGCGCTGGGCGCTTTCATTCTGGAGCGCGGCGGCAAAAAGGAGACGGCGCTGCGCTTCTACCAGCGCGCGCTGAGCCTGAAGCCCGATCAACCACGCGCCTGGTTCAACCTCGCCAAGCTGCTGCTGCGCGAAGGCCGCTTCGCCGACGCGCTGGCCGCGCTGGACGCTGGCGCGACGAGCGCGCCCGGCGACGAGGATGCGCTCAATACGAGGTCGGCCGCGCTGCGTTCTCTGGGCCGCCTCGCGGACGCCGCCGCCGCCGCGCGCGCCGCGCTCGAACGGCGTCCGAATTTCCCCGAGGCCGCCGTCAATCTCGGCGCGGCGCTGATGAAATCGGGTCAATCGCGACCGGCGTTGGACGCCTTCCGCAAGGCGGGGAAATACCGACGTGACTACGCCGATGCGATCTGCGGCGAGGCGCTGTGCCTGCGCGCGTTGGGGCGGCTGGAGGAAGCGCGCGCGGCCTTCGACCGTGCGGCGGCGTTGGGCTGCCGGGAGGCGGTAAGCGGGCGGGGCTGCCTGGATCTGACGCTGGGCGATTTCGCGCGCGGCTGGGAGGGCTACGAGGCGCGCTGGGTGGACGGCAAATCGGTCGGGGAAGCGTTGGGCGTGCGCTACCCGCTCTGGCGCGGCCCTTCCGCGCCCCCACAACGCGTGCTGGTCATAAATGACCATGGTCTGGGCGACACCCTCCAGTTCGCGCGCTATCTGCCCCTGATGACCGCCGCAGGCATGGAGCCGCATCTGCTCGCGCCCGCCAAATTGCATCGCCTGATCGGCCCGCTGGTCGGGGGCCGCGTCTTTGAGCGCCAACCCGTCGAGGTGGCCTTCGACGCGCAGATTGCGATCTCCAGCCTGCCCCGGGCTTTCGCCACGCGGCTCGACAGCGTGCCGGCGCCGACGCCCTATCTGTACGCCGAAAAGGAGCGCGTGACCCGGTGGGCCGAGCGTATTGGCGCGCACGGCTTCAGGATAGGCTGCGTCTGGCAGGGCAACGCCAATCCGGAGGCCGACATGGCGCGTTCCTTTCCCCTGCCCGAATTGGCGCCGCTGGCGGCGGGGGAGGGGGTTCGGTTGGTCGCGCTGCAAAAGGGCTATGGCGAGGCGCAAGAGGCGCCTTTCGCGCTGGAAAGGCTCGGTCCCGATTACGATTCCGGCGACGATGCTTTCCTTGACGCGGCGGCGGCGATGAAATGTCTCGATCTCGTCGTCACCTGCGACACCTCGATCGCGCATCTGGCCGGCGCGCTCGGAGTTCCGGTCTGGGTCGCGCTGAAGAAGGACGCGGAATGGCGCTGGCTCCGCAGCCGCGACGATTCGCCGTGGTATCCGACGATGCGTCTTTTTCGTCAGGTCCGGGACGACGAATGGGGACCCGTGTTCGCCGCGATGGCGGACACTTTTAGGGCTTCGCGAATTTCAGCGTGAACCGGTCGCTCTCGCCGATCGCCTGATATTTGGCGCGGTCCACCTCCTTGAACCGATAGGTCGGCGGCAATGCCCATACGCCGACCGAATAATCTTTGGTGTCCTTGGGGTTGGAGCTGATCTCGGAGCTTCCGACGTACTTGAAGCCGACCGACTCGATCAGTTTGACCGCGTAATCCTGCCGCACATAACCCGATTTTGCGGCTGGGTCCTGCGGTTGGGCGTCGAACGCCCGGTGATCTTCGATCCCCAGCACGCCGCCGGGCTTCAACGCCGCATAGAAGCTGCGCAACGTCGCCTCCGCCGAGCCGTCCTTCATCCAATTGTGCAAGTTGCGAAAAGTCAGCACGAAATCGGCTGCGCCCGCCGGCGCAAACCCAGGGTGATCGGGACTGAACGTGACCGTCTCGACCTTGCCATAGGCGGCGGGATCGGCTGCGACCTTGGCCGCGAAAGCCGCCGCGCCCCGCCGAGCTTCGTCGGACGTCGCTTCCGGCCCCGCAGCGATGTAACGGCCCTTGGCCTTCAGATAGGGCGCCAGAATTTCCGTCCAGAACCCCGACCCGCCGGGGTCGATTTCGACCACGACGCTCTCGGGCTTCACGCCGAAGAAGCTCAGCGCCTCGGCGGGATGGCGGTAGGGATCGCGGGCGCGGTTAGGCGCGGAGCGGGCCGGGTTCTCGACGGCGCTTTGCAGCGCCGGATCGACAGGATCTGCAAAAGCGGGCCAGGCGGCGAGAAGGGCGAGGGCGAGGGCGCGTCTGAACATGACCCAACCCCATCCCATCCGCGCCTTAAAGGCAAGCCTCAGCCGACGAGTTCGTTGCCGGCGAAAAACTGCGCGATCTCCTGCGCAGCCGTCTCGGGCGCGTCCGAGCCATGCGCCGAATTCTCGCCCATCGACAGCGCGAACTCCTTGCGGATCGTGCCCGGCGCCGCCTTTTCGGGGTTGGTCGCGCCCATCACGTCGCGATATTTCAGGATGGCGCCGTCGCCCTCCAGCACCTGCACGACGACGGGCTCGGCCGTCATCATCTCGACGAGTTCGCCAAAGAACGGGCGCTCGCGATGCACGCCATAGAACGTCTCGGCCTGTGCGCGCGTCATATGGATGCGCTTCTGCGCGACGATGCGCAGTCCCGCCGCCTCGATCTTGGCGTTGACGGCGCCGGTCAAGTTGCGGCGCGTCACGTCCGGCTTCAGAATGGAGAAAGTGCGTTCGATGGCCATGGGGTTCTCTATCGGGAAAAATCGGAAAAGCGGCGCGCTTATAGCGGCGGGGGTCATGAGCGACAAGGAAATCGTCGTCGAGGGTTTCGGCCCATTTGTCGTGCGCGTGCGTGAGGGCGCCTCGCAGACGCGTCATGAGGTGACCCTTGCTTCGAGCGCGCCGCTTGGCGTCGACCCCGCCGCGCTCGTGCGCGCCGCCTTCGCCTTTCTGCTCGACCGCGAGCCCAAAGAGGCGATCCTCGCCCGCTTCGATCTCGGCATGATCCCGCGCTTTTACCCCGAGTTCGAGCGCGAACTCCCGCGCTATCTCGACAAAGTCGGTTGAGACCGGCGACCCAACTTTTCTGGATCGCCACGCACGGTCGCGGCCTCGTGGATTTCACTTCGCCCGTTGCGGACTTGCTGGCGGGGCAGCGGGCGCAGGAGGGGCCGCTGACGCAGTTCTTTCCCCCACCTCCGCGTCGCCGGTGGTGCAGGAGAACGCCTCTTCTTGCTCGGGAAGCGCACGTTTTTCTTGAAGACGCCGGCGATTGAAACCGGCTGGAACGGAAAACCGGCCAGCCACAGATCATGCTCGGGGATCAGGCCGGGATTTCCTGCGAACGGGTGAATGTCTCCCTCGACCCGTCTGTTGTCCCTTTAACTGGTCTCTTAGGTTTGTCGACGGAACCGGTCCCCCTCGGAGGGGAGAACACACCTGCCGCCAACGGGCTCGAACCCACGCCGCAGCGCGCCAATCCCCGCGAACAGGTCAATAAAGCTGAACGCGGAACGCGGTTTCGCCATCTGCTCGAATCGCTTGACGAAAATTCCTCTGTTTGTCGCGATCGCATGACGACAACGACCCAGCAATGCGTCCTATATAGGTTTATAAAGGACTTGCCATCCTGTGGTGTTAAATTGCAACAAGGAACCGGCTTTGGGTTGATTCGATTGCGAAAAAAGATAGATACATTTCAAAATGATAGAAAATGTCGCGTTGAGTTTTGACGTTCTGTGGCAAGCGGCCGCTGGCGGAAGTCGGAATGATTGGCATACCTTGATTGTCCCCTTGTCAATTCGGACCTTTGTTCCAGTCCGACCGCCCGAAAACCCAGGCTCACGACCTGTCCGCGCCTACCCCATACCCGCCACCGCTTCGACCAGCAGCCGAACATCCTCCTCCCGCGACAGCCGATGGTTGCCGTCGCGCACCAGCGTCAGCGTCACCGGATCCATCGGCATGTGCTCGACCAGGATCATGGCGTGCCGCCAGGGCACATCCGGGTCCATCATGCCTTGCAGGATGCGCACCGGCGCGTGCGACCGCACGAGTCCTCCCAGCAGCAGATGCCGCCGCCCGTCCTCGATCAGCTTTCGGGTATAGACGTAAGGCTCGGGCGAATAGGCGGAGGGGTGCTCATAACGTCCGTCGCGCTCGATGGCCTCGCGCGCTTCCGGCGGCAGGCGCGGCCACAGCAGCGCTTCGGTGAAATCCACCGCCGGCGCGATGAGCACCAGCCCCGCCATGCGCCCGGACTCTCGCGCCTCGGCCAAGGCCTGCGCCAGCAACAGCGCGATCCAGCCGCCCATCGAGGAGCCGACCAGAACCGCGCGTTCCGGCCCCAATGTCCGCACGGCGGCGAGGCTTTCCTCAAGCCAGCGCCCGATGCATCCGTCCTCGAACGCGCCGCCCGACACGCCATGGCCCGAATAGTCGAAGCGCAGACATGCGCGGCCCTGCGCGGCGGCGAACGAGTCGAGCGCCTGCGCCTTGGACGATTCCATGTCCGACTTGAACCCGCCGAGCCATACGATTCCGGGCTTGTCGGAGCCCAAGGAAGGGCGCAGGCGATAGGCGATGCGGCGGCTGTCCACACCGGAGCCGACGTCGAGAAATTGCGGTTCGAGGGGATTCAAGGTTTCATGGCTCCGATGATTCTCATTTCCACCCTGCCGCCCGTGCGCGGCGTCCGCAAGCCGCCGCGATGAACCTGCGCCCCCGCGCACTCGCGTCGTCGCGCCCCAACCTCTCCGGGCGCACGATCCTGCAAATCCTGCCGCGCCTCGATGCAGGCGGGGCGGAGCGCACGGCTCTCGACGTCGCGGCCGCGATCGTGCAGGCCGGAGGCCGTGCGCTGGTCGCCTGCGCGGGAGGGCGCATGGTCAGCGAGTTGCAGGCGCTGGGCGGCGTCTGGGCGCCGTTCCCGGCCGACGCGAAGAACCCGCTGCGCATGGCGCTCAATGTGCGCCGCCTCGCGCGGCTGATCGTCGAGGAGCGCGCCGACGTCGTCCACGCCCGCTCGCGCGCCCCGGCCTGGGTCGCGTTGGGTGCGGCGCGCCTTGTCGAGCGGCCGTTGGTCACGACCTATCACGGCGCCTATGGAGGGGGTTCGGCGCTCAAGCAGCGTTATAATTCCGTGATGGCCCGCGGCGACGTTGTGATCGCCAATTCGCGCTTCACCGCCGAAACTATCTTGACGCTTTACCCGTTCGCGCGCGACCGACTGCGCGTCATCCCGCGCGGCGCGAATTTGACGCAATTCACCCCCGGCGCCGTCGATCCCGCCCGCGTCACCGCTTTGCGGCAGGCCTGGGAGGTCGCGCCCGACGAACGCATCGTGCTGCTCGCCGCGCGGCTGACAGGGTGGAAAGGCCAGAAGCTGCTGATTGAGGCGGCGGGAAAACTGCGCCGCGACGGCGTGCGCTTCATTCTAGCGGGCGATCCCCAGGGTCGCGACGGCTATGTGCGCGAGGTCGATCGCGCCATCGACGCGGCGGGGCTCAAGGGCGTGGTTAAGAGGGTCGGCCATTGCCGCGACATGCCCGCCGCGTTGCTGGCGGCTTCGGTCCTCGTCGCGCCCTCCATCGAGCCGGAGGCGTTTGGCCGCTCGGCGGTCGAGGCGCAGGCGATGGGCACGCCGGTCGTGGTCTCAGATCTGGGCGCCGCGCCCGAAACGGTGCTGGCCCCGCCCGAAGTCAGCCCCGAAACCCGCACCGGCTGGCGCGTGCCCTCCGGGGACGCCGACGCGCTCGCCGAGGCGCTGGCCCAAGCGCTTTCGCTGGGCGCGGCGGCGCGCGACGCGATGGCGCGGCGGGCTCGCGCGCACGTCGAGCAGAACTTCTCGCTGGAACGCATGACCCGCGAGACGCTCGACGTTTACGCCACTGTTCTGGGTCTATGAGGGGAACCTGGCCGCTCCCCACCGGTTGAGGAACGACGGCAGGGCAGGCCAAATTTACGGAAGCGTTCATGACAAGCGTCGCGATCGTGGGGGGCGGCCCCAGTGGGCTGTATGCGTTGAAAGCGTTGGCGGCGTCGCCCGAAATCGCCGAGATCGTGGTGTTTGAGGCAGGACGACGCTGGGGGCTGGGCACGCCCTACGATCCGGCGATAAACCATCCGAGCCTTCTCGCCAATATCGCCAGCTTCGAACTGCCCCCGCTCGTCGACACTCTGGCGGGGTGGCTCGCCCAGCTTAGCGAGACCGAACGCTTGGCGCTGGGCGTCGGCGAAGTCGACGAACGCGCCTTCTTTCCGCGCGTGGCGCTCGGCGCCTACTTCGAGGCCCAGCACCACAAGCTCGTCGCCTCGGCGGGCGCCCAGGTGCGCGAATATCCCGCCACTTGGGTCGGCGACGTTCGCTGTGGGCCGGATGGCGTCTCGGTGCTGTACCGTCAGGACGGAGGTACCCTGGATCGCGCGGCCTTTGATTTCGTCATCATCGCCACCGGCCACCGCAGCCGTCCCGCCAAGCCGCGCGATGCGCTAACGGCCCCCGCCTATCCGGCGCCGGCGACCCCGCACCACAAGCCGCTTCGCGCCGCTGTGCTCGGCGCCTCGCTGACCGCCATCGACGCCACTCTGGCGATGGCGCTGTCGCGCGGCGGCTTCGTCGAAGGGGCCGACGGCGTAGAGGGCGCAGACGGGGCGACCTATAGCCTGCGCGACGGCTCCGCATCGCTTCAGGTCACGATGCTGTCGCGGCGGGGCGTGCTGCCCGAGGCGGACTTCTATTTTCCCTATCCCTACGAACCTCTGCAATTCTGCGACGCCGACGCCCTCGCAGGCGCTGTTTCGCACGGCGGGCTCGACTCCGCCTTTGACCTGCTGGCCCGCGAATTGGCGACGCAGGATCCTTCATGGACCGGGCGCATCGGCCTCGACCGCCTGTCGGCCGACAATTTCGCGGACGCCTATTTCGCGGGTCGCGACGAGAACCCGTTTGCGCAGGCGCGACGCAATCTCGCGGAGGTCCGAAAGAGCGAACGTGACGCGAAGGTTTCGGCCTATCGCTACGTGATCCTGCGCGCGCACGAGGCTTTCGAGACGATAGCGCCGCGGCTGAGCCCCCGCGACCGCGTACGCTTCCGGCGCGGCCTGCAACGGGTGTTCGTAGACAATTACGCCGCCGTTCCGCCGCGCTCGGTCGAGCGACTGCTGGCGCTGCATGCGGCGGGCGTGCTGGAGGTCGAGAAAGTCGATCCCGACTATCGGCTGGAAGCTGCGCCCGACGGCGTCGCCGTGGTCAGCGGGCCGGTTTCGACGACCTACGACGTGGTCGTGGACGCGCGCGGCGAAGGCGAGGCGAGCCCGCGCCAATTGCCGTTCCCTACGCTCAGGCTGCAAATTCTCGCCAACGAAACGATGGCGGGGCAAGCCGACCCTGCCGACCTCGCGGTGACGGATGCGCTCGGTCTCGAACCCGGCGTCAACCCGGTGGAGCGCGTCTATTGCCTCGCCGCGCCTTTCTTACTGGGCCGCCGGCCCTTCGTGCAGGGGCTGACCTCCGCGCACGATCTGGCTGAGCGGGCGGTCGCGGACCTGGTGCGCCGCGCCGCCGCGCCTTCGCCCGTGCGAGTCGCGCCCCCCGGCGCGGGCGCGCTCTACATGGGCGACGGCCTTGTCGTCACCACGGCTCCTCACATTTCCTGATAGTTGGGCCCGCCGCCGCCTTCCGGTGTAGTCCAGGTGATGTTTTGCGAAGGGTCTTTGATGTCGCAGGTTTTGCAATGCACGCAATTCTGCGCGTTGATGACGAAGCGCGGATCGGCCTTGCGCGCTTCGTCTCCGTAGACGATTTCGTAGACGCCCGCCGGGCAATAGAGCCGCGCCGGTTCGGCGTAGCGCGGCAGGTTTATGCGTACGGGAATGGTGGGGTCGGTCAACTTCAGATGAACCGGCTGGTCCTCCTCATGATTGGTGTTGGAAAGAAACACCGAGGAGGATTTGTCGAATGTTATCTTCCCGTCAGGCTTGGGATAGACGATAGGCTCGACATGGTTGACCGGCTTGAGGCTGGCGGCGTCGCTCTTCTCGTGCGCGAGCGTGCCGAACGGGGAGAATCCCAGTTTCTCGTTGCACAGCATGTCCAGCCCGCCAAGCGGCACGCCGATCGCGAGGCCGAAGCGCGTCCATAGCGGCTTGACGTTGCGCACCGGCTTGAGATCGCGGCCAATCTCGGAATCGCGCCATGCGTTCTCGTAAACCGCAAGTTCGTCGTGGCCGCGTCCCTCGCGTAGCGCCGCATGGGCGGCCTCCGCCGCCTGCATTCCCGACAGCACCGCGTTGTGCGACCCCTTGATGCGCGCAAAATTGACGAACCCCGCCGAGCAGCCGATCAGCGCGCCGCCCGGGAAAGTCAGCTTTGGCACCGATTGCCAGCCGCCCGAGGATATCGCGCGCGCGCCGTAGGAGACGCGCCTTGCCCCCTCGAACATGTCGCGGATCATCGGATGCGTCTTGAACTGCTGGAACTCGTCGAACGGCGACAGCGTCGGGTTGCGGTAGTTGAGATGCACCACGAAGCCGACCGACATCAGATGGTCGCCGTAATGGTAGAGAAACGAGCCGCCGCTGGCGCCGCTTCCCAGAGGCCAGCCGAAGCTGTGCTGCACCAGGCCCTCCTTGAAGCGGGAAGGCTCGACCTGCCAGATTTCTTTGAGGCCAATGCCGTATTTCTGCGGATCGCGGCCGTCGTCGAGCTTGAAGCGCGTGACGAGCTGCTTGGCCAACGATCCGCGCGCGCCCTCCGCGATCAGCGTATATTTGCCGCGCAACTCCATACCGCGCGTGAACGAATCCTTAAGTTCGCCGTCACGCCCTACGCCCATGTCGCCGGTCGCGACGCCGATCACCTCGCCGTTGTCGCCGTATAGGACTTCGGCCGCCGCGAAGCCCGGATAGATCTCCACGCCCAGCGCCTCCGCCTGGGTCCCAAGCCAGCGCGTCGTCAGCCCCAGCGAGCCTATGAAATTGCCGTGGTTGCTCATCAGCTTGGGCATGGGCCAGTTGGGCAGGCGAAACCCCGCCGAGGGGCCAAGCAGCAGGAAGCGGTCCTCGGAGACTTGCGTTTTTAGCGGCCGGTCAGGATCGGTGCGCCAGTCGGGCAGCAGCTTGTCGAGGCCGATAGGGTCGATCACCGCGCCCGACAGAATATGCGCGCCGACTTCCGAGCCTTTCTCGACCACGACGACCGTGCGCGCGGGGTCCAGTTGCTTGAGCCGGATCGCCGCCGAGAGGCCCGCAGGCCCCGCGCCGACGATCACCACGTCGTATTCCATCGCCTCGCGGGCGGGCAGCTCGTTTTGGCCTTCCATCGCGGTTCCTCCCCTGACCCGGCGGACTAGCAGACGCGGGCCGAAAATTCGATGTCGAGATAGTTCATATATGAACCGACCGTCAATCGCGCCAACGCCCCTCCGCGGCGGCCAGCGCAAAAGCATAGATGCGGGCGACTTCGTCGAGGCGGTCGTAGCGGCCCGGGGCGCCGGCGTGGCCTGCGCCCATGGCGGTGCGCAGCAGGACGGGGCCGCCGCCGGTCATCGTCGCGCGCAACCTGGCGACCCACTTGGCCGGCTCCCAATAGGTGACGCGGGGGTCGGCGAGCCCGGCGAGCGCGAGGATCGCGGGATAAGCCTGCGGTTTGACGTTCTCATAGGGGCTGTAGCCGCGAATGGTGAGGAAAGCGGCCTCGTCGCGGGCGGGATCGCCCCATTCCAGCCATTCGGGCGGGGTCAGCGGCAACGTGCCGTCGAGCATCGTGTTGAGCGCATCGACGAATGGCACGTCGGCGACGATTCCCGCATAGAGTTCGGGCGCCATATTGGCGATAGCGCCCATCAGCAGGCCCCCGGCGCTGCCCCCTTGTGCGACGATGCGCCGCGCATCGGCG
>JAYVYJ010000172.1:0-27882 GCA_043784465.1 Hyphomicrobiales bacterium
GGCGAAGTCGCTGGAAGCCGTTCGGGCGGATTGGACGAGGGGGCTTGAGGCGTGGCGCGGCGACGGAGCGCTCGCGCGGGCGGCGGAGTAGATTACCGCACCCGCCGCCGTCATGGCCGGGCTTGTCCCGGCCAACCACGTCGGAGTGAGCTGCGGCGCTGGGTTGTTTGACAACGAATTTATCATCAACTCGCGTACGACGCATCGGGTCCCAGCGTGGATCGACGGGACAAGCCGTGACGACTGCAAGGTCGCAAAGCCGTTCGCTACCCACTACCCCCTTATCCCGCCAGCCCGAACCGCGCCTCCACAAACGCGCCCTTCGGGTCACGGGCTCCAAACGCGAACACGCCGCCCAACGCCCGCACCCTGTCGCGCAGGCCCGAAAGCCCCATCCCCGGCGCCATGTCCTCCGCCGGCCCCCGACCGTCATCCTCCACACGCGCCCTCAAGCCCGCCAATTCCGGGTCGCCGGGCGGCAGCGTCGCCGAGGGCGGCTCGAAGCCGATGCGGATCGCGATGCGGTTAGCCCCTGCGTGGCGGAATGCGTTGGTCAGCGCCTCCTGCACAAAGCGATAAAGCGTCAGGCTCGCGCGCGCGCTCAGCGCGTCGAGCCGCGCATCGGCGGCAAGTTCGATGGCGACCTCCGGCTCCAGCCGCCGCCACTGATCCACCAGCGCCTCCAGCGCAGGCGCAAGCCCCAGTTCGTCGAGCGCGGCGGGGCGCAGATTGGCGAGGATGCGGCGGTTCTGCTTTTGCAGGCTCTCGACGGTTTCCGAAATGCCGCGCGCGAGCGCCCCGGCGTCGCCCTCCACTCGGCCCGCGAGCGCCACCGCATTGGCGCGCAGCGCAAACAGATGCGGCCCGATCTCGTCGTGAAGCTCATGCGCAATGGTGCGGCGCTCCTCGTCATGCGCGTCGACCACGCGCTCCAGCAGCCGCCGCACGTCCCCCGTGAGATCGCCCAGCGCCTCGCCGAGCCGGTTGATGCGCCGCGCCAGCCCCGCAATCTCCGGCGGACCGACTGCCTGCGCGCGCGCAGCGTAATCGCCCGCCTCCAGCTTCGCCAGCGTCTCGCCCGCTTCCGTCAAAGGCCGCAGCGCCACGCGCACGAGCAGGTTGGTGACCACCAGAACCGCCAGCGCCAGCGCCCCCCCGGCGACGAGCTGGCCCTTGGCCTCGCTCCACACCTGCGCGACGATTTCGGTAGGGTCCGGCTGGATGACGATGAAATTCAATCGGCGCGGGCCGACGATAACCGGCATGGTCATCGTCGTGACCGGCGCCACGACGAGCCGCTGGAACCAGGCGGGCGCGGCGTCCTGGGCCAGCGGCGGCGGCGCCAGCGCCGTCGCCACGGCGCCCTCTCCCAGCGTCACACGCGCATGGCGCAGATGGCGCAAACTCAACACGAGCGCCAGCACCGCCTCTTGGGGGTTCGAATCGGCTTGCAGCCGGTCGAGCGAGGAGGCGAGAAACTCCTCGGTTAGCGCCGACACCGCCCGCGTCTCCGCCGTGACGCGCGGCTGCGCTAGCGTGAGAATGCGCGCGATGTCGCCGACGAGCCACAGCGCGATCAGCGCGGCGAACACCAGATTGAGACGACGTTGCAACGGCGTGCGGCGCCACATGTTCAAATCCTCCCGCGCGGAGCCTTATCCGAGCCGCCGCCGTCCCGCTCAGGACTTTTTCCCGAAGCGGCTGGAAAGCTTGAAGTTGATCTTTGCGTCGCTTCAAGGCCCTGTGAGATCAAGCAAAAAAGCGGGAGCGGAGGATGCGTCGGTTTTGGGCGGCGGGCGCGGCCGCAGGGGCGATGGGCGTCAGCGCGGCGGCGCTGGCGGCGGGCGGCGGGTCGGCGCCGGTCGTCGAACTGCCCACGCTCGACATTTTCTCGACCACGCCGCTTTCGGGCACGGGCGTCGACGTCGCCAAAGTCCCGGCCGCCGTCACCAGCGTCAACGCCCAACAGATCACGCGCCAACGCTCCTCCAACATCGCCGATTCGCTCTCTCAAGCGACGCCGAGCGTCAACGTTCAGAGCGCCTCGGGCAACGATTTTCAGCCCGACGTGTATTTTCGCGGCTTCGACGCCTCCCCCGTCAACGGCACGCCGCAGGGCCTGGCCGTCTATCAGAACGGCGTGCGCATCAACGAGGCCTTCGGCGACACCGTCAACTGGGACGTGATCCCGACCGCCGCCGTGAAATCGATCGAGGTCGTCAGCAACAACCCCGCCTTCGGCCTCAACGCGCTCGGGGGCGCGATCTCGATGCAGATGAAGGACGGCTTCAACTTCTCCGGCCTGACGCTCGACGTGATGGGCGGATCGTTCGGCCGCGCGCAGGGCTCGCTACAATATGGCAAACAGGTAGGGAACTGGGCGACATACATCGCCATTGAGGGCGCGCGCGACGGGGGTTATCGCAAATTCTCGCCCAGCGAATTGCGAAGGGTTTACGGCGACCTCGGCTACAAAAGCGAGAACGGCGAGTTCCACCTCAACGTCGGCGGCGCCAGCAACGCTTTCGGAGCCTCGGCGTCCGCCCCCTTCGAGCTTCTCCAGCAAGGATGGAGCAACGTCTACACCCATCCGCAGACGTCGTTCGATCAGGTAGCTTACGTCAACGCGACCGGCTCCGTGACCTTGGCGCCGACCTGGAGCGTCCAGGGCGACGCGCATGTCCGCACGTTCCACCAATCGACGACCGATGGCAACGCCACCAACACGCAGCCCTGCGACCCCGCGCAAGGCGGCGCGGCGGGTTTCCTTTGTTTCAACGACGCCTTCACGCCCGCCAACGACGTCGGCGCCAATCAGATTCCCAACAGCTTCGCGCCCGGCGCGACACTCGCCGAGATCGACCGCACGCAGACGCAAACCACCAGCGCGGGCGCAACTTTGCAGGCGACGAACACCGACCGGCTGTGGGGGCGCAACAACCAGTTCGTGATCGGCGCGAGTTTCGACTATGGCTTCACCCATTATGGCGCCAGCGCGCAGCTGGGGACCATAAATCCCGATTTCGGCGTGTCAGGTTCAAGCTTCTTCCTCGGTCCCTCCGGGAACCCCGTCTCCGACGGGCCCGTGTCGCTGCGCACCACTAACGCGTACACCGGCGTCTACGTTTTCGACGCCTTCGACGTGACCGACAAGCTGACGGTCTCGGCGGGCGGACGCTTCAACTACGCCCGCATCCGTCTTCAGGACCAGTTGGGCGGCGCCCTCAACGGGGGCGGCGATTTTCTGCGCTTCAACCCGCTGATCGGCGCGACCTACAAGATCACTTCCGACGTCTCGGCCTATGTCGGCTATTCCGAATCGAACCGGGCGCCGACGCCGCTGGAACTGGGCTGCGCCGATCCCCTGCATCCCTGCATCCTTGCGAGTTTCCTCGTATCCGACCCCGCCCTGCAACAGGTCGTCGCGCGCACGGCGGAGGCTGGGCTGCGCGGCTCGCACGCGCTCGGCGACGACGCCCGGCTCAATTGGCGACTGGGCGTCTACCGCACCAACCTTTCCAACGACATTCTCAACGTCGCTGATCCCGTACAACAGGGCTTTGGCTATTTCCAGAACGTCGGCGGCACACGGCGCCAGGGCTTCGAGGCGCATGTCGATTACCGGACCGACCGTCTGACCCTCGCCGCCAATTACGCCTACCTCGACGCGACGTTTCTCAACGCGGTGACGCTCGGCTCCAACTCGCCCTTCGCCGATTCCAACGGCAACATCCAGGTTTCCCCAGGCAACCAGTTGCCCGCCCTGCCGCATCACCGCATCAAACTTTCGGCCGATTACGAACTGACGCCGCAAGTGAAGATCGGCGCGGACGTCAACATCGTCGGGTCGCAATATTTCGTCGGCGACGAAGCCAACCTTTTTTCCAAGCTACCGGCCTACTGGGTCGCCAACCTCGACGCCTCTTGGCAGGTTACGAAGAACATCCAGCTTTACGCGAAGGCCGAGAATATTTTCGACAACCGGTATTTCAGCTACGGCACGTTTTTCAACACGGCCGGCATACCGAACTTCACCAACGGCGGCAATCCGTTCACCGACCCGCGCTCGCTGAGCCCCGCGCGGCCGCGCGCGATCTACGCCGGGCTTCGCGCGACGTTTTGAATATGCCTTCCTGTGAGCCGTCGCGATAGGGCCTTTCGGGAGGTCGCAACACGGACGTTCGCCTCCCTTCGCGCCGCGAACCTCTAAAGGAACGGAAGACCTTGATGAGGAGCGCGGCGGCGCAGCCACGCCTGCTTGAGTGCGCGGCGGTCGGGGCGCCATGTCGAACGGCATCTGCTCCGCCTCGACGCTGACGCCGGACACGTTTCGCAGGCGTGAAGGCACGCTCACATGGTAGCTGCTGCGCCCGATGCTGCCCTCGCGCGTCGCGATATCGGCGGCTAACAAGAACGGATTGACGGCGCCGACGATGCCGGGAAAAGTGAAATTTACGACTTTGACGAACGCGCTATCGAGGGCGGCGGTCCGCGCGACATCCCAGGCGCTCCGGCGGGACGGGTTGCCCACCACCATGGCAGCTTTGGGCGCGAAAACGAAGACCCGAAGATCCAAAAGCGTGTTGCATGGCGGCAACGCTCTGTGGAGGTCGCTCCCATCGAAGGGCGAACCGAGGTTGATCGTTCCCGGGTAGATTTGCAAAACGGCGTCGTCGTCGTTGACCTGGTCGACGGACACGATGATGGATTTGGGATTCTCGATCTCGCCGGCGGTGACCTTAAGGTTTACGGCATGCTCCCTGCGCCGGCGCGCAGAAACTATTCCTTCTCCTCGCCGGAGGGTGACGCCCCGCTTGTTATGGTCTGGCCATGCCGACTCCCCGCGAATAAAAAAACCCGCCGGATCGCTCCGGCGGGGTTTCCATCATGGGGTGGAGAAAGGCTTTACGCCTTTTTCATTGCGGCCTTCACGGCCTCGGCTGTGATGGGCAGCGAGCGCACGCGCCCACCGACCGCATTGAAGATCGCGTTACCGATGGCGGGCGCGATGACGGTGACGGTCGGTTCGCCCGTTCCGCGCACCGCTTCGCCATTAGCGATGATGGCGACTTCGATCTCAGGCAAATCCGCCATGCGGGCCGGAGTGTAGCTGTCGAAGTTGGTCTGCTCGATGGCGCCGTTCTTCAACGTCGCCTTTTCGAGCATCGCCAACGAGAGGCCCCACTGTGCGCCGCCGACCACCTGGGCGCGCACGCCGTCGGGGTTGACTGCGGTGCCGATGTCGGTGGCGACGGTCAATTTCTTGACCTTCACCTCACCCTGGTCGTTGACGACGACATGCGCCACGCAGGCCGTCCACGACGAGGTCGCGCGTTCCTGCGAGCTAACGCAGGCAACGCCGAGACCTTCGCCCTTTTCCAGCTTCTTCGTGCCGTAACCGGCAAGGCCCATCGCCGCACGCAACGTGTTGGCGAGGCGACCCGCTCCCGCGTTGGCGCCCACGCCGTCAAGCATGGCGAGACGGAACTCCGCAGGGTCCTTACCCGCCGCATGAGCCACCTCGTCGATCATGCTTTCGATCGCCCAGAACGTCCAGCCCGGCGCGACCGAGCGCAACTGCCCCGACGGAGTGGCGCTCTGCGCCAGTTCGTTGAGGATGGTGCGCACGTTGTGGTTCGGCACGGAATAGTAGAAATCCGAGCCATTGACCGCGAAGCTGTCGAGGACGCCCTTATGGCCGTCGGCAGAGTTGCTCATGAAGCCGGGGATGCCCCACCGCTTCGTCGCCCAGGCGCTGACGAGATCGTGCTGCAACGCCACGGCCTTGCCGTCGCCGTCGAGACCGAACTGAAGCTTCTGGTAGACCAGCGGACGGGAGAAATCCATCTGCATGTCGTGTTCGCGCGAGTAGACGATCTTGACCGGCTTGCCGACCGCCTTGGTCGTCAAAGCGGCCGTCACCATCATGTCGCCGTCCAGCTTGCGGCCGAAGCCGCCGCCGATCCAGTACTGATGCGCAACCACGTCCTCAGGCTTCATGCCCACGGCTGCGGCTGCGATCCCGCAGGAGCGGGTGAAGAACTGGTTGCCGCAATGGACGTGCAGTTTTCCGTCCTTGATCTCGGCGAGCGCATTCATCGGCTCCAACGGAGCGTGGATGTTGATGCTCGTCGTATACTCCGCCTCGATGACCTTGGCGGCGGACTTCATCGCCGTCGCGGCGTCGCCGACCTTGTAGAAAAGCTCGCCGCCGGGTTCGCCCTGCAAACGCTTGCCTTCCGCGACGATCGACTCGCTCGTGACTTTGGCGTTCGGCCCATTGTCGTAGGTGACTTTGAGCGCCTCGGCCGCCTTGGCCGCTTCCCAATAGGTCTTGGCGACGGCCACGACCCACCCAGTGATCGTCCCGGTCGGGTCTTCAAGAACAACCGCCTGGAGGAAGCCGGGCAGCTTCTTGGCGGCGGAATCGTCGACCGCCGTCACCTTCGCGCCGTAGCGCACGGGCGGCGTCACGACGCGACCGTACACCATGCCGGGAAGGGTGGCGTCGATACTGTATTTGGCCGTTCCGTTGACCTTGAAGGGAATGTCGATCTGCGGAACGTCCTTACCGATCAGCGTGTACTGATCGGGGGTCTTCAGCGTGATCGCCTTCAGGTCGTCGGCGGTAAACGCCTTGGACGCCTTGCCGGCCTTGACGATGTCCCCATAGCTGACGGCCTTGCCGGACTTCTTGTCGACAATGCGGGAATCGCCCGCCACGACCTGATCGACGGGAACGCCGAGCATGCCCGCGCCAGCTTCCGTCAGCGCGATGCGACCCGCCGCGCCTGCGCGGCTCATCGTCTCGAAATTCATCATCGTCGACCACGAGCCGCCGGTGATCGACGCGCCGAGGACCGGATCGACATATTTGGTGTCGTTCCCCATCAGGGCGACGCGCATGTTCGTCCAGGAGGCGCCGAGTTCGTCGGCGACAATCTGCGACAGCGTGCTGGCGATATGCTGACCCATGTCCGCCTTGCCGACGTTTACGGTCACAAGACCGTCCTCGCCGATCGCATACCAGACGGTCGGGGCGAAAGCGCCCGCCGCCGCGGCGAGGCCGGAAACGCCAATGCCGCAGGCAAGCCCGGCGGCGCCGACGCCGACCAGGAACGAACGGCGGGAAACCTCCGGACCGGAGCCGATCTTCACGTGCTTGCTCATGCCTTCCTCCCGGCGGACTCGTTGGCGGCGCGCAGGTCGGTCGAGGCGCGCTCGATAGCCTTGACGATACGCGGATAGGTCATGCAACGGCAAAGATTGCCGTTCATCGCCTCGACGATTTCCGCGCGGGTTGGCGCGGGGTTGTGCGACAGCAGCGAAGCGGCCTGCATGATCTGGCCGGACTGGCAGTAGCCGCACTGCGGCACCTGCTCGGCGACCCAAGCTTTCTGCACGGGGTGGTCGGAATGCTCCGACAGACCCTCGATGGTGGTGACCTTCTTGCCGGTGGCGTCGGCGAGCGACGTCTGGCAGGAGCGCACCGCGACGCCGTCGAGATGCACCGTGCAGGCGCCGCAAAGACCGGCTCCGCAGCCGAACTTCGTACCGGTCATGTTCAGATTATCACGGATAACCCAGAGCAACGGCGTGCTCTTGTCCGCTTCGACGGTCATTTTATGACCGTTTATGGTCAACTCGGGCATGTTTCCTCCCTCTGGCCGACTGCGCTGCCGCGCGTCGACCGCTCTGGCTAACCACCACCTTTCGGCGGCTGGTTCAGCGACGCAACCTAAACAGTGGCGGCAATCGTGCCCGCAAACTCTCGCAAGACGTCTTGAACGTCAACAGGTGTTTTGGGGGCATAGGAAGAAGTTATCGGGCGCTATATCCGTCTATACATATCGAAGCTTACTCCAATACCTGAAGACGTTTGCCGGCCGCAACCTTGCGCGGCCTCCTCTTCGTCTTTCGCCGCACGAGCAAAGTCCAATGGCTGCTGGGGTTTCACCGATTCAGCAGCGAACGCCAGAAGACAAGCAGGATCAGGCAACCCAATGAAGAAGTCGACGCTGCCCGCCTTAGGGGCGATCGCGGGTATGGTTATCGGACAGGCCTTCGTCCACGGCGACGTTACGCCGCAGTCCGTCGAAACCGCCGGTCCAGGCTCGCTGGGCGCGGAGTTGCGCGACACAAACCACCCTCGGGGCGACGAAACCGCCCTCAGAATCGGCGCCTCGGCTCTCCTTCAGAACTGCGCGCAGCGACGGACTACGAGCGGTTTCGGGCCGCCTTTCGCCGGAATTGCGGTATCGCGGCAAGGCGGAAGCCGGCGACGTATTGTTCATCAACCCCTTCGGCGACGGCTGAGGGCCAAAAGAGGTTGCCAAGACGCCAGGGCGCTCCACAGCGTCTTCTATCAGCATTGCAAGCCGTATTTCTGGCGCGAAGGCGGCTCACCGGTCGGCGGCGACGTCGTGCTGCATGTGCCGCACGACAAGTGCGCGGAGGCCGCCAACGATCGCGTCGCCCTATTCGCTCCCTGTTAAACCGACGGCCTGCCGAGGGTGGTCGATCCCGACGAACAGAGCCCAAGCGCTGGCCTGTCGCGGCTCAAGACCGGCAAGGCGGCGGTGGCCTACGGCACGCTCGGCGACATGATCCTCATCTCCATGCAGGATCACGCGCTGACGCCTCCATCGTCCACGAGCGGAGGTTTGACCAAGCCGCTGAGGCGTTCGGGCGCGGCGAAGTTGGAGCGTTTTAGGGCGAGGCTTCGGCGGCGCCCGAGTTCGCCCGCGCCGCTCGACGGCGCTTTGCGCTCGTCGATACCCGCATAGGGATGGGCAAGGACTGGCAGATCGGCGTGCTACGTTAAGGTGTTGGACGGCGAGACCGGCAAAGTACTGCGGCGGTTCCCCGTCGACGCCGGCATCGTCGCGCCCTGCGAACGCCCGGGAGCAGGAACGGCGACGTCGCGAAAATGGTGAGAGACATCGACCAGGGCGGTTCCTTCCGGGTGTTCCGGCTTCCTCAAAAGCAGGCCGTCCACGGGGCGAAGCTGTCCCCTCTCCCTTTACGGGGGACGGTTAGGGTGGGGACGCCTCCGCCGGCACGACGCCCTGGACAAAGACCAAGCCCTTGACGAAAAACCGGGAGCCGCGCTCCTTTCTCGGCGCCTTTCGCGTGTCAACTCGCGTGCCGCAACCCCGTTTCCGCCAGCGGCGTCTCGATCTCGTCGAATGCCGCCACCCGGTCGCGGCCAGCCGATTTGGCCAGATAGAGCGCGCGGTCAGCGGCCGAATAGAGCGCGTCCATCTGCACGTCGCCCCCCATTGCGAAGCCCGCCGACACCGTGACCGCAACCGGCCGCCCCTCGAAGGCGAGCGGCGCTTCGGCGACCCGCTTGCGGAAGCGTTGCAACCGCGCTCTTACAACGGCGGCGTCCGTCGCGCGGCATAGCCACCCGAACTCCTCGCCACCCAGCCGCGCCACGAGGCCGAGATCCGAAAGCTCGTCGCGCATGATTTGCGCCACCGCGATCAGCGCCGCGTCGCCCGCAGCGTGGCCGTACTGATCGTTGATGCGCTTGAAGCGATCGATGTCGGCGATGGCGAGCGCCACGGCGCCCCCTTTGAGGCCAACGGCGGCGGCGTAGAACGCGCGACGATTGGCCAGGCCGGTGAGAGAATCGGTGTTGCTGAGGCGCTCGGCCTCCTGTCGCGCGCGATGCAGATTGAGATGCGAAAAGCCCATCGTGCGCGAGATGGGGATAGCGATCACCATGACGACGACGAACGTTCCCGCCTCCTGGACAAGAAGCGCGGACAGGCCCCCGCCATCCAGCGCCTTTTCAAAGACATCGGCCACGGACGCAACCACCCAGGCGAACAGCGTCACCGCCGCCACATAGCGACGCAAGCCCGCGCGGTCCCGCACGATAGGACGGAAAACGGTGCTGAGGAACGCCGTGATCATGCAACTGTCCGTGCAACCCTGAGGCGAGTCTAAACGTCAGAGATTGAAGGTTCGCTAAGGGCGACGTAACGCGTTTTCCTGCGCCCATTTGCCGCTGGGGTTTCGCCCTGGGTGCGAAGCCGCTAGAGAGCGCCCCCTTGGGAGAGCGGCGCCATGTCCACCATCTACCGCGAAATCGCCGCCACGCTCGCCCTCTCCTGGCCGATCGTGCTGACCAATGTCGCCATCAATTTCATGACTACGACGGACGTGATGTTCCTCGGGAGGCTGTCGCCCGAGGCGCTGGCGGCGGGCGCTCTGGGCTTCAATCTTTACATGCCGCTGTTCCTGTTCTGCGTCGGCGTGGTCAGCGCCGCCGCGCCGCTGGCTGCGGAGCGCCTGGGCGCGGACGCCCGCGATTTCGCCGGCGTGCGCGCCGTCGCGCATCAGGCCCTGCTGTCGTCGCTTGTGCTGGCTCTGCCGATCTGGGCTATATTCTGGAACGCCGGGGCGATCCTGCGGGCGTTCGGCGAGCCGCCCGAACTCGCCGATATGGCGGGAACCTATATGCGCGGCCTGCAATGGTCGTTTCTCCCCGCGCTGCTCTATGTGGCCGCCCGCTCGGCGCTGGCCGCGCTCAACCATGTCGGCGCGACGCTGGTGGCGGCGCTCCTCGCGGTCGCCGCCAACGCCCTGTTCAATTATACCCTTGTGTTCGGCCATTTCGGCTTTCCCGCTCTGGGCCTCGTCGGCTCGGGCCTCGCGACCACGCTCAGCCAGACGCTCATGTTCGCCCTGCTCGTCGGCTACGCTACGCTCGACCCCGGTACGGCGAGGCGGCGGCTGTTCGCCCTGCCCTGGCGGTTCGAGCGCGGGCCGTTCCTGGCGCTGTGGCGGCTTGGCGGCCCCATCGGTTTCTTCATCGCGCTGGAAGTCGCCGCCTTCGCCGGATCGGCGCTGGCGATGGGCCTCATCGGCGCCGCGCAGGTCGAGGCGCACGCCATCGCGCTCAACGTCGCGGCCACCGCGTTCATGGTGCCTCTGGGCCTGGGCCAGGCGGCGACCGTGCGCGTCGGCCACGCCTTCGGCGCCCGCGATCCGGCGGCCATATCGCGTGCGGGCTGGTCGGCCTTCGCGATGGCGATGGCCTTCGTCGCGGGTTCGGCGCTGCTGATGGGCCTCGCCCCTCGCCTGCTGATCTCGGCCTTTATCGACACTGAGGCCCCCGGCGCCCCGGCGGTCGTCGGCTACGCGGTCGCCTTCGTGCGGATGGCGGCGCTGTTCCAGTTCGCCGACGGGGCGCAGGCGGCTTTGTCCAACATGCTGCGCGGCGTACAGGACTCCCGCGTGCCGCTCGCTATGGCGCTGATCGGCTATTGGGGCATAGGCGCGCCGCTCGGCCTTGCGCTCGCCTTCCTGACGCCGCTGGAAGGCCTCGGCCTTTGGATCGGCATTGCGGCCGGCCTGGTGGCGGTATCGACCATGCTGTTCGCCCGCTGGCGGTCCAAGGAGCGCGCGGGCTTCCCCGCGTTGCAGGAGAAAACCGCATGATTCCCCTCGCGCTCGACGTCGACACCGGCATCGACGACGCCTTCGGCCTGCTTTACGCGCTCGGTCGTCCGGAGGTCGCGCTCGTGGGCGTCGCGACGGTCGCGGGCAATGTCAGCCGCGACCGCGCGACCCGAAACACAAGAGCCGTCCTGGCGCTGGCGGGTCGCGCCGACGTCCCCGTCTGGCCCGGCGCCGTGACGCCCCTGATGGGGCCCACGCGCGACGCCAGCGACATCCACGGCGAGACCGGCCTCGGCCACGCCCGCTTGCCTGAGCCGCCCCCCTTGCTCGACGCGCCTCACGCCGTCGACGCGCTGATCGCCGCCTCGCACGCTCACGCCGGCGAACTGGTCGTGGTGGCGACAGGCCCGCTCACCAACATCGCGCTGGTGCTGGCGCGCGATCCCGACTGGCCGCGCCGGCTCAAGCGATTCGTCGTCATGGGAGGCGCCTTCGCCTGTCCCGGCAACGTTACGGCCGCGGCCGAATTCAACATCTGGCACGATCCCGAAGCCGCGCGCATCGTCTTTCGCGCCTTCTCGGCGGAGGGCGCGGCGCCTGCGGTGCTGGTGGGCCTCGACGTGACGCGCCGTACGCTGCTGACGGAGGCCGACATCGACGCGCTGGCGGTCCGCTGCGCCGGTCTGCCCCAAGGTCCCGCGCTGACGACGTTCCTTGGCCAAGCGGCCGCGCATTATTTTGAGCTGATGGAGGCGCGCAGCAAACCGCGCGCGCTGGTGATGCACGACCCCCTCGCCGTCGCGGTTGCGCTTCATCCCGGCCTCGTGACGACCCAGGCCGTCCCGGTCGACGTGGAGACGCGCGGCGAACTCACGCGCGGCCTGACGCTGGCCGATTTTCGCGGGGACGCAGGCCGCATCGGCGTGGCGATGGAAGTGGACGCCGCCCGTTTCCGCGCCGACTATCTCGACGCCATCGAACGGCTGGCGGTTCAGGGCTGAAGCGTCAGCCAGCGCGTCAGATGCCGGTCGAGCGGATTGGGCTTCCAGCCGCCGACGCGCCTGGACACGAGGTTCTTCGACTGCGGAAACATCAGCGGCGCCAACGGCGACTCGGCTAGAAGAATCGCCTCGGCCCTGGTGAGCAGTTCCGCCCGCCGGGAGGGATCGCGCGCGCCTTCGGCCTGGCTGAGCAGCGCGTCGTAATCCTTATTCGCCCAGTGCGAATAATTGAGCGCAGCGTTATCCGAGCGCCCCAGCGCCAGAAAATTCTGCGCGTCCGGGTAATCGGCGAGCCACCCCGCGCGCGCCACCTCGAAATCCCCGCCGTCGCGCAGATAAGCGAAATGGGTTTTCGAATCGGCGTTGACGAAGCTCACCGTCACGTTGAGCGGACGCCACATGTCGGCGATGGCGATGGCCGTGGTCTGGTGGGTCTCGCTCGTATTGAAGCGGATCTCGACATTGAGCGGCTTGCGCCCCGGCCCGTAGCCCGCTTGCCCCAGCAACTTCAGCGCCTGCGTTTCCGCGTCGATGGGCGCAAGCGTGGCGAAGTCGGACTCGACCGCATTGACGCCCTCCACGCCCGGCGGGGTCAGCGCATAGGCCGGCGCCATCGCCCCGCCCCAGATCGTTTGCGCCAGGAACTCCCGGTCGATCGTCATCGACAAGGCCCGCCGCACGCGCACGTCGTCGAACGGGGCTTTGCGCGTGTTGAACGCGTAATAATAGACGCCCAGACTTGCGCTCAACCAGACTTCGCCGGGCAGGCGTTTTTGCAAATAGGCGATCCCGTCGGCAGGCGCGTCCGCGTAAGACTCGATCTCTCCCGCCTCGAATCGCCGCACGGCGGCCGCGCGATCCTCCAGCGGCAGAATATCCTCGCGCGCCACCGCCACGGACGCCGCGTCATGGAAGCGCGCATTGCGAACCAGCGTCAGCCGGTCCCCCGGCGTATAGGCGTCCAGCACATAGGCGCCGTTCGACACCAGCGCGCCCGGCTTCGTGAAGCCCCCCTTCTCGACCGAAGCGCGATGCAGCGGAACCGCCGTCTGATGCGCGAGCAGGCCCAGAAAATAGGGCGTCGGCCGTTCGAGCGCGATTTCAAGCCTGCGCGGCCCCAGCGCCCGCACACCCCCGCCCTGGATCACGCCAAACAGGCTCGCATAGGGGGCGGCAGTTGCGGGATCGAGCAACCGACGGAAGGAATAGACAAAATCCTCCGCCGTCAGCGCCTCGCCGTTCGACCAGACCTCCTCCCGCAGGTCGAACGTGTAGACCAGCCGGTCGTCGCTGATCGTCCACGAAAGCGCGACGCCGGGAATCAGCCGCGCCTCCGCGTCATAGGTCAGCAACCCCTCGAACAGGTCGGAGACGATATCCGCCTCGACGACCGTCTGCGTCTTCTGCGGATCGAGCGTTTCCGGCTCCCCCGGCTCCCCGCGTCGATAGACCTGCGCCGACGCAGCGCTCGCGCCCAATAGCAGCGCAAGGAACGGCCACGACCAAAAGCGGTTGGCGCATGGCGTGAACCGCTGCGGGTTCCCTCCCCCCTTGTGGGGGAAAGTTAGGGTGGGGGCGCGCCACAGTCCAAAAACGCGGTGGCGTTCACCGCCCCCTCCACCCTTACCTAACAAGGGAAAGGGAAGCCTCCGCGCGACGAGCCCGTCGCCGCGCTCCCTACCCAAGCCGCCGCTCCCAGCGCCGCAGCGTATCGGGTCCATAGATCATGGCCTCGGCCTCGTGATACCTCGCCGGATCCGCGAGCGCCGCCAGCGCGTCGGGGCCAAGCGCACGGCGCCCGGCCCGCCCCAGCGGCTTTTCCGCTGTAAACAGCAACACTTCGTCGGCAAGGCCCGCCGCGATCAGCGCTGCGCCGACGCTCGGTCCGCCCTCGCTGAACACGCGCGCGATCCCACGCCGCCCCAGCGCCCGCAGCGCTGCGCCCAGCCCTTCGCCAATGCGTTCGACCTCCACCCCCCGCGCCCGCAAAGCCGCCTCGGCCCCGGCGGGCGCGTCCGCCCCCGCCAACGCCAGCGTCGGCGTGACGGCGGCGGTCGCCGCGAGGCGGGAGTCCAGCGGCAGCCGCAACCGCCTGTCCAGCACCACGCGCAGCGGCTTCTGGTCGAGCCCGTTCTGGCGCACGGTCAACAACGGATCGTCGCCAAGCGCCGTGCCGATTCCCACCATGATCGCCTCATGCCGGCCACGAAACGTCTGCGTACGCCGGTTGGCGATTTCCCCTGTGATGGCGAGGCGCGCGTCATGGGCGTCGCCCGCCGCGAACCCGTCCGCCGTGCGCGCGATCTTGAGCGTCACGCAAGGCCGCCCCTGCGTGACGCGCAGCACATGGCCGAGATGGTCGCGCGCAGCCGCCGCCGCGCCCGGCCCGACGAGGACCTCGATTCCCGCCGCCCGCATTCGCGCAAACCCCTGGCCCGCGACGCGCGGGTCCGGGTCCGCCAGCGCGCACACGACCCTCGCCACCCCCGCCGCGATCAGCGCCTCCGCGCAAGGGCCGGTCTGTCCGTGGTGCGAACAGGGCTCCAGCGTCACATAAACCGTCGCGCCCCGCGCCGCCTCCCCCGCCTCCGCGAGCGCCTGCGTCTCGGCATGCGGTCGCCCCCCCGGCGCCGTCGCCCCGGCGCCCACCACGCAGGCTCCGCGCACAACCAGCGCACCTACGCTAGGGTTAGGCGCCGTCAGCCCAAGTTGTCGTCGCCCCAGAGCCAGCGCAGCGGCCATGAAGCGCTCGTCGCTCATTTGGCCTCCGGCTCGGATTCAAGCTCCCCGACGATGGCGTTGAACTCGCGCGCTTCCCGGAAATTACGATAGACGGACGCGAATCGCACATAGGCGATGCCGTCGAGGGACTTCAGCCCCTCCATGACGAGTTCGCCGATCCGGTCGGAAGGCACGTCGCCCTCGCCCTGCGCCTCCAGCTGGCGCACGATCCCATTAATCATGCGCTCGACCCTTTCGGGCGGCGCGTCGCGCTTGCGCAACGCGACGGCGACGGAGCGTTGCAGCTTGTCGCGGTCGAACGGCGCCCGCCGCCCGCTCTTCTTCAGCACGACGAGTTCGCGCAATTGCACGCGCTCGAACGTGGTGAAACGCCCGCCGCAATCGGGGCAGGCGCGGCGGCGCCGGATAGAGGAATTATCCTCGGTCGGGCGCGAATCCTTCACCTGACTGTCGAGCCCGCCGCAATAAGGGCAGCGCATGGTTGATCTCCCCGCGCCGCCAAAACCCGCTCAGTAGATCGGGAAACGATGCGTCAGTTCGTGGACGGCCTCGCGCACATGCGCCTCGACCGCAGAATTGCCCGATTCGCCGTTCGCGGCCAAGCCATCGAGCGTCTCGACCACGAGATCGCCGACCTTGCCGAACTCGTGCGTCCCAAACCCGCGCGACGTCGCCGCCGGCGTGCCGAGCCGCACGCCCGAGGTGACGAACGGCTTTTCGGGGTCGAAAGGAATCCCGTTCTTGTTGCAGGTGATGTGCGCGCGCCCGAGCGCCGCCTCCGCCGCCTTGCCTGTCAGCTTTTTGGGGGTCAGATCGACCAGCATCAGATGGTTGTCGGTCCCTGCCGTTACGAGCTTGTAGCCGCCCACCAAAATCCGTTCGGCCATCGCTTTCGCGTTGGCGACGACGGCGTGCGCATAATTGCGGAACTCCGGAGTCAGCGCTTCGTGAAACGCCACGGCTTTGGCGGCGATCACATGCATCAGCGGCCCGCCCTGCATGCCCGGAAACACCGCCGAATTGATCTTCTTGGCGATGTCCTCATCATTGGTCAGCACCATGCCCCCTCGAGGACCGCGCAGCGTCTTGTGCGTGGTCGTCGTCACGACATGCGCGTGCGGAAACGGCGAGGGATGCGCCCCGCCCGCGACCAGCCCCGCAAAATGCGCGATGTCGCACAGGAAATACGCCCCCACCTCCTCGGCGATCCCGCGGAAGCGTGCAAAATCCCAGTGCCGCGCATAGGCCGAGCCGCCCGCCACGATCAGTTTGGGTCTATGCTCCCGCGCGAGCTTCGCGACCGCCTCCATGTCGATGCGCTGGGTCTCGCGGTCCACGCCGTAGGACACGCAATGAAACCACTTGCCCGACATATTGACCGGCGATCCATGCGTGAGATGGCCGCCCGCGGCGAGGTCCAGCCCCATAAACGTGTCGCCGGGCTTGAGCAGCGCGAGGAACACCGCTTGATTGGCCTGACTGCCGGAATTGGGCTGAACGTTGGCGAATTTGCAGTCGAACAACTGGCAGGCGCGCTGGATCGCCAGCGTCTCGGCGATATCGACGAACTGGCAACCCCCGTAATAGCGCTTGCCCGGATACCCTTCCGCATATTTGTTGGTCATCACCGACCCCTGCGCCTCCAGCACCGCCTTGGAGACGATGTTCTCGGAGGCGATCAGCTCGATCTCGTCGCGCTGGCGGCCGAGTTCGAGTTCAATCGCGCGCGCAATCTCGGGATCGGCGACGGCGAGGTCGGCGGAGAAAAACGAATTGGAGCGGATCGGCGCGGCTGCGTTCATGGCTCACCTGAAAACGCGTGAAGGGGCGCGCATAGCATGGGCGGGCGGGAGGCGAAAGGCGGCCAGACCGCGCACCGGAAACGTTGAAACGGCGGGCGCTTGCACGATGACGAGAAAAGACTTCGCAACTTATTCGAGAACGCACCCTGCCGGGTCAACGTCTCGTGGCCGCGCCGCGTCCTCGCGAGGCTCGACGATATGGCGAAAGCCGCCGGCAAATCCCGCTCCGGCCATATCGCCCAGACCACTTCGCGAGCGCCGACGTAAAAGGCTTCACCGCATCGGCGGCGCGTACATCACCCCGCCCGCCGACCAAAGCTGATTGAGCCCGCGCGGGATCTTCAGCCCCGAATCCGTCCCCAGATTGCGCTCGAACATCTCGCCGTAATTGCCCACCGCCTTCACCGCGCGCAGCAGGAACCCGTCGTCCACGCCCAACTTGCCGCCGAACCCGCCCTCGACCCCAACGAGACGGCGCACCTCCGGCTTCTTGGACGCCAACGCCTTGTCGAGATTATGGGACGAGACGCCCAGTTCCTCCGCGTCCACAAGCCCGTACGCCACCCACTTGACGAGATTGAACCAGCCAAGGTCGTCGTTTCGCACAACCGGCCCCAGCGGCTCCTTAGACACCACGTCGGGCAGAATGATCGCCTCGCCCGGCCGGCCAAGCTGCGTGCGCTCGCTGTAGAGCGCCGACTGGTCGGCGGTGAACACGTCGCAGATCCCCGCCTCCAGACCTTTGAGGGCCTCGTCCACGGTGTCGACGACGTGGCTCTCGTAGGTCATGGAATTGTAGCGGAAAAATTCGGGCAGGTTGAGTTCGCTGGTCGTGCCCTTCTGCACGCAAACCTTGGCCTTATCCAGTTCCAGCGCCGAGGTGATCTCGGGGTGGCGCGCGACCAGAAAGCCCTGTCCGTCGTGATAAAGCACAGCCGAGAACAACAGCCCCAGCGTCGCCTCGCGCTCCAGCGTCCAGCTCGTATTGCGCGACAGCACGTCGATCTTGGCCGTTTGCAGCGCCTCGAACCGATCGGCGGCGTTAAGCGGGGCAAAATCCACCTTGTCGGGGTCGCCCAGAGCGGCGGCCGCCAGCGCGCGGCAGAAATCGACGTCGAAGCCGCTCCAATGGCCTTTGGCGTCCTTCTCGGAGAAACCCGGCAGACCCGTCGAGACGCCGCAGGTCAGCCGCCCCTTGGACTTCACCGCGTCAAGCGTGCTCGCCTGCGCCGCCCCCAGCGCGAGCGAAACGGCGGCCAGAAAGCCCCAAACCTTGGTCATGCGCGCTCCCTAAAGTTCCGGCGACTGCCGGACGATCACGCGTGTCCCCACCGGCACGCGCTCGTAAAGGTCGGCCACGTCGCCGTTGGCGAGGCGGAAACAGCCTGACGAGATCGACTGTCCGATGGTCTCGGGCTGGTTGGTGCCGTGGATGCGATAGACGGTCGCGCCCAGATACATCGCGCGCGCCCCCATCGGATTGCCCGGCCCGCCCGCCATGAAGCGCGGCAGATAGGGCTGGCGCTGGATCATCTCAGGCGGCGGCGTCCAGTCCGGCCATTCGGTTTTGCGGGTGATCGTCACCATGCCCGACCATTGAAAACCCTGGCGCCCGACGCCGATGCCGTAGCGCAGCGCCCTGTTGTCGCCCAGCACCAGATAGAGAAACCGCTCCTGCGTGGCGACGACGAGCGTGCCCTTCGCCGCGTTGCTGCGGTAGAACACGACCTGCCGCTTGAAAGGCCCGTCCTCGATCCGAACGTCCTCGGCCGAATTGCGGCCCGGCTCGTCGCCGACGTCCATCGTCACCACTTTGGGGTCCTCGCCCCCCGCCTGCGCCGCCGCCGGGGCGCAACCCAACGCGAGCAGCGCGAGCGCCGCCGCGCCCAGCTTCAAAAGCTTCATGGCCATGCCGTCAACCTTTCGCGCAACGCACATAAACCAGCGTTCCGTAACGCGTGTTCGTATCCGCGTCGACATAGCGCGCGACAAACGTCTTCTCGCCCATCGACACGATTTCGCGATCCTGCGCATCGCCCGCCGGCCCCGCAAAGCCCAGATAAACCCGCCCGTCGCCCGCTTTCTTCAGCGTAAGTTCGTGCGGCGTCACGTCGTCGGCGACATGCATGACCACGCCGTCGGTCGGGCCTCGCTTGATGACATAGGGTTGTTTGCATTGCGCGCGCGCCTGCGCCTCGGTGCGCGGGCGGTCCTTCTCGTCGCGGTACGACGCGACGCCCCACGAGCCCACCAGCCTGTCGACGGAATAAGGCGCCGGCGATGCCGCCAAAGGCTCCGGCGCCGGATCGGGCGCGAGAACGGAGACGCATCCCGAAAGCGCCAACGCGGTCGCCGCCGTCCAGCCCCAAGCTCGCATGCACCCCTCACTTTCGCGCCAACCCTGCCCGCTGACGCCGGGGTTGGCAAGAGGGGGCGCAGCGCGGCTCGGCGGGGGCTCAGCGCGCCGGGGCGGCGGTGAAGAACAGCACTTCGTCCCTGGTCACGCGATTGAGCCGCGCATGGGCCTCCTGCTCCAGAAGGTCGCGATCGACGGATTCGTTGCGCAGCGATTCGACGCGATGACGCCAACGGTCGCGCTGGTCTTCGAGGGCTAAGAGTTGCGTCTTCAGCGAGGCCTGCTCCCGGTCGAAGGCGACGCGGGCTTCCGCCCCGTTCTGCCCGCGCGAAGCGTTTTTCACGAGATAGGCGCTCGCGCCTCCCAGCACGAGGTAGATCAACAGCGGCGCTACAAGCGCCCGCGCACGGTTCCGGACGAGCATGTCGCGACGTTGACGCCAAAGCGGTTAACGAAGCGTTTCGCCCCGCGTCCCGCCATCGCTTAACAACCCGCGATGCCCTATGCTGGCGCGCTCCGGACGGACCCGACCTTCATGCCCATTTCGTTTGCGCAAAACTACGAGGACGTGCTGCTGGCGCGCTGCTTCGCCAGCCAGCCCGAAGGTTTCTACGTTGACGTCGGCGCCGCCGCGCCGGCGGCGCACAGCGTCTCACTGCACTTCTACGCGCGTGGCTGGCGCGGCCTCAACGTCGAGCCGATCCCCGAGCGCGCGGCGGAACTGCGCTGGTGCCGCCCGCGCGACATCGTCGTCGAGGCGGCCGCTTCGGACCATGCCGGCGAGGCCGTGCTCCACCGCACCACCGGCGCGGGCGGACTTTCGGCGCTGTCCGATCAGTTTCTGGCGCCCCTCGCCGGGCCCGGAATCGTCTGGTCGATTCCCGTGCGCGTCGAAACGCTCTCCGCCATCCTCGACGCGCATGAGGTCGGCTCCATAGATTTCCTGAAAATTGACGTCGAGGGGGCCGAGGCGCGGGTTCTGGCCGGTCTCGATCTCCGGCGTTGGCGACCCGTCGTGCTGATCGTCGAGGCGGTGACGCCCACAAATCCGCCGCAGGACAATTTCGCCGAATGGGAGCCCGGCCTGCTCGCGCAGGGCTACGAGGCGGCCTATTTCGACGGCCTCAACCGCTATTATCTGCGCCGGGAATCCCTGGAATTGCGCACGCATTTTCGCCATCCGCCCAATGTGTTCGACGGCTTTGCGCGTTTCGAGGACCGGGGCGACGCGCTGCTCAACCGCGCCCATCCCGATCACGACTTCGCCCTTCAAACGGCCAAGACGCTTTTGCGGCTCATGGCGGGCGGCGCGCTCGATCCGTCGGCGGCCTACGCACGCGACATCTCGCCCAACGCGCTCGACGCCCCGGCGACGGCGGACGACATGCGCGCCGCGTTCACGCGAATTCTGGCGCGCGCGCCCCACCCCCGCGAGATCGAGGCGCTGTTCGCCGGCGGCGGCCTCATTTTGCCCGTTTTCACCTTGCGCGAGACCTTCGCCGCTATAGTCGCCAGCGACGCCTTCCGCCTCGCTTGCGCGCGGGCGGCGGCGTGAGCGCGTGCTGAGCTTCCCGCGAAAAGGTTCTCCCACGGCGCTGTCCTTTATGGCCGGGCTTGTCCCGGTCCTCCTCGCGGATCGGTTGCGGGGGCCGCCGGAGGCCTTGCAGGATCCTCGCAGAATTTGTCGCGCGCTACGCCTCCACCCCGCGGCGTGAATGGCCGTGACAGGCACAGCCACAGCGAATGCCACATGGGGAAGTCCTCGTCCCGGGCGTGACTTCAGGCCTTCAACGCCCCGCGACCCGCGTATTTCGCCTGCGCGCCCAATTCCTCCTCGATGCGCAAAAGCTGGTTGTATTTGGCGTTGCGGTCGGAGCGGGCGAGCGAGCCGGTCTTGATCTGCCCGCAATTGGTCGCCACCGCGAGGTCGGCGATGGTGCTATCCTCCGTCTCGCCCGAGCGGTGCGACATCACCGCCGTGTAGCCCGCCCGATGCGCCATCTCGACGGCCGCAAGGGTCTCGGTCAGCGTGCCGATCTGGTTGACCTTGACGAGTATGGAATTGGCGATCCCGCCCTTGATCCCGCGCGCCAACCGCGTCACGTTGGTGACGAACAGATCGTCGCCGACCAACTGGACTTTTGTCCCGACTGCGTCGGTCAAAAGCTTCCAGCCGTCCCAATCGTCCTCCGACATGCCGTCCTCGATGGTGACGATGGGGTAAGCCTCCGACAGCCCTTTGAGATAGGCGACCTGCTCGGCGATGGACCGCGTCTTGTTCTCGCCGCCATAGACGTAAGCGCCGTCTTTGAAGAACTCGGTGGCCGCGCAGTCGAGGCCCAGCGCCACGTCGGCGCCGGGCTTGAACCCGGCGCTTTCAATCGCCTTCATGCAGAAGTCGAGCGCCGCCTCCGCAGACGGCAGGTTGGGGGCGAAGCCGCCCTCGTCGCCGACATTGGTGTTGTGCCCCGCCTTCTTGAGTTGGGATTTGAGCGTGTGGAAAATCTCGGCCCCCCAGCGCACGGCCTCGCGCAGCGACGGCGCGCCGATCGGCAGCACCATGAATTCCTGGAAGTCGATGGGGTTGTCGGCATGCACGCCGCCGTTGAGAATGTTCATCATCGGCACCGGCAGCACCCGCGCCGTCGTGCCTCCGACATAGCGGTAGAGCGGCAGCCCCGAGGCGTCCGCCGCCGCCTTGGCGACAGCCAGCGACACGCCGAGAATGGCGTTGGCCCCGAGCCTGGCTTTGTTGGGGGTTCCGTCGAGTTCGATCAAGGTTTCGTCGATCTTGATTTGATCTTCCGCTTCGAAGCCTGAGATCGCGTCGAATATATCGCGATTGACCGCCTCGACCGCCTTCAGCACGCCCTTGCCGCCGTAGCGGGATTTGTCGCCGTCGCGCAGTTCCATCGCCTCATGCGCGCCTGTGGAGGCGCCCGAAGGGACGGCGGCGCGGCCCATTGAACCGTCCTCCAGCGTCACCTCGACTTCGACTGTCGGGTTGCCGCGACTGTCAAGTATTTCGCGCGCCGCGATGTCGATGATGGCGGTCATGTCCCACTCCCACGACGGCGCCCCAGCGCCACCATTCGCCGCATACCCTATCGCGCGTCGAGCGAAAAGCCGATACCCGTCCGGGAGATAGAACAGATGTTCGGACCCGCGGGCAAATGGACATTTTTTAGGCGGAACAAAAAAATGCATGGCTGGTCTGCTCAAGATGGTGACATCGGCGGACCGATGATCTAGACAGTGAAGGCGTTGAAAAAGGAGGCCGCCACCCCAGCCTAGGGGAGCGCCGAACGCCGAGTCTGTGGGAGGACGAGGACCGGAACAGGGGAAATTCGCGCAACTCTTCAAGAGTTTCAGACGCGGAACGTCCTGATCCGACCATAAGGAATGGGCAAAATAGACAGGGCCGGGGCGAAAGCTCCGGCCCTGTTCTTTTGGGTCAGCCTCCGCCTTCCCTTGCGATCCCGTCCTGCCTTACTCTTGGGCGCCGTCCGCCTCTCCGCGCGCCCAATCCTCGCGCGTCTGCGCTGCAAAGTCGCGAAGCTGACCCTGGGTAATAGCTTGGCGCGCCGCCGCCATGAGCTGCTGATAATAGGCGATATTGATCGCCGTCAGCGCCATCATGCCGAGCAACTCGCCGCTCTTGACGAGGTGACGCAGGTAAGCCCGCGAGAAGTTGCGCCCCGCAAAGGCCGCCGAGGTCTCGTCGATGGGACGGGAATCGTCCTGAAAGCGCGCGTTCTTCAGGTTCATGCGACCGTGCCGCGTATAGGCCAAGCCGTGGCGCCCCGCCCGCGTCGGCATCACGCAATCGAACATGTCGACGCCTCGCGACAGCGCTTGCAGCAGGTCGTCGGGCGTCCCCACGCCCATAAGGTAACGCGGTTTCTCCTGCGGCAGGTGCGGCTCTATAGTTTCGATCATCTCCAGCATGATCGCCTGCGGTTCGCCGACCGCCAGTCCCCCGATGGCGAGGCCGTGAAATTCCATCTGAGCCAGCGCCCGCGCGCTCTCCACCCGCAGCGCCTTGTCTGCGCCCCCCTGAACGATGCCAAAAACCGCCTGCCCCTGACCGCCCGAAAACGCCTGCCGAGAGCGCTCCGCCCAGCGCAGCGACAGACGCATCGCGCGCTCCGTCTCCTCGCGCGAGGCGGGCAGACGCACGCATTCGTCAAGTTGCATCTGGACGTCGGAGCCCAGTAGGCCCTGAATCTCCATCGAACGCTCGGGCGTCAGCAGATGTTTGGAGCCGTCGATATGCGACTGAAAGGTGACGCCGCGCTCGTCGAGTTTCCTTAGCTTGGCGAGGCTCATCACCTGAAAGCCGCCTGAATCGGTGAGGATCGGCTTGTCCCACTGCATCATCCTGTGCAGGCCGCCGAGCCGCGCGACGCGCTCCGCGCCGGGCTGGAGCATCAGGTGATAGACGTTGCCCAGCACAATGTCGGCGCCCAGCGCCGCGACCTCGTGCGCATACATGCCCTTCACCGTCCCCGCCGTGCCCACCGGCATGAACGCGGGCGTGCGGATCGTTCCGCGCGGGGTGACGATCTCACCGCGCCGGGCGCTTCGATCGCGGGCGAGAATGCAGAAATGGAAGCCGTCTTGGGCCATGATCGCGCTCGTTGCGAGGAGGAGGCCGCTCCCCTAGCCGCTTGCGCGCTTCTCGGCAAACACGGGCAGCCCGGCTGGCGCCGGCGCGGGGCGCCCGAAAAAGTAGCCCTGCGCAAGATCGACGCCGAGTTCGCAGAGCGCCCGGCGCTGCATGTCGGTCTCAACGCCTTCCGCGACCACCGACATGCCGATCCGCCGGGCGAGCAGGCAAACCGAGGCGACGATCGCGCTGGATACGGGATCGGCGGGAATGTTGCGCACGAATTCGCGGTCAATCTTGATCTTCGAGAAAGGATATTTCTGGATATAGGCGAGCGAAGAATAGCCGCGCCCGAAATCGTCGAGCGAAAAGCGCGCCCCCATTTCCCTGATCGCCCTGATCGCCGACCGCGTGTCGTCATTGTCGTCAATCAAGAAATTCTCGGTGATCTCCAGATAGAGCCGCGCCGGATCGAGGCCGGATTGGTCGAGTTCGCGCTTGATCGCGGCGACGAGCGCGCATGGGCGCAAAAACTGCCTCGGACTGAGATTTACCGCGACCGTATACGCAGACGGCCATCTCGCCGCCTCCCGACAGGCTTTGGCGAGCACGATTTCGCCGAGCCGGTGGATCGCGCCGTTCTGCTCGGCGAGCGGTACGAAGCGGTCGGGCATGACGAGCCCGAGGCGTGGGTGGCGCCAGCGCACAAGCGCCTCATAACCCTCCACATGGCCGCGCCGCAGATCGTGAATGGGTTGATACCAGACTTCGAGTTGATCATGTTCGAGCGCCTCTTCGAGTGCGATTTCGAGTTCGCCGTCTTCGGCGATGCGCGCGGCAAGCTCGCGGTCGAAAAGGCGGAAGCGGCCACGCCCGGCGCGTTTGGCTTCATAGAGCGCGCGATCGGCGCATTTCATGAGTTCGGCGGCGTCGCGACAATTTTCGGAATAAACGGCGACGCCGACGCTGCCCGTCATCGTCGCCGCCGCGCCCTCGAACGAGAAAGGGCCGCGCAGGGTCTCGATCAGGCGTTGCGCGAGCGCCTCGACCTCGCCCTCGGCGAGCCGCGCCACCAGCATGAACTCGTCTCCGCCCATGCGCGCGATGTCGGCCCCCTCCGCCATGCCTGCGGCTGCGCGCAGCCGGGCGCCGGTTTCGACGATGACGGCGTCGCCGGCGGCGTGGCCCAGCGTATCGTTGATCTGCTTGAAGCGGTCGAGATCGACCAGATAGACGGCGAGCCTCTCCTGGGGCCGCAGGGCCGCCCTTTCCAGCGCGCGCGCGAAGACCTGGGCCATCGCGTAACGGTTCATCAGGCCGGTCAGAATATCGGTTTCGGCGAGACGCCGGTTCTCCTCGTTGGCCCGGTACAGAGCGACGATGCGCTGGCGGGTGAAGCGTCCGACGAGGAGCGCCGCGCAGACGAGGCCGACGATCAGAGCCGCCCATACGCCGCCCAGCGGTATCGGCAGGGTGAGAAACCCGTAAATCAAAGGCCCGGTGAGGCCGGCGATCTGCGCGGCCATCGTAAATGGCCGGCCGGCGCTGCCGGTGGCGAAGGAAATCGCAAACCCCGTGCACAGGGAAACGGCCAGCGCGAGGGGACCGGGCGCGGCGGCATAGCTGATGAGGTGGCGGCAGGTGATTCCCAGCAGAAGGGCAAGCATCGCCGACCAGACCAAAAACCCCCGGTCGCATTCAACGACGTCGCGATCGGTGAGTCCCCGGCGGCGGCGCGCCTGCCAGATGGTTAGCCGACGCATACGGCCCAGACCGACCACGACGTTCGCAAGCACCTGAACGAAGAAAAACAACCTGTCGCCCACCATGGCGTAGGCCGAAAAATTGATGAGGACGCCGAGCACCGACGAGATGGCGAGCGGTCCGCGCGCGGAATGAATGGTTTCGACAAGAAAGGCGCGCAACGGCTCGGGCGCGCCCAGGGGAGCGTCCGTGCGCTGCGCGAAATGCGCATTCACACCGTAGAATGCGAGAGGCATGATTCAAGAATTGCGCCGGCTTCCTTTCCAAATTCCTGTCGAGCCGGAATTTGGCCGAAGTTTCAATCCGCCGCGCGGTCGAGCCAGGAGGCGTCTCCGTAGCTGTAAAATCGATAATTCTGCGCGATCGCGTGCGCATAGGCCGCCAGCATGCGCTCCCGGCCCGAGAACGCGGCGACGAGCATCAGGAGGGTCGAACGCGGAAGGTGAAAATTCGTGAACAGCGCGTCCGCCGCCAGAAACCTGTGTCCCGGCGTGATGAAAATATCGGTTTCGCCCTCGAACGCCGCCAGCCGCCCTTTCGCCCGCGCCGCGCTTTCCAGCACGCGCAGGGACGTGGTGCCGATGGCGACGATGCGCCCACCCGCGCGCCGCGCGGCGTCGAGCGCCGCGGCCGTGTCTGCGTCGAGACGCCCCCACTCGCTATGCATACGATGGTCGGCGGTGTCCTCCGCCTTGACGGGCAGGAACGTGCCGGCGCCGACATGGAGCGTCACCCGATGCAGGCTCGCTCCGGCGCGAGCGATCGCCTGGGCAAGCTGCGGCGTGAAATGCAGCCCGGCGGTCGGCGCGGCGACGGCGCCGGGCGTGGCGGCGAACATGGTCTGATATGCGTCGCGGTCGGCCGCGTCAGGCGCGCGCCGCGCCGCAATGTAAGGGGGCAGCGGCGTCAACCCTTGCCTTTCGATGGCCTCGTCGAGCGCCGCGCCCTCAAGATTGAAGGCGAACACGATCTCGCCGCCCTCCCCCTTGTGCTCGACGCTCGCCTCAAACGCGGGGCCGAAAGAGACGCGCTCGCCGATTTTCAGCTTCTTGGCCGGCCGCACCAGAGCCCGCCACCGTCGGTCATCCAGCCGCTTGATGAGCATCGCCTCTATGCGCGCCGCCGCATCGCCGCGATGGCGCACGCCATCGAGGCGGGCGGGAATGACTCGGGTGTCGTTGACGACGAGCGCATCGCCGGGGCGGATCAGGCGGGGAAGATCGGCGACAGTGAGGTCGCTAAAGGGGCCCTGCGGCGGCGCATGAAGCAGCCGCGCGGTCTCCCGGGGTTCGGCGGGCGCGAGCGCGATGCGCTCGGGCGGGAGTTGGTAATCGAACAGATCGACGCGCATGGCGTTAACTGGCCGGCGAGCCTCGCCCGCCGGCTCCCCTGATAGCCTTAGCTCAACGTCGCCTTCACAATCTTGTCGGGATCGCGCACGGGCTCGCCGCGCTTGATCTTGTCTACGTTCTCCATACCCGACACGACCTTACCCCACGCCGTATACTGGCGGTCGAGAAAACGGGCGTCGTCGAAGCAGATGAAAAACTGCGAATTGGCGCTGTCGGGGCTTTGCGCACGCGCCATCGAGCAGGTGCCGCGCACATGCGGCTCGGCGTTGAACTCCGCCTTGATGTTGGGATATTTCGAACCGCCAGAGCCGGTGCCGTGCGGGCAACCGGTCTGCGCCATGAAACCCTCGATCACGCGGTGGAAAACGACCCCGTCGTAAAACCCCTCGCCGACCAGCTTCTTGATGTGGTCGACATGCCCCGGCGCCAAGGCCGGATTCATTTCGATGACGACGGGTCCTTTCGTCGTTTCCAGGGTCAGGGTGTTGCCTTCGGCGCTCATGGTTTTTCTCCTCTTTTTTCAGTTCGCGTCGGGCGCGAAGCGTAAGGTGACGATCTTGTCGGGACTCTTCACCGCGCCATTATTGGCCTGCGTGCCCGCCTTTATCTTGTCGACGACGTCCATCCCGGAGACGACTTCGCCGAACGCCGTATAATTGCCGTTGAGGAACGCCGCGTCCGCCGTGCAGATGAAAAACTGCGAATTGGCGGAATCCGGGCTCTGTGACCGCGCCATTCCCAGCGTGCCCCGCTTGAACGGGGTTGCGGACGCTTCCAACGGCACGTTCGGCAGGTCGGAGCCGCCCGTGCCCGTGCCGGTCGGATCGCCGGTCTGCGCCAT
>JAYVYJ010000173.1:0-24810 GCA_043784465.1 Hyphomicrobiales bacterium
GACAATCAGGCGCGTTTCGACCTTGCCGTGGCGCTCAACGCCAAGGGCGAGCGCGATCAGGCCGCCGACGCATTGCTCGACCTCATCAAGCGCGACCGCGCCTGGAACGAGGGCGGCGCGCGCCGGCAATTGCTGCAATTTTTTGAGGCCTGGGGCCTCATGGACAAGACCACGGTCGCCGCGCGGCGCAAACTGTCCGCGATCTGGTTTTAGCGCGCGAGGCGTATAAGCGCTCATGAAGCTCAACCGCATCTACTCCGGCCCCGCCGATCTCCCGGCGTCTTTGCCTCTGTTCCCTGTCGCTGGAGCGCTGCTGCTGCCGCGCCGTCCGCTGCAACTTACCGTGTTCGAACCGCGCTATCTGGCGCTGCTCGACGACGCTTTGAGCGGCGACCGGCTGATCGGCATGATCCAACCCAAGGAGGGCGAGGAATCGTCCGCGGGGAGCCCAGAGCTTTGCCCCATCGGTTGCCTGGGACGCATCGTCCAATTCGCCGAAATCGGCGACGGCCGCTGCTTTCTCAGCTTGCTCGGGGTCGCCCGGTTTCGTGTGGCGCAGGAGATGACGACGCTGACGCCCTACCGCATCGTGCGTCCCGACTACGATGGCTTCGAAACAGATTTCGTCGAGGGCGCAGGCGAAAGGGAAGTGGACCGCGACGCGCTTTTGAAGGCGCTGCGCGAATTCGCCAAGGCCAACGATCTCAAGATCGACTGGGACGACGTGAAATCCGCCTCCAACGAAACGCTGGTCAATTCGCTCGCCGTGATGAGTCCCTACGGCGCGCGCGAAAAGCAGGCGCTGCTGGAGGCGATAGATCTAAAATCCCGCGCGGACATCCTGATCGCCATCGCGCAGTTCGATCTGGCGGGCGGCGCGCAGGCCCAGCGCAACCTGCACTGACCTCAGGCCGCCTCGGTTGCGGCGCGCGTGCCGACAGGTTCGAAACCTATCGCCTTTTCCACGACATAGAGCGGGCGGCGCTTCACCTCGCCGTGGATGCGCCCGATATATACGCCCAGCACCCCGGTCATCAACATGTTGGCGCCGCCGAGAAACGTCGTCAGAAGGATCAACGAGCTCCAGCCGCGCTGAAGCGCCGCCCCGCTCGCCCACATGACGACCACCCAAGCCGCATAGGCTCCGGCCAGTCCGCAGACCGCGAGGCCCGCCCATAACGCCGCACGCAGCGGCGCGTCGGAGAAGGCGACGAGGCCGTCGGCGGCGAGGCGCAGCATGCGGCCGAGCGGATATTTGGTCTCCCCCGCCGCGCGCGCGGGCCGGTGGAAGGACACCACCGCCTGCCGGAAGCCGATCCACGCGAACATGCCGCGAACGAAGCGGTCGCGTTCGGGCATGGCCAGAAAGCTGTCGAGCGCCTTACGATCGACGAGCCGAAAATCTCCGACGTCGGGCGGCAGATCGACGTCGGCGAGGCGCCCGATAAGCCGATAGAACAGCGCGGCCGTGAACCGCTTGAACCCGCTCTCGCCCGCGCGTGAAAGGCGTTGCGCGGCGACGACGTCATAACCCTCGCGCCATTTGGCGATGAGGGCCAGCACGACTTCTGGCGGATCCTGCAAATCCGCGTCCATGACGACGATGGCCTGACCGCGCGCGCGCGCCATGCCGCAAGTGATGGCGACCTGATGGCCGAAATTGCGCGAGAGTTTGAGAAACCTGTAACGCGCGTCGGCGCGCGCCTTGGCTTCGAGGACGATGGGGCTGACGTCGCGCGAGCCGTCGTCGACGAAGATCACCTCCGCCGGGCCGTCGAGTTGCCCCAGCAACTCGTCGAGCCGGCGCAGCAGCAGCGGCAGCACCGCCTCTTCGTTGTAGATGGGGACGACGAGCGAGTAGACGGGGTTCATGAGCGGCCGGCTGGGGAAATGCCGAGTTTCGCCGCCAACGGTTAAGAAAGGCGCAACCTCACGGAAGTCTCGCGGATGGCTCAGGCCGCGAGGGCGCCTTGGGGCGCAAAATGCTGGAGGTAGCGGGCCTGAATGTCGGCGACGCGCAGGACGACGAAAAGGTCGATGACGCCGAACGTCTCGTCCACCACCGCATCCGCGCCGAACCGCGCGCCCAGCCGAAAATAACCTTTCACGAGCGGCGGCAGGTCTCTCAGCGCCGCGCGCGGTTCCTGCGCGCCCGCGGGGACGGGGATCGCCACGACGCGAGCGCGGGCCGCGGGGGCCGCACGCCATTCGGGTTCGGGACTGAAGGGGGCGAGCGCGGCCAGCGCGGCTTCGTGCGCGCCGGGATCGACGCCCGGCAGGCTCGCGCAACCGAACATCGCATCGACTCTATGGCGCAGCGCATAGGCCCAGACGCCGCGCCACAGCGCCTCGATCGTACGTTTGCCGCGATAGCCCGGCGCGACGCAGGAGCGGCCCAGCTCCATAAACCGAAGGCTCGGATGCCGGGCGGTCAACGCCTCCACGTCGAATTCCGCCGCGCTGTAAAATCCTTGGCTCGCAACCTCCTGACGAAGTAGCCGATAGGCGCCCACCACCGGAGCGCCGGCGGCGGCGTGGTCGATGACGATCACATGGTCGCAGGAGGCGTCGAACGCGCAGAGATCACGACGAGCGGCGCGGCTCGCCGCGTCGGGAATCGCCCCGCCCTCTTCGAAAAACACGCGGTAGCGGAGAGCCTGCGCGGCGGCGATCTCCTCGGCGCTCCTCGCCAGCCGCACTTCAAGGTCGCCCGCGCGGGCCAGCAGAGAGGGTTCGATCATCGCGTTCGGTCGCTCCTGCCGCGTCCCCATCACGTCGCGCTTATGCCCTCATGACATCCGCCGCACGGGCGTACGCGCGGCCAACATCGCGCGCTCGATGGCCTCTGCGAGCCTCGTCGCCTCAAAGGGTTTGACCAGATATTCGTCGATTCCCGCCGCCAGCGCCGCCGCACGATCCTGCGCCGTCGCGTTGGCGGTCAGCGCGACGATGGCGACTTGGGGCGACCGCGACGCGCGCTCGGCCTCGCGAATCGCACGCGTGGCCTCGCGTCCGTCGAGGCCGGGCATCTTGATGTCCATCAGCACGAGATCGTAGCGCGCCGCCTGCGCCAGCCGCACAGCGGCGACGCCGTCGCGCGCGCGCTCGACCTCGAAGCCCAGACGCCGCAGCGCCTTCTGCGCGATGACGAAATTGATGTCGTTGTCCTCCGCGATCAGCGCGCGCATGGTCGCGGGCGCCAGTTTTGGCGGCGGGAGGGCGACGGGGGCGGGCGCGGAAAACTCGCCCGACAGGCGCTCGAACAATGAACGCGCCCGCACCGGTTTGACCAGCCAGCCGTCAAACCCGTTCATCGCCGCGCCGCCGAAGGCGCGCCGCTCGAACGGCGAGATCAGCACGAGGCTGCGCGCGACGCCCGCAGCCCGCGCCGCGACGGCAAGCTGGTTGGTCGCCTCCAACCCCAACGCGCAATCGACGATGACGATGTCGGGCGCAGGCCGCTGACCCAGCGCGGCGAGGCCCGCCTCGGGGCCGTCGACGTGGGCGATGTCAGCGCCGCATTCGGCCAGCCGCGCGGCGAGCGCCGGTCCCTCGAATGGCGAACGCGCCACCACCAGCGCACGGCGTCCCTCCAGCCGCGCGGGGGCGCGCTCCATCGCCGTTTCCTGCGCCGCCACCGGCAGCGGCGCTTTGAAAGTGAAGACCGAGCCGCCGCCGGGATTGTCGGCCAGCGTCAGCGATCCCCCCATCAATTCCGCGAGCCGTTTGGTGATGGCGAGGCCCAGCCCCGTGCCCTCGACATGGCGCGCGGATTCCCCCTGTTCGAAATCCTCGAAGATCAGCGAACGCCGGTCGGCGGGTACGCCGGGGCCCGTGTCGGCGACGCGAAAGACGAGCGTGTCGCCCTCCCCCGTCGCCACCGAAACGCCGACGCCGCCGTCATCCGTGAATTTGACCGCGTTGCCGGCGAGATTGAGCAGCGCCTGACGCAGCCGCATGGCGTCGCCGCGCACGAAGCGCGGCGCGGCGCGATCGACGGAAGCGGCGATTTCCAGCCCCTTGTTCTGCGCGCTGGGCGCGAGCAACTCCACGACGCCTTCAACCAGCGGGCGCAGTTCGAAAGGCTCCTCGATCAGTTCGAGCCGGCCCGCCTCGATCTTCGAGAAATCGAGGATCTGGTCGATCAGGCCGGCGAGCGCGCTGCCCGAAGAGCGGATCGCCTCGACATAGCTGGCGGGCTCGGGGTCCAGGCCAGCGTCGCGCAGCAGATCGGCCATGCCAAGGATGCCGGCGAGCGGCGTGCGTATCTCGTGGCTCATGGTGGCGAGGAACCGCGATTTCGCCTCGTTTGCGGCCTCGGCCCGCTCACGCTCGGCCGCCGCCGCCTTCAGCCGCCACAATTCGTCGCGCAGCGTTTCGTTCTGCGTTTCCGCCGTGCGCGCGCGGGTCTCGGAGACGACGCGGCGGCGAAGCAGCTCCATGCCCATCGCCACGATGAGCGCGACCTGCGGGCCGACATGGATCGCCAGCGTGAGCCAGTCCATGCCTCCCATATCCGAATAGGCGTTCAACATGGGATGGACCTCACGCGACGACGCAACGCTGCGGACAGTCTCTGCGCGTTAGGTTGAGATTCCCTTTCGCCCAGCGCTCATTCAGGCCGCCGCGGCGCGTTCAGCCACGCCGCGATAGCTCAGCGCCTCGGCGAAATGCAGTCTTTGGACCGGCCCGCCGCCGTCGAGATCGGCCAGCGTGCGCGCGAGCTTCAGCACGCGGTGATAGCCGCGCGCGGAAAGCCTCATGCGATCGGCCGCCTCGCGCATCAGCGCGGCGGCGGCGGCCTCGGGCACGGCGACCTGCTCGATGACCGACGCAGGCGCGGCGGCGTTGCAGCCGATCGCGTCGAGCCCAAGCTCGCGATAGCGCTCGACCTGGATCGCGCGCGCCGCCGCCACCCGTTCAGCGACTTCGCGCGAGCCCTCGCGCGGGGCCGGACGCATGAGATCGGCGGCGGTGACCGCGCCGACGTCCAAAGTCAGGTCGAAGCGATCGATCAGCGGCCCCGAAATCCGCGACTGATATTGCGCCGCGCATCGCGCCACCGGCCCGCGCGCGCAGGAAAAGCCGGGATCGTCGGCATGACCGCAACGGCACGGGTTCATCGCCGCGACGAGTTGAACGCGCGCAGGATAAACGATGCGGTGATTGGCGCGCGAGACCGCAACCTCCCCCGTCTCCAGCGGCTGGCGCAGGCTGTCGAGCGCCTGCGAGTTGAATTCCGGCAATTCGTCGAGGAACAGCACGCCCTGATGGGCGAGCGAGACCTCGCCGGGTTTGGCATGGTGGCCCCCGCCCACCAGCGCCGCCATCGAGGCCGAATGATGCGGCGCACGGAAGGGACGCCGGTCGGTCAACGCGCCGCCCGGCAGCATGCCGGCGATGGAATGGATCATCGACACTTCGAGCAGTTCGCGCGGCCCCAACGGCGGCAGGATCGAGGGCAACCGCGCCGCCAGCATCGACTTGCCCGAGCCGGGTGGCCCGCTCATCAGCAGATTATGCCCGCCGGCGGCGGCGATCTCCAAAGCGCGCTTGGCGCTCTCCTGCCCCTTGACGTCGCGCAGATCCGGCAGATCGGACGGCGCTGCGCGCAAGGCGGGCTCAGGCCGGCTCAACGCCTGCGCGCCCTTAAAATGGTTGGCGAGCTGGATCAGCGAGCGCGGCGCCAAAATCTCCAACTGCGCGGAGGCCCAGGCCGCCTCGGCCCCGCAGGCGGCCGGGCAGATGAGGCCGAGGCCGCGCGCATTGGTGGAGATCGCCGCTGGCAGAACGCCCGCGACCGGACTGATCGTCCCATCGAGCGCAAGCTCCCCCAGAACCGCATAGCCGTCGAGCGCATCGGCAGGGATGGCGCCGATGGCGACCATGACGCCGAGCGCGATCGGCAGATCGTAATGACTGCCCTCCTTGGGCAGGTCGGCGGGCGCAAGATTGACGGTGATGCGTTTGGCCGGCAACGCCAGTCCCGAGGCGGCCATCGCGGACCGCACCCGCTCGCGCGATTCCGCCACCGCCTTGTCGGCGAGGCCGACGATGTTGAACGCGACCATGCCGCCGGCGATGTGGACCTGCACGTCGATGGGCCGGGTCTCCACGCCCTCGAACGCTAACGTGGCCACCCGCGTCACCATGCCCGCCTCCCACGCCGAAAGCGAACATTTGCAGAACATTAACCTCTTGGCAAGTCCTGCGGCGTTGCTTTCACGAACCCCGCGGCGGCAAGCACGGCGGCGACGCTGGACAAGCCTTGATGTTCAAGGGAAAGCATCAGCGATTTCTGCGCCATACTCTCCCGCAGCGCGGGATCGTGCCGGAGCCGCGCGAGATGGGCGGCAAGCGCTGCCACGTCGCCGGCGCGATAGACGAGCGCGTTGAGGTCCGGGCGGGCGATGGCGGTCGGGCCGACGGCGCCTGTCTCCTGCGTCGCGACGAGAGGCAAGCCGACGATGGCCGCCTCCACCAGAACCATGCCGTAGGGCTCGTACTGCGCAGGATGCACGAACACGTCCGCCGCCGCATAAAGCGCCGGCAACGCGTCGATGTTGACGAAGCCGAGGAAGCGCGTGTCGGGCCCGGCCTGCGCGCGCAGCCGCTCGCCCTCCTCGCCCTCCCCGGCGATCAGCAGCGTCATCCCGTGCGCGGCGGCGACGAGATCGCCGATGCGCTTGCGGGCCGAGAGCTTTGCGGCGGCGAGCGCGACGAACGCGTCCGGCGCGATGCCGAGCCGGGCCCGGGTCCGCGCGCGCAAAGCCGCGCGGTCGCGGCGAGCCCGCCAGAACGCTTCGTCCATCATCGTGGGCAGCCGAAACATGCGCGCGCGCGCCACGCCGAGCTTAGCGAAATAATCCTCGCTGCGGTCGCCCATCGTCAGCAGCGCGTCGTAGCGCGCGAGCAACCAGGGCAGCGCGGCGCGGCGCAACCGGCCCCTCCAGCCGCCCGAGGCCACGCCGCCGGAACTGTCGGCGATCAGCAACGTCCGGACGCTGCGCAGCTTGCACCAGACAAGCGCCCGCAGCAGCGTGCGCGATCCATAGCCATGCAGCAGGACGGCGTCCGGCCTGAAGCGCGTCAGCGCCGCGCCGACGCTGGGGTTGTCCACATGAAACCCTGTGCGCGGGAAACGCGCCGCCTCGGGCAGGAATTCGTGGCTGTAGCCCCCGGTCAGATCGGTCGCCCAGGCGAGGTGGGTTTTCATCTCGGCGTCGTAGGTGGAGTCGAGGCCGACGCGGGTTGCGAAGATCACATGGCATTCGACGCCCGGCGCCTGGGCAAGCGCGCGCCATAGCGGCGCGTAATACTGGATCGGGTGCGAGACGACGACGGCGAGGCGGCTCATGCCAGCGCCCGGCGGATCAGCGCGGCGCTTGAAGCCGCCGCGCCGCTGGTCTCGACGTAAGTGCGCGCCGCCGCTCGCGCGCCCTCCCGCCACCCCGCCCGCGCGTCCCCTGGCAGCGCCGCATAGCGCTCCAGCACGGCGGCGAAGGCGGCCGCGTCGCCCAGCGGCAGGTCCCAGCCCGCGCGGCGCGCTTCCAGCCCGCGCCACGGCGTCCGGTCGCTGATGAGCGCGGGCACGCCGCAAGCCAGCGCCTCGAAGATCGCGTGGCCGAAATTCTCGCCCCCCGTCGGCGACACGAACACGTCCGAACGCCCGAGCGCCTCGAAGATCTCCGCGTTGGTCGCAGCGCCCCGCCAGTTGACGGCGATATGCGACGGCAGCGCTTTCGTCAGATCCCGGCAGCGCCGGTAGGTCGCCTCGTCCTCGGGCGGACCGTAGATGTCGAAGATCACGCGCGCCCGCACCTGCGCCATAGCCTGTAGCGCGATGTCAAGGCCCTTGATCGGCACGATGCGGCCCACGAAGATCGCGCGCAGCGCTTCGCCCGGCGGCTCGAACCGCGCAGGGGGCGGCATCAACCGAAGGTTGGGCGCGACCACAATTTCCGCGCCGCGCGGGATATGCGCCGCCATGTCGCGCGCCTCAGCCTCGCTGGTGGCGTGCCAGAGAATATTGCGCCAGAGGAGCACGCGCGCGGCGCTGAGAAACAGCCGCTTCTTGACCGCCTTCACCGCCAGCGCGCCCTCGCCAAACTCGCCGCGCGGGCTGAGGATGGCGCGCGCGTGCGAAGCTCTCCCCACGCGCGCGGCGAGCGCAGGCAACGTGAACTCCCGGTCGTAGACGCTGTTGAGCCACAAAACGTCATGCGGCGTTTGTTTGATGACGCGGGTCACCCTCTTGACGCCGAAACGGCCCACGGGGAGATATAGCGCTTTGGCGTAGCCCAGATCGACCCAGCCTCGCGCCGCGGCCCGCGTCGTCGCGCCCGGCGCGCGATCCCGCGCGAGCACCCGGAAGTCGAATTCGTCATGAAGCGCCGACGCCAGCGCGATGAAACTCTGGTTGGGGCCGCTGGCGTCGTTGCCGGGCCAGAAGCAGCCTAGCGCCACGAGAACCGTCGGCTTCATAGCGCAATCTTCTGCGCGCGCAGCCGCTGCTTGAACACATCCAGACCCTGCGCACGAATGAGATCGCGCGCCTCGTCGATCTTGGCGTCGATCAGCAGGAACACCCACAACCCATGCAGCACATGAAACACGAAGCCGATGCGCCCGTCGAGGAAGCCGAGACGGAACACATAGCGATAAACGAACAGCAACACCGCACGCAGATAGAGAGGCGCACGCCCGTAGACGGAGTTCTTGAGGAACCGGTTGCGCGCGGCGGCCCCTGCGCCCGCCTCGACCCGGCCGTCCTCTTCAAACAAAGGTTGCTCGCGGTTGATCGCGTCGACCATCGCCAGCGTCGCATAGCGGTTGTGCTTGGCGGTCCAGGCGTCAATTCCGGCAAGGTTGTGGTCGACGAGATCGCCGCCCTCCAGCAACACGGCGCGGCCCCGCGTGAGCGTCATGTGTTCGTCCATCCAGCGCTGCTCCATCTCCGCCGCGCCTTGGCGCCACAGCCGCAACAGCACAACGGGGTAGTAGCGGCCATGCCGGATCCACTTCTCGCGGAAAATGAATTTTCGGCGCACCTCGACGCCGGTGACGTCGCGGGGAAGGGTCGGCAGCAGGCGGTTGAGCGCCGGCCATGCGCGCTCCTCGAAATATTCGTCGCAATCGATCCGCATCACCCAATCGGTCACAGGCGCGGCGGCCTCCAGACCCCAGCGGAACTGATCGGCATGGTTCTTGAATGAATGCTGCAAAACCTCGGCGCCATGGCGCTGCGCCGTGGCGACAGTCGCGTCGGTTGAAAAGCTGTCAATCACCACAATGCGCTCGACCCAAGGCGCGATGCGCGACAGGCATCGCTCCATGTGAATTTCTTCGTTGTAGCTGAGGACGATCAGCGTGATCGGCAGTTTCGTCACAACGGCGACGCGCGCAGCGCTTCCTCGATGGCGATGGTGGCGCGGGAGACCGCGTCGATCTCCTCCAGCGCAATGGGCGCTGGCGCCTTGCCCCGCGCGGCGGCGAGGAAAGCCGCCACCAGCGCGCCCTGCCCCTTGTCCTGAGCGGCCTTGACGGCGCGGGCCTTGCCGCCCGCATGGATTGTGAGTTCGTGGAAATCTTCAAGCGTCACTGCACGACCGGCGCCGAACGCCTCCAGATATTCCTTGGGCAACGAGGGATCGCCGAGCGAGGAATAAATGACCGTGCCCACCGATCCGTCCGCGAAACGCAGGATCGCCGACACCGCATCGCCATGCCCCTGCGCGGCGGCGGCCTGCACATCGACGGGGAGCGAGCCGCACAGATAAGTGAGGCTGTCGACAAAATGACAGGCCTCGCCCAGGATGCGCCCGCCGCCCTCCTCGCGCTGAATCCACGAGTCGCCCGGAATTGCGCCCGCGTTGACGCGGTAGATCATCATCAGCGGACCCGAGCGGGGTTCAAGCGCCTGTTTGGCCTGACTTAGCAAAGGCGCGAAGCGCCGGTTGAAGCCAACCGTCAAGACGGCCTGCGAAGCGCGAGCGGCGTCGATCACGGCGTCGAGCGAATCGCGGTCGAGGGCCAGCGGCTTCTCGCAGAAAACGTGCTTGTTGGCGGCGAGCGCCTGAGCCGCGATGCGCGCGTGGCTGTCGTGCCGCGTCGCCACGAACACGGCATGCGTGTCGGCGTCGCCGAGCGCGGCGGCGAGATCTGTGGAGGCCTTCGCGAAGCCGAATTTCTCCGACGAATGGCTGGCGCTCAAGCCGGTCTTTGTGACGACGCTGGTGAGCGCGACGCCGTCCGCCTTGCGCACCTTGGGCAACAGAACGCCGCGCGCATAATTGCCCAGGCCCACGAAAGCCACACCCAGCTTGCCACGCTGCGGCGGCGCCTTGACGATCACGCGCTCCACCGACGCGGGCGCACCATAGGTCAGCAGCATCGCCAGATGCGGCTCGCCGCGCTCCATCACCTCATAGGCCTTCTCGGCTTCCTGAATCGCGAAGCGATGCGTCACGTAAGCCTTCGGCGTGACGCGCCCCTCTTCGATCAGGCCCAGAAACGCCTCCATGTTGCGCTGTTGGGTCCAGCGCACATAGGGCAAGGGATAATCGTGCCCGGCAAATTCATAAGAAGGATCGCCGCGCCCCGGTCCGTAGGACATCGAGAGCTTGAGTTCGAGTTCGCGCTTGTAAAACGGCTCCCGGTCGATGGTCATGCCGACCAATCCGACGACGACGATGCGCCCCTTGGGGCGGCTGATCTCGGCGGCCTGATTGATCGGCTCGCTCGATTTGGAGGAGGCCGTGACGATCACGGCGTCCGCGCCCATTCCCGTCCGCGCCAGCGTGACCTCGGCGAGACCCTCGCTCAGCGCGACGTCGGCGCCCAACTGGCTCGCCAGCGCCGCCCGCGCAGGGTTGGGATCGAAGCCGATCACCCGGCAGCCGTTGGCTTTGAGAATCTGCACCGTCAGGAGACCAATCAAGCCCAGACCCATCACGACGATGGTTTCGCCCAGCGTCGGCGCCGCCTGCCGCACCCCCTGCAACGCGATGGCGCCAAGCGTCACGAAGCTCGCGTCCTCGTCGTCCACGTTCGCCGGCACGCGCACGCAAAGGTTCTTGGGCACCGCATTGATTTCGGCATGATTGGCCATAGCCGCGCCCGCGCAGGCCACCCGGTCGCCGGGCTGGAAGCCCGCGACGTCCCGCCCTACCGCGATCGCCTCGCCCACAAGGCTGTAGCCCAGCGGAATCGGCGTATCGAGCTTGGCGAACACCTTGTCGAAGGTTGGCTTCAGGCCCTCCTTGCGCGCGTTGACCAGCACTCGGCGCACGAGGTCGGGCCGCGCCGCCGCCTTGCCGACCAGCGAGGATTTGGCGAGTTGCATCAGCTGCCGTTCGGTGCCGGAACTGATGAGCGAAACCCGTGTCGCAACCAGCACTTCACCGGGGCCGAGAGCCGGCGCCGGCACCTCGGCCACTTTGAGTTCGCCGCTTCGATAGTTCTGTTGAACCTGTTTCACGCCGCGGGCTCCCGCCAGATAAATTCCGATGTCACTTCGCTTGTCCCGGGCGCGACGTCCAGACAAAGCCGCCGCGTCGGGCGCTCCTGACCCATGTCGGGCCACCAGACCGCGTCCTCGCAGGTCAAGGCGACGGACGCGCAAAACCGCACTCGCGCCGCGCCGCGTTTCAACGTTGCGCCCGCTTCGTCAACGACGATTTCGACCTCGGGATGCAATAGGAACCCGATCCGGGCCGCGCGCGGCGGCCCGGCCATGCGATCGACGATCCTCAAGACGCCGCTCGTCAGATCGAACCCGCGCGCATGTTGGTGGGGCGAAAAGCCGTCGTGCGCGCCCTCGAACGCCAGCCGCTCCGGCTCGCAGACAAGCTCCCGCACCGTGACGTTGGGCCGCAGCCCGCAGCGGAACGCGCCGAAGAACTCCGCCTGATCCAGCCCCTCGAAACACAGCGTGTTGTGAGACGCCGCCGTCCGCGAGGCTCGCCGCCGCTCCCCGTCGATATATTCATAAACGCCGGGGTCCACGATCATGCGCGAGCCTGCGACGCTCAATTCGAACGACAGCACGTCGCCATGCGCGTGGGCGGGCAACGCGTCGGGGCCGATGCGTCCGGCGTCGGCGACAAAATAATCGCCGCCCTCGCGACGGCCGAAATACCCCGCTTCCGGGTAGGCGAACACCGGCGCCGCCGCCGTCGCTTGTTTGAAAATCCGCGCGTAGGCCGCCAGACAGGCGCCGGGCGCGTACGCCATCGTCAGCCCGGAATCGTTGAACTGGGCCGGGCCGCCGTCGGGATGGGCGAGATCGGCGCAAACTTGCGCCATCCCCCGCAAAACCTCGTCCAGCGCGGGCGGCGCCGAATCGGCCAGCGCATGACGACATTCGAGAAGGTCGGCGAAAACCTGCGCGTGATAGGATGGCGACCGCTCGAAATGCACGCCGTCGGGCAGCACCTGCGCCTCAAGTTCAGCCAGCAGCCGCCGCAAACCCTTGCGCCGCCAGCGCGCGGCCTCGCGACCCGAGAAATAGGCGGAGGCCCAGATCAGCGCCTTGACGTTCTTGATGAGATGGTTGCCGCCGAGATCGGTCTCCAGATTGGCCTCCAGAAACCGCATCTGTCCGGCGAGGCTCGCCAGCACGGACGACGGCGTCAACCGACGCGCGCCAAGCTGCTGCATCCAGACGACGACGCGCAGAGACAGCGCATAGGCGTTGTAGCTGTCCTTCCAGGCTCCGGGACGGTTGGGCGGGTTGGCGGCGATCCATTCGTCGATCAGAGCCAGCAACCGCGCGTCGTCGACCTCCTCCAGAAATTCCATGTAGTGCAGGTTCATCCGCCAAAGCTGGTCGCACGAGTCCAAGGAAGGCGCAGTCCAATCGACTTTGCCCGCCATCGCCACAGCGCGCCCGAGGAACGTGAACCCATCCTGCGCGATCATCCCGGCGCGCGGCGCAAACAGGGGCAAGGGCGGCGCCTCCGCCCGCTCGGGAGCCGAAAGCGTTTGCGTCCGCGCCGGCCAGCGGTCGCGCACCGCCCGCCGCACCGTCAGCGCGAGACGACGCCACAACTGGCGCGGCGGCACTTGGCGCGCGAAGGCGATGGCGCGGCGCGCGCGCTTGAGCGAAGACAGAGCCATCGTTCAGCGCGCGAGCGCCGCTTCGCGGATCGGCCGCCGCGCCGCTACGTCGCCGAGCAGCGTCAGGAACCGCGCCGCCACCTTCGCCCGGTCCAGATTGAGATCGGCGTAGGCGCGCCCCGCCCGGCCAAATTGCACGCACAAGGCGGGATCGCCCGCGAGCCGGCGCATCGCGGCGACCAGTTGCGCCGCGCTCTCGGGCGTAATGGCGATCCCTGAGCCCGCCGCGTCGAGCACATCCTGCGCCTCGCCTTCGACGCCCAGAATGATCGGGCATTGCATCGCCATCGCCTCCGACATCTTCGAGGGATAGACGGTCTTGAACGTGTCGGAACGCTTGAGCAAAATCAGGCTCGCGTCCGTGGCGCTCCACAGCCCCGGCATCTCGGCCTTGGGCCGTTGCCCCAGCATCACGACATTGTCGAGCCCGCGCCGGTCGCGCTCCGCCCGCAGCCGCGCCTCCTCCGCCCCGCCGCCCGCCATCAGGAACGCGAAACGCGGGTCGCCCCTCAAGATTTCGGCGGCTTCAAGAACCGTGTCGAGACCGTGCGCCATGCCATGCGTGCCGACATAGGCGCCCACGAATTTGCCTTCCAGCCCCAGCCGCCGCTTGACCTCGGAAGCATCGGACGAGCGCGTGAAGGCGGAGAGGTCGGCGCCGTTCATGAATATCGCAATCCGCGAAGCGTCGCCGCAGCGTGCGGCGATGTGAGGCACGAACCCGCGCGTCAGCGAAACGATGGCGTCGGCCTGCCGGTAGGCGAACGCCTCCAGCCCTTCCAGAAACCGGATGGCGACACCCTTGTTCATTGCGCCCACCGCGACGATGCTTTCGGGCCAGATGTCGCGAATCTCCAGCACCCACGGCGCGCGCTTGACGAGGCGTGCGAAGACGCCGACCAGCCCGCAGAAGAATTGTGGCGAGGTCGTCACCACCACATCGGCCTTGGGCAGAAATGGCAACGCCAGCACCGCCGCGACCATGTAGCTCATGTAATTGAGCACCCGCGGCATAAACCCCTCGTTGGCGGCGAGCCAGGTCCACAGCCTCACGATCTTTACGCCGTCGCGGGTCTCGGATTGCCAGAGCTTGTTCTTGAAGCCGGGGTAAATCTTGCCGTGCGGATGGTTGGGCGCGCAAGTCACCACGGTCACGTCGGCCCCAGAGGCCGCCCACGCCCGGCAATGCTCGGAGGTGCGCGAAGCCGGCGCGTTGACCTCGGGGGGGTAGTAATGCGTAAAAAATAGGATCTTCAAGCCCAAGATCTCCCCCCGCCATGATTCCGGCGCCCCGCCCGGCCAGAACCCGCCGCCTTTGACCCAAACAAACCCCCGAGATCAAGATGACCCCGACTGACCGCCTCGACCTGCCGACTTACAGAGTCGACTTGATCGTCGGCGCCCGCCCCAATTTCGTGAAGATCGCACCCATCGTGCGCGCGCTCAAAGCCCGGGGGACGTTTGCGCCGCGCCTGATCCATACAGGCCAGCATTATGACTTTCTCATGGATCGCGTGTTCTTCGAGGAATTGCGCATCCCCGCCCCGGACGTGAACCTGAAGATCGGCTCGGGCGCCGCCTCTGAACAAGTGGCCAAGATGATGCTCGCGCTGCATCCCTTATTCGTCTCGGACCGCCCGCATCTGCTGATCGTGGTGGGGGACGTCAACTCGACGGTCGCGGCCGCCTTCGTCGCGTCGTCGCTGCGCATCCCCATCGCGCATGTCGAGGCGGGCCTGCGTTCGTTCGACCGGGAAATGCCGGAGGAACTTAACCGCCTCGTGGTCGACCAGCTTTCCGACCTGCATTTCGTCACCGAACGGGAGGCCGAGACCAATCTGCTGGCCGAGCGGGTGGCCAGAGAGCGCATCAAGTTCGTCGGCAACGTGATGATCGACACGGCTTATGACGCGCTCGACCGCGCGATTCCCGCCGGCGCGACGTTGGCGACGGCGGGCGCGACGCCCGCGTTCCGGGCGCGGGCGGCTTCGGGCTTTGGCTTTGCGACGCTGCACCGACCTTCCAACGTCGACGATCCTGTGAAGCTGAGGGCGTTGGTCGATGCGCTCGTCAAGGTTTCGGACACGCTGCCGCTGGTGTTCGCCGTCCATCCGCGCACGCGCGCCAATCTTGAGAAGGCGGGGCTGGCGGATCGGTTGAACGCGCCGGGCCTGCTCGTCTGCGAGCCTCTCCCCTATCTCGCCTCGCTGGGCCTGATGCGCGAGGCGAAGGTGGTGATCACCGATTCCGGCGGGATGCAGGAAGAGACGACGGCGCTTGGCGTCCCTTGCATCACAGTACGCGACAACACCGAACGCCCGATCACCGTGACGGAAGGCACCAACACGCTGATCGGCGCCGACCCCGCGCGCATCGGCCCTGTCGTGGCCGACATTTTGGCGACGGGGGGGAAGCGAGGGCGCAAGCCGACGCTGTGGGACGGCAAGGCGGCGGAGAGGATTGCAGCGGAGGCGGAAGCTTTCTTGGGGATGCGCTACTCCCCTCACAACTCAGCGATTTCCGTCTCTAAAAGCTAAAGCGGGGCCGCCATTGGGCGGTCGTGCTTACACGGCGCGATGGTTGACCTGGCTAGGCAGCGGAACACAGAACAAAGCCGCCCGAAGGCGGCTCTGAGCTTCTCATCGAAAGTTAGCGACGCAATAGAACGCGCCGTACACATGGTTCCTTCGAAATTAATCGCAATTCGTGGTCGTGCGGGTCTCGGTGTTGCCTACATCGTCAGTGCGACGAACCGACTTGGTCTGACAGCCCTCGTCGGTCGCACGCTTCTCGATCACCGTGTCATGGCTCTCTTCTTCGATACCTATAATGCAAGTTCCGATAGGTCCGATGTGAAATCCGACGGCGCAGTCGACTCGCTGAACATTCGTCGTTGTGTCGTGAATACCCGGAGACATGGCCGCTTGCGCAATGCCTGTCGAAAGCAAAGCGGAGAGAGAGACGACAGCGGCGGCGGAAACGAGCGAACGAATATACATGGCGTGGCCCTCATGTTGAAACTAACGCCAGGAAAACGGCGGGCGAAACGAATGGTTCCCGCGCCTGCGGCACGAAGGGCGCCAGGGCCGCTGCAGGATGTTAGTGCGTCGCGTGATCGCCGAGGGGCGGGCAACAGAATCACAGATCGCAGCAAAGCGTCGAGACCCTCTCCAAATAGGGTTGGGCCGCTCGACGGCTCCGCAAAACCGCCTAGCCGCGCTCCATCGAAATCCGCGACTGGCGGCGCCGCTGGATCAGCAGCCGTCGCCTCCCGCTCCACGCCGGGCGTGGAGATGTCGTTGCGCTCGCCGTCGCCCTCGATCCACAGCGTGCAAAGCCCCTGGTCGCTCGCCATTCGGCGCCGCTGCAACACGGTCGCCCCCTACGGAGCCTGCGCCGTCAAGCAAAACTCGGCGAACGGCCTCGCGCCCAGCGAGTCTCGATAGGCGGCCACATCTTCGCACGCCGCAACGGGGCGAGCGCGTTTTACCCGCCCGGCCGCCCCGATCCACGAGGCGAGCGCCGGCACCCCTCGCCGGACGCCGCTCGACCTTTTGCAGAACCTCGACCACCGCGCGGGTCGTTTGCAGCAGGCGGGTCGGTTGCGGCGCCGCAAGAGTTCCCCACGCCGCGCAACATGCCCCTTCGCAACCGCAAAATACGTGTTTCCCCCGCGTCGGATTCCGCCTAATCTGCTGCCGTAGGGTTCAACGTTACAGGCGTCCGACATGGCGAACGGGTCCACTCCGATCACGATCAAGAAATACGCCAATCGTCGGCTCTACAATACCGCATCCAGTTCTTATGTGACCTTGGCGGATCTGGCCAAAATGGTGAAGTCCGGCGACGACTTCATGGTCCACGACGCCAAGACCAACGACGACATCACCCGCTCGGTGCTAACCCAGATCATCTTCGAGCAGGAAGGCGTCGAGGGCCAGTCTCTGCTGCCCATCGCGTTCCTGCGACAGGTCATCCGCTTTTATGGCGAGAGCGTGCAGGCGCTGCTGCCGAGTTACCTGGAATATTCCATTGACCGTTTCTCGGGCGAACAACAAAAGATGCGCGACAGCATGTCGAGCGCGCTTGACCCTGGCCGCTATCCGGCGGGTTCGTTCGGCGCTTTGCAGGAAATGACTCGGCAGAATCTGGCCGCGTTCAACAAGGCGCTCGGCATGTTTGCGCCTTTCACCCCCGGCGCGCCCCCGACCGCCCCCAAGGAGCCGTCCAACGACCTCACCGACCTGCGTGACCAGCTTGCCCAGATGAAGCGCCGGCTCGACGACATGAGCGAGAAAAAGTGACGGCAAGGCACCGTAACTCGCCGCCGGCCGCCCTTTAAGCCGTCGCTCGCACCGATCCGGCCTCCGGCGTCTCGGCGCGGCCGATGTAATGGCCCTGAAGGTAATCGACGCCCCATTCGGTGAGCAATCTCGCCGATTCCTCGTCCTCCACCCATTCCGCCACCGTCAGGATGTCGAGATGGCGCGCGAGCGAAGCCAGCGTGCGCACGAAGAAGCGATCGTCCGCGGAACCCGCCAGCCCGGCCACGAACGCCCCGTCGATCTTGACCATATCGACGCCGAGGCTTCGCAGATTGCGGAACGAGGTGTGGCCCGCGCCGAAATCGTCCATCGCCACGCGAACGCCCAAAGCCTTGATGCGCTGAAGAATTTGCGCAAGCTCGGCCACGTTCTCAACCGCCTGCGACTCCACGATCTCAATCGTCAGCCGCTCGGCGGCGCCGGGCGCGGCGGCGAGGCGCGCGCGAAGTCGGTCGCACCAGTCGGGAGAGCGCAGCGAAGCCACCGAGGCGTTCATCGACAAGAGCCGCCCGGGATCGGCGGCCAGACGCGCGCAGACGAGATCCGCCACACGCTCGTCGATCATCTCGACAAGTCCGACCCTTTCGGCGGCGGGGATCATCGCGTCCGAGCCCAGCAGCGCGCCGTCCTCCATGCGTAGCCGGGCGAGAGCCTCCTCGAACGGCGGCAGGCCCGGATGGGCGGGCACGATCGGCTGGAAGGCCAGCAGCAAGCGGCGATCGTTGAGCGCGGCGACGATCTCGTCGGAGACGAACGCGTCGCGGCGGCGCGTCTCCGCCGCCGCCTCGTCGGGCGCGAACACCGCCACCCGCGAGGAATCGCTGGTCTGCGCATAAGCCTCGTCGGCGCGCTGGTGCAGCAGATGCGCGGTGCGGCCATGGCGCGGACTCAGCGCCACGCCGACGCGGATTTTCGCGCGCAGCGGCCCCGCGACGGTGGCGTGACTTTGGGCCTCGGCGCGAGCGGCGATTCGCGAAGCGGCGACGCCGGGCTGGTCGGCGCCCGACAGCGAGACCAGCAGCGCGAATTTGCCGCCCGAGTAGCGCACCAGCCGGTCGCCGCCGCGCAGGCCCCTCGCGAGCGTACGCCCGACGCCCGCGATCACCTCGTCGGCCGCGTCATATCCGGCGCCGGCGTTGATCTCGGCGAGATTGGCCAGGCCCACGACCATCAGGGCCAGCGCGCTGTCGGGCGCGCGCGGCTCCGCCCCGCGCAGATCGACGAAGGCGTTGAAGGCCGCGCGGGACGCCAGCGTCGTTTCGCCCGGCACCGCGTCCGCCCCCGCCATCCGCCCTGTCACGCGCAGCAGGCCGTGCGCACGGACGGGCCGTCCGGAAGCGTCGGCGAACCAGCGTCCAAAATCTTCGACAACGAGAATTTCGCCCCGGACGCCGCGCAGGCGATATTGCGCGCGATAGAGCGCTCCGCCGCCCTCATCGACCGAAGCGCTCTCGAAAATCGCACGGTATCGGGTGGTGTCGGATTCGGCGGCGACGAGCGCGGCGAAATCGGCTCCGGACGCGACGTCGCCCGGTTCCAGGCCGCGCAATGTCAGCGCCGCGTTGGGGCCCCAGCGCAGCCGGTCGCTGGGAATGTCCCAATCATAGACGACCGCCTCGAGCGCGCCCAGAATCGCGGCGGGATCGGAGGCCTCGCGCGGCGGCCCGTCCGGCTGAGAGATGGCTTCGTCCAAACCGCAACGCCCCTGCCCGCCCCGGCGCGGCGGCGCACCGTCGGGCAGCTGGACACTGCGGTCCCAACGGTTAACGGCGTCCTAATTCGCAGCTTCAGAAACTGTCCTTGCGACGGCGGATTTCCGCGAACACTTGCGCCGGATCGGCCCCTTCGAGGCCGAGCGCCTTTTGCACGGAGGCGACTTCGGCGCGCAAAAACGGATTGGCGGCGAGTTCGAGCGCGATGGTCGTCGGCAGCGTCGGCTTGCCAATCGCGCGCAACGCCGTCACCGCCCCGGCGCGCGCCTTGAGGTCGGCGTTGTCGGGCTCGATCGACAAGGCGAAACGGGCGTTGGACTGGGTGTATTCGTGGCCGCAATAGACCTGGGTTTCGCCCGGCAGATCGGCGAGCTTCACCAGCGACGACCACATCACCGGCAGCGGCGTCTCCAGCACGCGCCCGCAGCCCAGCGAAAACAGCGTGTCGCCCGCAAACAGGATTTCGTCGTCCTCGAACAGGTAGACGATGTGCCCGGCGGTGTGGCCCGGCGTCTCTATCACACGCGCTCGAAGCGCGCCGATCTCGACGTAATCGCCCTCTTGCACTTGTGCGTCGAGCCCGCCGATGCGGGCGGCCTCCTTCGCAGGCCCGACGACCCGGAGGCCGGGGAACGCCTCGCGCACGGCGGAAATTCCCTGCACGTGGTCGGCATGATGATGGGTGACCAGAATGTCGCTGATCGTCCAGCCCTGCTCGCGGGCCGCCGCCACCACGGCGGCGCCGTCGGGCGCGTCTATCGACGCGGTGCGCCCGGAACCGGAATCGTGGATGAGCGCGCCGAAATTGTCGCTCAGGCAGGGAAATTGAAACACATGCGTCGTCATGACGGTTCCTTACGGGTCGCCCGGCGCTCCCATAGCCTGTCGCGCCGCGCGAGGCTATGCTGTTCGCGCCACGGCGGCATTACGCCCGCACAGAGGGGTTGCGGACAAGGGAATGACGCTCGACGTTCACGAACTCAGCGCCTTTTACGCGTCCCCGCTGGGTGAGGCCACAAGGCGTCTGATCGGTCGCGTGCTGCGCGGGCGCTGGGATCATTGCCGAGGCCTGTCGGTAATGGGATTCGGTTTTTGCGGACCCTATCTCGACCGTTTCCGCGAAGAAGCGAGCCGCACCGTCTCGCTGGCGCCGGCGGCGCTGGGCGCGTCGGCCTGGCCGGCCTCGGGCCGCGCAGCCAGCGCGCTCGTCGTGGGCGACATGTTGCCGTTGCCCGACGCCTGCATCGACCGCGTGCTTATCGCGCATGGGCTGGAGACGGCGGAGCCGCCGGGCGCGCTGCTCGAAGAAATCTGGCGGGTGCTGGCGCCGGAGGGGCGCGCGATCCTCGTGGCGCCGTCGCGGCGCGGCGTATGGGCGCGGGTCGACGGCACGCCGTTCGGCCACGGGCAGCCGTTTTCACGCGGCCAACTTCGCGATCTCGTGCGTGACGCCGCGTTCTCGGCGGTGTTCTGGGGCGAGGCGCTCTATGCGCCGCCGTTCCGCAGTCGCGTTCTGGTCGAATGGAGCCCCGCCATCGAGCGCGTCGGCGCGGCGCTGGGGCTGCCGTTCGCGGGCGTGCATATCGTGGAGGCGATCAAACAGGTTCCCCGTCCTGTCAGCGCACGGCGCGTGGCGCGGCGACCGCAACTGCGCATCGAACATACGCTCGCCCCAACGGCTAGTCGCGAAGGTCTGTAAGCCGATTGGCGCCGGCGCCGGGTTCGTGCTTTTTAGGGCGGATCGAACCGCCCCGGGGGAACCATGTCCGACCATCTCCTCGTCCTGCTCCGCCATGGGCAGAGCGACTGGAACCTGAAGAATCTGTTCACCGGCTGGAAGGACCCGGATTTGACCGAAACCGGCGTCTCGGAAGCGCGCGAGGCGGGTCGGCGACTAAAAGCGAAGGGCCTCGCGTTCGACACCTGCTTCACCTCGGCGCTGTCGCGCGCGCAGCGCACGCTCACCTTGGCGTTAGGAGAACTTGGCCAAACCCGCCTGCCCACCGTTAGCGATGTCGCGCTCAACGAACGCGATTACGGCGATCTTTCGGGCCTCAACAAGGACGACGCGCGCATGCGATGGGGCGAAGATCAGGTGCACGTATGGCGGCGCAGCTACGACGTTGCTCCTCCCGGCGGCGAAAGCCTCAAAGACACCGTAGCGCGCGTGCTGCCGTATTATTGCCAGCACATCCTGCCCGCCGTGCTGCGCGGTCAGCGAGTGTTGGTGGCCGCGCACGGCAATTCCCTGCGCGCATTGGTGATGGTGCTCGACGGACTCACGCCCGCCACCATTCCCTCGATGGAGTTGGCGACGGGCGTGCCGCTAGTCTACCGGCTGAAGGCGGATTCAACGGTGTCGTCGAAAGAGGTGTTGGCCGATTGAGCGGGGCGCAATCCGCCCCGCTCGTCTGCGTCAGCTCACGATCGTGCCGTTGAGGCCGTTCGGGAAGAACAGGCCCTTGCTCGCGTTGACGCCGCCGTAAACGATGTTGAGCACCTGACGCGTGGTGCGATCATAAGCGATGGAATTGTTGTTGCCCGCGCCGTTTTGCGGATCGCTGGCGAGCACGATGTGGGGATATTGGTTGTTGCCCACGCCCTGATCGTCGAGGTTCGCGGTGCCATAGGTGCCGTCCAGCTGCGCACGCAGCTTCGAGATCGCCGCCGTCTGCTGCATGTAACCGTTGGCGAAGAGCACCGTGCGAACCAATCCGGCATGATAGGCCTCAACGGCGAGAATGCCCGCCGCCGCGTCTAGATACGCGGGGTTTGTGATCAGCGTCGCCGCGCCGTGATAGGCGGATACGCCGACGTCCTCGAAGACGTAAGAGGCGAGAAGGAAGCTGAAGTCGTCGGCGAAAGGATCGAAGTTGTTGCTCAACCCTGTGAGCTGGCCGAGGGCGACAAAGCTGTTCTTGAGATCGATCACCGGCTCGTTGACCGCATTCGAACCCAGCGCCGAGCGCAGGAACAGAACGTGGCGGCGCTCTTCGACGGCGATTTCCTGAGCATAGGCGGCGATCAGCGGCGAGGTGAAATTGACCTTGCGGCCTCCGATCACCGTAGACGTGGAATTACCCGTATTTACTGCGCCCAACCCAAAGCCGGTGACTGCGCGGCTGTAAAACTCCGCTTCCAGATATTCAAGATTCAACGCGAACTGCAGAATGGCGACGTCGATGTTGGCCGCAGACGCGCGATTGACGCCGCCTCCGAGCACGCCGAGAGCCGTCGCTCCGGCGGCGGCCGCGCCGAACCCGCCCATGAAGCCACGGCGGCCGCTGTTGGTCGGCGTGTCGGATTGAAGCGCGGCTTTCCGCGCGCGACGACGGGCGATCAGATTATTGAGCATTGAACGTTTCCCCGAAACTGAAAAAAGCTCGGTCTCGCACGTCATGTACGAAGCGCCGACGAGGCCGCCGCGCGACCTACCAAATCATTACTCGCGGTTAACGTTAGGGTTTCGCGGCCCGTTGAAATCGTCGAACACAGGTACGTGAACGGTCTCGGGAGGGCGCAGGGCGCTACGGGCAAAGGGGCGAGACAGGACGTCGATCATCTCCCCTCAGGACGTGCGCCAGAGGCGCGTCCTGCTCGATGGGGCGCCCTTTCGTCGAAAGCCTCCTGATCTGAACGCGCGCGACAGAACTGTGGAAGGCGAGGCGGAAGGCGCGCCTGCCCGCCACGACGTTCCCCACCCTCCATCAGGCCGCCCGAGAGCCGCTCGCAGAATATACGAGCCCTAGCGCCTTTCGCGGAAAAATTGACGTAGCAGTTCGGCGGCCTCCGTCTCCCGGATGCCGCCATAGACCTCGGGCCTGTGCAAACAGTCCGGCTGGGCGAACATGCGCGGGCCGTTTTCGACGGCGCCGCCCTTGGCGTCATAGGCGGCGAAGTAAAGCCGCCGCAGCCGGGCATGGCCAATGGCGCCCGCGCACATCGCGCAGGGCTCCAGGGTTACATAAAGATCGCAGTCGGTCAGGCGGAAATTGCCGAGCGCTTGGGCCGCCGCGCGAATGGCGAGGATTTCGGCGTGGGCGGTTGGATCGTTGTCGCCACGGGTGCGGTTGCCTGCGCGCGCGATTACGACGCCAGCCCGCGTCACCGCCGCGCCGATGGGCGCTTCGCCCCGCGCGTGCGCCGCCCGCGCCTCTGCGAAGGCCGCCCCGAACGCGTCTTGCCCCATGTTCTCCTCGCGCGACAGGGTCAAACGAAACTGCTAGAGCGGCGCGCATGTCGACTCAAGATGAAACCGAAACGCGCGACGGCCAGCGTATCGCCAAGGTGATGGCGCGCGCAGGGCTATGCTCGCGCCGCGACGCCGAGAAATGGATCGCGGAAGGCCGCGTCGTCGTCAACGGCGAAGTGCTGGCGAGTCCCGCCTACAACGTCAGCGACGCCGACGACGTCGTCGTGGACGGCGCGCCGCTGCGCGCCGCCGAGCGCACCCGGCTATTCATGTTCCATAAGCCCAAGGGCCTTGTGACGACGGCGCGCGACCCTGAGGGCCGCCCGACCATCTTCGAGGCTTTGCCCGAAGATCTGCCGCGTGTCGTGGCGGTGGGCCGGCTCGACATCAACACCGAAGGCCTGATTCTGCTCACTAACGACGGCGGCCTCGCGCGGGTGCTGGAACTGCCGGCGACCGGCTGGCTGCGCCGCTACCGCGTGCGCGCGCACGGCGAAATCACGCAGGAGCAGCTCGACGGCTTGAGCCAGGGGGTGTCCATCGACGGCGTCGACTATCGCGGCATCGAGGCGCGCTTCGAGCGCCAGCAGGGGTCGAACGTCTGGATAACGATGGGCCTGCGCGAGGGCAAAAACCGTGAGATCAAGCGCGTGCTCGAACATTTGGGCATGAGCGTCAACCGGTTGATCCGCGTGTCGTTCGGCCCGTTCGAACTCGCCGACCTGCCCGAGGGCGAGGTGATGGAGGTGCGCACGCGCGTCCTGCGCGACCAGCTTGGGATCAAGCTCGCCAAACAGGCGGGCGTCGATTTCGATGGCGTCGCCGAGCCCGCGACACGCCCGGTCGAGGGCGGCGACTTAGCCCTTACACGCCCCCGTCTCGGCGACGCGAGCGAAGGCCCGCCGCGCAAGCGCAAACACGTATCGGTGCTGCGCGCCGAGGCGCGCGAAGGGGAAGCGGGTCCGCGCAAGCGCATCACCCGCACCGCCACCGCCGACCGCAAGGGCCGCGCCGTGCACGTCGAGCGCGTCAGCCTCGCCCGCCCTGCCGAGCCGGTGAAGGGCCGCCGTCCCGCCTCCACGGGCGAGGCGCCCATAGGCAGGAGGTCAGCAGGGGGCGAAGCCCCACGCCGCATGAACGCCGGCGAGCGGCCCGAGGCGCGCGAGCGGCCGGCGTCTCGCCCGGGTCGCCCGGCGCGTTCGGCCGAGGGCGGCCCCGCGAGGCCGTCGCGTCGCCCCGAGGGCGCAGAAGGTTCGCGCTTCGCCCGCACGCCGCGCTCCGCCGAGGGCGCCCCCGGCCTCGGCATGTTGATCCAGAGCATGAACTTCTCGATGGACGTCGCCGGCCAGTTCTCCATCCTATTCATCCTGTCGCTGATCGGCCTGGCCTTGAACGCCTGCGTGGCCGCCGTGCGCCGCCGCGTCATTTACTGGGACCGCGCACCCCGGGCCACCTTGAAAGG
>JAYVYJ010000174.1:0-3677 GCA_043784465.1 Hyphomicrobiales bacterium
GGTTGGGGATTTTCCCTTGCTCTTGCGGGCGGCGCGGTCCTCGCCGAGCTCGCGGGCCTCGTGGCGAGCTATGCGTTCGACAGTTTCGACGCTCTGGGGGCGGTGCTGATTTTCGCGGCGCTGCCGTTTGCGGTGGGGGTCATGGCGGCGCCGGACGTTCGGCCGTTTTCGCGGCGTGCTCGCCGCGCCGTCGGCGCCTTGGCCTTAACGGCCCTTGTCGCAGGGGCGGGGAGCGCCGCCGTCTGGGGGCATGCGGGCTGGACGTGGCTCGACATGACGCGACACGAAGCGCGCGGCGCCCGTTTCTTCGCCCGCCGCGACTACGCCCGCGCGGAAGACGCCTTCACGCGCGCCGTCATCGCAGCGCCGGAACGCACGGAGCCGCTGCTCTTGCGCGCGCGCGTTCGCGTCGCGGCGCGGCGCCTCGACGCCGCGCTCGCCGATCTCGACGTGGCGGTGCGGCTGACGCCGGACACGGCGCCGATCTACGTCCAGCGCGCCGACGTGCAGCGCCAGCGCAACGTTCCCGACGCCGCCCTCGCCGATCTCCACGCCGCGCTGCGCCTCGCGCCCGACGACGTCACGCTGCTGGCGTTACGCGCGCAGGCGAAGCTGGAGACGGGCGATCCGAAGGGCGCTTACGACGATCTCGCGCAGGCGAGCCGGCGCACGCCCGACGCGCCGCTGGTGCGCGACATCTTCGCCGCCTGGGATATTGACGCCGGCGATTTCGACGCGGCGATCCGCGACCTCAACGCGCGCCTGCACGACAATCCCGGCGACGCGGACGCAACGTTTCGACGCGGCCGGGCGTGGTTCTACAAGGGTGAGTTCGGCCGGGCGGAGGCGGATTTTACGCGCGGCGAGTTCGAGGGGCTTTATCCGGCGCTATGGCGGTTTCTGGCGCAAACGCGGTTGCTGGTTCGAGCCGATGCAGGTTTGCGCGCGCGCCTCGCGGGGGCGCCGGAGGCCTGGCCGGCGCCGGTCGCGCGCATGTTGCTGGGCGAGATCGACCTCGCCGCCGCGCGCGGGCTGGCTTTGGACGAGGGAGAACGCTGCGAGGCGGATTTCTATTTCGCCGCGTCGCGGCTGAGCGTCGATCCGTCCGAAACGAGCGCCGCCCGCCTGCGCGTCGCGCTTGGCGAATGTCCGACCTCGTTCATCGAATACGAGGGCGCCAAGGCGGCGCTTCGGCGGCTGGCGCTCTAAAAGCTCGGCGGCGTGCAGGCCGAGACGATCTCCAGATCGACCTCGCCCGCATTGGTGAAACTATGCGGGCGGCGGCTGTCGAAGCGATAGGCGTCGCCGGGTCCCAGTTCGTAGCGCCGCCCATCGACCTCCAGCGCGAGCTGGCCGCGGATCACAATCCCCGCCTCCTCGCCCTGATGCGACATCAGCCGCCGCCCCGAGCCGGCGCCGGGCCGGTAGCGCTCGTGGATCATCTGGAGCGCGCGGCCCGTCAGATCCGCCCCCACTTGACGATAGGATACAGGTCCGCCCGCGATCTCGGTGAGTTCGCGGGCGCGCAACACGACGGCTTCGCCCTCGGGCGTCTCGGCGGCAAAGAAATCGCCCAGCGAGAGGCCCAGGGGCGCCAGAAGCTGGCGCAGGGCCGAGACCGACGGGCTCACCTTGTCGGCTTCAATAGCGGATACCGCACCGTTCGACATCCGGGCGCGGCGCGCCAACTCCCGCTGCGAGAGGGCGGCGCGCAACCGTAGCGCGCGCAGCCTTGAGCCCAGCAAGGAAAGATCGGGGCCGAGCGGCGAAGTGTTCATGTGTTCAAAATTTAGAACGCTGCGCACGCGCGCGCAACTGGACTTATCCCCGGCGGTTCGGCCATGTTCGCGGGTCCGTTTCGCAGGAGTCCCCATGTCCGCCCTCGCCCGCGCCGAAGTCCCCAACGATCTCGAAGCGTTCTGGATGCCGTTCACGCCCAACCGCGCCTTCAAGAAGCGCCCCCGGCTGATTTCGCGCGCGCGGGACATGCATTATTTCACCCCGGAGGGACGGCCCATCCTGGACGCGACGGCGGCGCTGTGGTGCTGCAACGCCGGCCACAACCGCGAGACCATCGTGCGGGCGATTCAGGAACAGGCGGCCGAACTCGATTTCTCGCCAACCTTCCAGTTCGCCCACCCCAAGGCGTTCGCGCTGTCGTCGCGCATCGCGGCGCTTGCGCCGGGCGACCTCGATCATGTGTTTTTCTGCAATTCCGGGTCGGAGGCCGCCGACACGGCGCTCAAGATCGCGCTGGCCTATCACAACATCTCGGGGCACGCCTCCCGCCAGCGGTTGATCGGGCGGGAGCGCGGCTATCACGGGGTGGGCTTTGGCGGCATTTCAGTGGGCGGGATGGTCAACAACCGCAAGTTTTTCGGCACGCTGCTGGCGGGCGCAGATCATCTGCCCGCGACCTACAATCGCGAGCGTCAGGCCTTCACCAAGGGGGAGCCGGAATGGGGCGCCCATTACGCCGACGAGTTGGAGAAGCTGGTCGCGCTGCACGACGCGTCCACCATCGCCGCCGTCATCGTCGAGCCGATGGCGGGCTCGACCGGCGTGCTGCCGCCGCCGGTCGGCTATCTCAAGCGCTTACGGGAGATCTGCGACAAATATGGAATTTTGCTTGTGTTCGACGAGGTCATCACCGGCTTCGGGCGGCTTGGCGCGTCCTTCGCCGCCGAGCGTTACGGCGTAATTCCCGACATGATAACGTTTGCCAAAGGCGTGACCTCGGGCACGGTCCCGATGGGCGGCGTGATCGTGCGCAAGCACATCCACGACGCGTTCATGAAGGGGCCGGACCACGCCATCGAACTGTTCCACGGCTACACCTACTCGGGCCATCCGCTCGCCTGCGCGGCGGCGCTGGCGACGCTTGACGTCTACCGCGACGAGAACCTGTTCGCGCGCGTCAAGATGCTGGAGCCCAAGTGGTACGACGCGCTGATGACGCTCAAAGGCCTGCCGAACGTGCTGGACATCCGATGCGTCGGGCTGACGGGAGCGATCGATCTGGCGCCCCTCGCGGGCGCGGCGGGCGAGCGCGGTTACAAGGCGCTGGAACATTCGTTCCATGAGGAGGGGATCATGCTGCGCCTGTCGGGCGATTGCATCGAACTGACGCCGCCTTTCATTGTGAGCGAGAACCAGATCGACGAGATCGTCGAGAAGGTCGCCTCGACGATTAGGGCGGTGGCGTAAGGCGCGCACTTTTCTGATTTTGGGGACAGCTCGCGGCGAATGTGTCGCTGCGAGCTGTTGAGGGAATGGCTGCGCTTGGGCGGTTACTTGTGAAGTTCCAGGCCCACGCCTTTGTTGACGAATTGCAGCGTGTACGACTTCTTGTAGTCGAGATCGGCGGCCACGACGCCGGCCTTCACCATTTTGTCGAAGAAGTCCTTCATGCGCGCATCGGTCATCGCGCCGATGCCGAGTTTCAGCGTGTCGCCGGAATCTATGACCCCATTGGCCTTCAGGCTAGCGAAGCCGTAGGCGATCTGGTCGTCGGTCAACTCGGAGTTTTGCTGTTTGATGAGCGCGATGGCCTTGGAATTGTCGCCATATAGAAAATGATACCAGTGGCCATGCGGGATGACTCGCGGGGATTCCCATGAGCGGAGAATTGTGGATCTATTGCGACTTCGATTTTGAGGAGCCGGGTCGATGGGCCA
>JAYVYJ010000175.1:0-4567 GCA_043784465.1 Hyphomicrobiales bacterium
TGGTCGCCGAACCGTTGGCTTTCATCAACGCCTTGCGCGCGGAAATGGGATCGTCGGCGGCGACGCTCGCACCCACGCCCACGGCCAGAAAGATCGCCATTCCCGTCAAAAACGCTCGCCTCATGCCCATTTCCTTCCGCGCCGCTTCGCCTGAGGGCCCCTCCCCGGCTTCAAGACATCCGCTTGGCTTCGTATGACCCATCGAAGCGGTCGGGCACATTCGCACCGTTCCGGCGTCCACCGACTATGCGCTGCGCAAAAGCCAGAATTTCATCATTTCCACGAGCGCCAAAGCCGCCATCTGGCGCTCCTTCGACAAAATGTCTTGCAGCCGAAGGTTGTCCGATATCAATCGGATCGACGCTTCGTCTTCGACATAACCCATCGCCCATTGCGAGAAATCCCGCGCCTCGACCCATCCCTCCTGCAAGACGACGACTTTCGTGTGCCTGACGTCTTTCACGATGCCGGCGAAGGTCGCCTTCACGGCGTCAAAACCGCCTTCCAGCACTTGGGCGAAATAAAAATCGTTGAAGGCGAGCGCCCCCGTGACGCCGACCTTGGCGTTTCGCGCCGTAGCGACGCTAAAGATGCTTTCAATCTGAGAGCGACCGCCGTTTGCCAATGCGGGAACAAGGCTCGTGCTATGATATATCAACTGATATGTTCGGATAATCCGTTCGGCCTCGATGGGCCGCCTGCGCGTGGTCGACAAAGCTTCGCTGTCGTTTTTGGACAAAGCCAGTATCCGCAAAGTTTCCGTGAAACCTGTGTGCGTCAGAACGTCCCGAAAATCAATACGATGCCGTACGCTCAGAGACGCCAAGCGCCATTTTCATCTGTTTTTGCTGACGTCGATAATATCTAATATGGTTATGATGCTATCGCATTTGCTAATTGTCTCAAGGAGAGCGTGGCGGATTTTGGCGGCCTCATCGACGACGGATGCGTTGGGCTCAAGTGGAAATTTTTCTCCCGACAGATCGGCCAGCCGTCGTTCGGCCAGCAGCACAAAAAACTGGGAGGGTTGAACTTCAAGAATTTGCGCCGCCCGGAGTAGCAGATCCGGCGTGAAAATCGTCACGCCATCTTCGTAATCTTTCATCGCCGACAGACGGACGCCCAGGGAAAATGCAAATTCGCGTTGCGAAATGCTGCGCTCCTTCCTGCGAAGCGCCACGCATTGTCCCAATGAAGTGTAGGCGTCGGAGGCTAGAGCCGCAGGCAAGGGTGCGCGCGGGCGCGCATCGGTCGTCTTGTCGGTCCTCTTGATCTGAACGCTTTCATTACGGCTTACGACGCGGAGTTTGGGCGCCTCTCGGCGATCGGGTCCAACGGAATCACCCACCTAAATCTCCGGGTAAAAGCCTTCCGACCTAACTCGACCTGCAGGTCGCCGGAAAGACATTCGCGCGACGCGTCGCGGCGTCGGCAGTACCCTCTTGATATATACAGTTTGGCCGCAAATACAAGGAATCCCGAACTTTCAAATACCGGTGAGCCGACATAACTGTCTCAAAACTTTCGAGTATCCCGTTTTTCTTGCAAAATTTTTCGGGTCTTCGTTCCTGGCTTGGCGCCTGACGGGATCGACTTCGGGTAATCCGCGTTGGCCTTTCGGCTCACCGTGAACCTCAAGCACAGCTTCGCCCTTTCCCCCCGTCCCGTAGGGCGCGTTGAGACAAGTTGCGGATATCACCGGGAGAATTCGCATCTCCTCACTGTTTCGTCCCGCGCCGGGTCAGTACAAGGACTGGAGCCTGACCTCTCGAAAGCGTCTGCCTTCGATAACCTCCTTCAAGCGTTGCCCACTGTCGCGAACATCGCGAAATCCAGCGCCTCGCGGGGGCTTCGCCCCGCCCAGAGCACGAACTGGAACGACTGATAATAGGTTTCGCACGCCTTCACCGCCGCATCGACCAAAGCGCGCGCCTGGCCCTCGCTCGCCGAGGCGCCGCCCGTCAGACAATGCGCGTGGCGGAACATGACGATCTGCTCCTGGGGCCACAGATCGAAATGGCCAAGCCACAACTGCGCATTGATGAGCCGGACCAGATCGGCGATTTCGCCCTTTTTGCGCTCGGGAGTCTTCAATTCGAACGCGCAGGAAAAATGCAGGGATTCGACGTCCGGCACCCAGGTGATCGACACTTCGTACCGCGACCATTTGCCCTCCACGAGAATGGCGATCTCGTCCTCGTCCTGGCGGTCGAACGCCCATTCGCTGAGCGCGGCGAGCCGTTCCACTACATCGACGGGGTGTTCGCGGCGTTCGGCGGCTTCGGCGGCGATGGCTTGCATGGCGGGGGCTTTCGGAAGACTTAACCTTTGGGAAGTACGCTCCCGCAAGAGAGCGCCGACGCCGCGTTGCGACGACCCATTCAAGGTTTCAGATTCGCCCCTCCTCCGCCAGAGCCGGCTGCGTCTGTCCACAGAATCTCTCAAACGAATCAATCGTGTCGCTGATTCACCGAATCGAATTGCGACTCCAGCGCCGCGAGTCTGGCGGTGAGCCGGTCGTTTTCCTCGCGCGCTTTCACCGCCATCTCGCGCACCGCTTCGAACTCCTCGCGGTTCACCACGTTCATCGTCGAGAGCAGCTTTTCCAGTTGCGCCTTGCCCAGGGTTTCGACCTCGCGCCGCGCGTTGTCGGCCAGGCCCGCCGCATCGGAAAACAGGCGGGAGATGTCGTCGAAAAATTGTCCACGTGTCTGGGGCATGGCGTGCGCTCCTGTTGGCTTCACGCTATCTGGCCTTACTCGAACCGCACCGCAAGACTACCTGCGGCGTAGCCGCAAGCCTGCCTGCGGCGTGGTCGCAAGCCTGCCTGCGGCGTGGCCGCAGGGTTGGCGTGCGCGGCCCGCGCGTGCCAATAGGCACGCATGCTCCCGCTGCCCCCCGCTCCGCCGCCCGCAACACGCATTTCGCGCGAAATCCGCGCGAGAGGCCGCACCTGGACCGACGACTATGCCTGGCTGCGGGCCGACAATTGGCGCGACGTGCTGCGCGACCCCGCCGCCCTGCCCTTGGAAATCCGTGCCTTTCTGGAGGCCGAGAACGCCTGGGGCGACGCCGTGCTGGCGCCGCTCGCTCCCTTGCGCGAGACGCTTGCGGCGGAGATGCGCGCGCGCTTGAAGGACGACGACAGCGACCCCCCGGCGCCGGATGGGCCGTGGCGCTATTACGCGCGCTACCGTCCCGGCGGACAGCACCGGCTCTATTGCCGCACCCCGCGCGAGGGGGGAGAGGAAACGACGCTGCTCGACGGCGACGCCCGCGCCGACGGTTTCCTTAGCGTCGGGCAAGCGCGCCATTCGCCCGACCACGCCCGCTTCGCATGGAGCGTCGACGCCTCGGGCGCCGAAATCTACGAAATCCGCGCGCTCGCCATCGGCGGCGGGGATTTGCCGGACGTCGTGCCGCTCGCAACCGGCGATTTCGTCTGGCTCAACGACTCGTCCGGCTTTCTCTATGTGCGCCAGGACGAGGACCACCGGCCCTACCAGATCCGCCTGCACCGGCTTGGCGATGCCGACGATGCGCTGATCTTCGAGGAGCGCGACCCCGCGTGGTTCGTCGGATTGCGCGCCACGCGGCTCGGCCGCCGCGCGTTCATCCACGTTCACGGCCACGATGCGGAAGAATTTCATGTCGTCGACCTCTCGGCTCCCGACGCTCCCCCCCGCCTCATTGCGCCGCGCCGGCCAAAATTCCGCTATTCGCCTGTCGATCACGGCGAGACGTTCTTTATCAAGACCGACAAAGGGTTTCAGGACTTCGAAATCGTCGTCGCGCCCGCCGACGCGCCGCAGGAGGAAAACTGGCGCGCCTTCCTCCCCGGCGTTCAGGGCCGGCTCATCGAAGGGTTCACGGTCTTCAAGGATTATCTGGTCGTGCAGGCGCGCCAGGACAATCGCCCGCGCCTGATCGTCCACGCGCTGGCTTCGGGCGACGCGCACGAAATCGCGTTCGACGCGCCGACCTATTTCCTCAAACTCGACACGACCTACGAATTCGCCTCGCCCACGCTACGCTTCACCTATTCGACGCTCGCCACTCCGCAGGAGACCTACGACTACGACATGGGGCGGCGCACCCGCGTCCTGGTCAAGAAGCAACCGACGCCGCCCGATTTCGACGAGGCCGCCTACTGCGTCGAAGCCATCGAGGCTCAAGCCCCCGACGGCGCGCTAGTCCCCGTCTCGATTCTGCGCCGCCGCGACACGGCGAGGGACGGCGCCGCGCCTCTGCTGATCTACGGCTACGGGGCCTACGGCTACGGGATCGACGCCGCATTCGGCGCCAACCGTTTCTCGCTGGTGGATCGCGGCTTCGTCTTCGCCATCGCCCATGTGCGCGGCGGAACTGAGAAGGGCATGGCTTGGTATGAGGCAGGCAAGCTCGCCCACAAGCCCAACACGTTCTCCGACTTCATCGCCGCCACCCGCGCGCTGGTCGCGCGGGGCTACGCCGATGCGCGGCGCATCGTCGCACAAGGGGGCAGCGCCGGGGGCCTGCTGATGGGCGCTATCGCCAATATGGCGCCCGAACTCTATGCGGGAATCGT
>JAYVYJ010000176.1:0-4483 GCA_043784465.1 Hyphomicrobiales bacterium
TGTTCCCGCGCTGGCGATCGCCGCGCTGGTCGGGTTCGGCGCGCCCTCGCAGGCTCAGACGCCCTCTCCGGCTCCGACCGCCGACGCCGCCCCGGCCGCAGCCGCCGCCGCCGCCCCGGCCGCCGCGCCTTCGGGTCCGCCCGCCTGCTCCGCCGCCTCCTCCGACGGCAAGACTCCCGCCGTCCTCGAGAAGTGCACGCCCTCCTCGGGCGATACGGCGTGGATGATGACTTCGATGGCGCTCGTCCTGATGATGACGATCCCCGGTCTCGGCCTGTTCTACGGCGGCATGGTGCGCAAGAAGAACGTGGGCGACACGGTGATGACCTCCTTCGCCATCTGCGCGCTGGTCACGGTTATCTTCGTCGTGCTGACCTACACGCTCGCCTTCACCACCGGCTCGCCCTATCTGGGCGGCATGACGCGATTCATGCTCGCGGGCATGGTGTCGAGCGTCGCGGACGGCACGGGCACGGCCAGCTCGCTGGCCCCGACGATCCCCGAATCGGTCTACATGTGCTTCCAGATGACGTTCGCGATCATCACGCCCGCGCTGATCGCCGGCGCTTTTGCCGAGCGTATGAAGTTCTCGGCCATGCTCTGGTATATCGGGCTGTGGGCGATCCTGGTCTACGCGCCCGTCGCGCACTGGGTCTGGGGTCCTGACGGCTTCCTCAATTCCGCCAACGCAGACGCCAAGTTCCATGTGCTGGACTTCGCGGGCGGCACGGTCGTGCACATCAACGCCGGCGTATCCGGCCTGATCTGCGCGCTCATGATGGGCAGGCGCCGCGACATGGGGCCTCCGCACAACATGGTCTACACCTTCATCGGCGCGGGCCTGCTGTGGGTCGGCTGGTTCGGGTTCAATGCGGGTTCGGCCGTCTCGGCGGGCGTGGTCGCCGGCATGGCGATGACCGTCACCCAGATCGCGACCGCGGTTGCGGCTCTCGTCTGGATGTTCGTGGAATGGGCGCATCGCGGCAAGCCGACCGTCGTCGGCCTGTGCTCGGGCGCGGTCGCCGGTCTCGTCGCGATCACCCCGGCTTCGGGCTTCGTCGGTCCGTTCGGCTCGATCGTGATCGGCGCCGCGGCGGGCGTGGTCTGCTACCTTGGCGCCACGTCGCTCAAGCACGTGTTCGGCTACGACGACGCGCTTGATTGCTTCGGCGTCCACGGCGTCGGCGGCATCCTCGGCGCGATCCTGACGGGCGTGTTCGCGGTCGAGCAGATCGGCGGCACCAAGGGCCTTCTGGAGGGCAACGTCCAGCAGGTCGTCAATCAGGTGATCGGCGTCGGCATCGTCATCGTCTACGACGCCGTCGTCACGGTCGTCATCCTCGCGATCATCAAGGCCGTCATCGGCCTCAAGGTCTCCGAGGAGATCGAGCGCGAAGGCCTCGATCTCGCCCTACACGGCGAGGTCGTTCAATAAGGTTCCCCACGCGTCTCCGGGCGCGCGGGTTTCTCCTCCTCCCCACCTGGGGCGCCTTCGGGCGCCCCTTTTTTATTCCGCCAGCGTGAAGACGATAATGAGCGCGAGCCATGACAGGATCGTCAGCGAGCCCCCGGTCGGCGCGGCCAGCGGAAACAGTTTTGTCCCGAGGAAACCCCGCGCCCAAAGGTCGGCCGCAAACAGGATCACGCCGAGCGCGAGCGCGCCGCCCGCCACCAGAAGCCGTTGCGCGCGGCGCGGGGTCGTCGAACGGGCGGCGGCGCTGACGCCCAGCAGCGCGCCCGCGTGCAGCATCAGGAATTCGCTGGCCGTGCGGCCGAGTTCGCCGCCCCCCGCATGGGTGGAGGCCGCCGCCATCATGACGCCGCCCGCGCCCATGAGCGCGGCCGCGGCCGCCAGTGCGTCGCAAAGTCTTTTCATGGCGCGGTCGAGCCATGCGGGGGCGGGGAAGTCAATGCGGCGCGGCGTCCTCAAACAAAAACGCCCGCCGCGAGGCCGGGCGCATCAACTTTCACGCGCTGATCAAAAGCAGACGTCGACCATCCGACTGCCCACATATTCGCCATAAGCGTCATACATCGGCCGCTCGCGGTAGCAGGAGGCTTCCCCGATGGCGATGGCCCCGAGACCGAGGCCGACGCCGCCCCAGCCCCATCCCCATCCGTGATGAAAGCCGTGGTTCCAGCCCACGCCCCAGCCATGCGGGCCGAAATGGGGCGTCGCCCTGGCTGCGCCGGGCGCGCAGAGAGCGAGGGCAAAGGCGGCGACGCTGAGAATCTTGCGCATGAGACGCCCTCTTCTTTTTCTGGTTTCAAGGCCGGGGTTCGCGCCGCCCTCGCTCAGGTTGGTTGCGCAGCGGCCTTGGAGGGTTCACGGTCCGTACGATTAAATGCGCAGTCCAATTTTGGCGACGCTCGCCAAGAACGGGCGGCGGACGCCAAGAACGGGCTTTGCACGCGAAAACGCCCGGCGTGGGGGCCGGGCGTCGAGAGACGAAACAGGGGGGATCAATAGCAAACGTTGACGGCCCGGCTGCCGACATATTCGCCGTAGGCGTCGTAGATCGGACGCTCGCGGTAGCAGGAGGCTTCCCCGATGGCGAGCGCGCCAAAGCCCAGGCCCAGGCCCAGGCCGACGCCGCCCCAGCCCCACCCGTGATGAAAGCCGTGGTTCCAGCCGCCCCCCCAGCCATGCGGGCCGGAATGGGGCCACGCCATGGCGGAACCGGGGGCGGCGAGAGCGAGAGCGAGGGCGGCGACCGTGAGAACCTTGCGCATGAGTTGCTCCTTGAGATTTTTTGGTTTCGAGGCCGGCGCCCGCCGCCCTCTTAAGCGTTGGTTACGGGACGCCGGCGACGGGTTCATGGGCGCTGCGATTTATTTTCTGCGCCTCGTTCGACTCGCGCGGAAGGCGGCGCTATGCCTTCGGAAAAGGAGGCGCGCATGGGCTTCGTCGATCCGACCAAAGAGATCTTCGCCGCCTTCCGCGCGAACGACCGGCCGGGGCCTATCGACATGCTCAACCTCGTGCGGCTGCGCGACCGCGCAGCTTATGAGGACGGGCGCGAGGCGACGGGCGCGGAGGCTTACGCCGCCTATGGGCGTGCGAGCGGCCCGGTGTTGGCGCGGTCGGGCGGCGGTATCGTTTGGCGCGGGACTTTCGAGCTGACGCTGATCGGCCCCAGCGACGAGAGTTGGGACCATTGCTTCATCGCGCGCTACCCCGGCGTCGCAGCTTTCGTCGCGATGATCCGGGATCCCGCTTACCGTGAGGCGGTCAAGCACCGGCAGGCGGCGGTCGAGGATTCCCGGTTGATCCGGCTTGGCGTCGCTCTCCCCGGCGAGACGTTCGGTTGACGGCGTTTTTCGCGGCGCTCGCGCTGGCGATCTGGCTCTATCTGGTGTTCGCGCGCGGCGGCTTCTGGCTGGCGAGAGAACGCGAGCGGGGAGCGCTCGCCTTGACCGTATGGCCAGAAGTCGTCGCCGTCATCCCCGCGCGCGACGAGGCCGAGTCGATCGGCGCGACGGTCGCCTCTCTGCTGGGTCAGGATTACCCCGGGCCGTTGCGCCTCGTGCTGGTCGACGACGAAAGTGCGGACGGCACGGCGGCTGTCGCGCGGGCGGCGGCGGGCGGGTCGGAGCGGCTGCGCATCGTCGCGGGAAGCCCCACGCCGCAGGGCTGGACCGGCAAGCTGTGGGCGGTTGCGCAGGGCGTCGCGCACGCGGGAGCGTCGACCTGGCTGCTGCTGACCGACGCAGACATTGTCTACGAGCGGGACGCGCTGAGCGGCCTCGTGGCGCGCGCCGAGGCCGAGGGCCTTGCGCTCAATTCGGTCATGGCGCGGCTGCGCTGCGTCAGTCGCGCCGAACGTTTGGCCATCCCCGCCTTCGTGTACTTTTTCCAGATGCTCTATCCGTTCGCCTGGGTGAACGACCCTGCGCGCCGCACGGCGGCGGCGGCGGGCGGCTGCATGCTGGCGCGCCGCGAGGCGTTGGCGGCGGCGGGCGGCATCGAAGCCATTCGCGGCGCGCTGATCGACGATTGCGCGCTGGCGGCGCTGCTGAAGCGCCACGGCCCCATCCGCCTGAGCCTGGGCGAACGAGTGAAGAGCCTGCGGCGCTATCCCGATTTCGCCGAAATCCGCCGCATGGTGGTGCGCTCGGCCTATGCGCAATTGCGCTATTCGCCGGCGCTGCTGGCGTTCACGCTGGTCGCGATGGGCCTCGTCTTCGTCGCGCCGGCGGCGGCGGCTTTGCTGGGGCGCGGGGCGACGCGCGCCTGCGGCCTTGGCGCGTGGGCGCTGATGACGGCGACCTTTCAACCGACGCTGCGCGACTACCGCGTCGGGCCCGCCTGGGGTTTGGCGCTGCCCGCCATCGCGGCGCTTTACGCTGTCTGGACGTTCGAATCGGCTTGGGCCTCGGCGCGCGGGCGCGGCGGGTTCTGGAAGGGGCGATTTCAGGAGCGGGGCGCGCGCGGGGGCTGAGCCGTCACGCGGCTGTCGCTCAAGCGCCATATCGCCCCCCC
>JAYVYJ010000177.1:0-26947 GCA_043784465.1 Hyphomicrobiales bacterium
CTGAGCACGGGCCAGCGTCCGTCGTCGAGAATTGCGGCGCTGACGGAATTGCGGAAACGCGACAGCAGGCTGCGACGTCCCGGCGTCGGCATCACGATCAGGTCAGCCTTGAACGATTGCGCGATGTTCAGGATCGTCTCCACCACCGGCCCTTGGGCGAGGGTGATGGGGATGTCCTTGGGCGAATCGGGCGGGGCGGCGTCGCCGATATGCATGAGCCGTTTCTCAAGGGGCGCGCCGAGGGCGTCCAGAAAGCGGGCGGCGCGGGTCAGCGCCGGTGCGATGGGGGTCTTGCCGTCGTGAGGGATCAGCACTTTTCTGAGACGCAAATCGCCGGTCGCCGGGTCGACGAGACCGTGCTGGCCCTCACGCACGAACAGAATCATCGCCTCCGCCTGCCGCAGCGCACGACGACTGATCGAGCCGGCGAACCAGTAGCCCAGGCCCGAATGCGCGGTGGTCGCAAGCACCGCCAGATCGATGGGCTGCGCCTCGATATGCTCGTGTAGGCCCTCCCAGACGCTGCGCCCGGGCACGTCGATGAAGCGCGCGTCCACCCCGAACCGGAGTTTCAGGTCGGCGAACTTTTCATGAGCGCCCAGACGGCCCCATTTGACCAGGAGGTCAGTGATCGGCGCCAGGCCGTTGCGGGTGGGCAGGGGCTCGTCTCCGCCGCGAACATGCAACAACGTCAGCCGCCCGCCGACCTTAAATGACAGAGCGACGGCATGGGCCAGCGCGACTGCATTGGCCGGGCCGAAATCGGTGGGATGCAGCAGCGACAGGCCTCGCGTTCCAGCATGGGCGCGGGTTTCGGTGAGGGCGGTCATTTGCGGCTCCCCCGGCCCTGACGGACCCTGGGCCGAAAGATTGCGCCCTGAAACCGGCGCGAGGCTTGCGCTGCGCCCCGACCGCCCGCGCATTCCAAGCTCGGCGCAAATGCTCTATGCGTCGAGCCATGAGCGAACGCTTCTACATCACGACCGCCATTCCTTACGCGAACGGCGCTCCCCATATCGGCCATGCTTACGAGCGCATCGCAACGGATGCGATTCAGCGTTTCATGCGGCTCGACGGGCATGACGTGCTGTTTGTCACCGGAATGGACGAGCACGGCCTTAAGGTGCAGCAGACCGCCGCGCGCGAGGGCGTGACGCCGCAGGCCTTCGTGGATGGCATCGCAGAAAAATTCGCGGCGATGGGCGATCTGCTGGACGCGCGCGCCGACGACGTAGTGCGCACGACGGAAATGCGCCACCGCCGCGCTTGCCAGGCCATATGGGAGCGCATGGCCGCCAACGGCGACATATATTCTAGCAAATATTCGGGCTGGTACTCGGTGCGCGACGAAGCCTATTTCGAGGAGGACGAACTGACGCCGGGTCTCGACGGGACGAAGCTTGCGCCTTCCGGTGCGCCGGCGAGTTGGGTGGAGGAAGAAAGCTATTTCTTCCGGCTTTCCGCCTATGCCGAGAGGCTGCTGGCGCATTACGAGGCCCATCCGGACTTCGTCACGCCGGAGAAATACCGCAACGAGATTGTCGCCTTCGTCAGGCGCGGCCTCAACGACCTGTCGATCAGCCGCACCACCTTCGGCTGGGGCGTGCCGGTGCCCGGCGACGACAAGCATGTGATGTATGTCTGGGTCGACGCGCTGACCAATTACATCACCGCGACCGGCTTTCCTATCGACGGCCCGCTCAGCCGCTTCTGGCCCGCCGACGTGCATGTGATCGGCAAGGACATCACCCGTTTTCATGCGATCTACTGGCCCGCGTTCCTTATGTCGGCGGGGTTGCCGACGCCCAAGCAGATCGTCGTCCACGGGTTTTTGTTCAACCGGGGCGAGAAGATGTCGAAGTCGGTCGGCAACGTCGTCAGCCCCGCCGCGCTGGTCGACGCTTACGGGCTCGACGCGGTTCGCTATTTCCTGCTGCGGGAAACGCCATGGGGGCAGGACGGAAACTACTCGCACGAACTGATCGTCTCACGCATCAACGCCGATCTGGCCAACGATCTGGGCAATCTCGCGCAGCGCTGCCTGTCCATCGTCGCACGCAACGGCGCGGCGGTCCCTCACCCCGAGCCCGCCTCCTTCGATGAGGCCGACCGGGCGATGCTGGCCAGCGCCGACGGGCTCGGGGAGATCGCGCGCGCGCATGTGCGACAATTCCAGATTCACCTCTACATCGGCGCGGCGATGGACGTGGTGGCGGCGGCCAACCGCTATTTCGCCCATGCGGAACCTTGGAAACTGGCTAAGACCGATCCGGCGCGAATGCGCGTCGTGCTCTATGTCACGATGGATGTCTTGCGGACTGCGGGCGTCTTGTTGCAACCCGTGATGCCCGCCGCGATGGCGAAGCTGCTCGACCTCCTCGCGCTCGATCAGGACGCGCGCATGTTCGCGGGGGTCGGCGGGGCGGGCGCGCTGGAGACGCCGCACCGTCTGAAACCGGGAACGGCGCTGCCGCCGCCCGCCGTCGTATTTCCGCGCTACGTGGAACCGTAAGTCGCGCGTATGTCGCATAATTGCGCCACCACCTCCGCCAGAGAAGTCATGGAGGCGGGCTTGGGGCAGACGCGCGCCTTCGGGTATCGCGCCCTAAGCTCGTGTAAGGACGCGTGGGCGGAATGGAACACCACCGGCACCTGCTGCGCGGCCAGCCAATCGGCGAGCGGATAGCTTTCCCCGTCGCGCAGGTTCACGTCGAGCACCGCGCAATCGGGCAGCTTGCGCTGGCAATAATCCATCGCCCCCTTGATCTCGGCGAATGGGCCGATGGTTTGAAATCCGGCCATGTCAAGCTCGTCCATCACGTCCATCGCGATGAGAAGCTCGTCTTCCGCCACTAGGACAGTCGTTGACATTTCACCCTCCAGCGAAACGATTGTGCAGAGGCCAACGTGCGCGGATCGGCAGGGTTCCAACTTACGGTATTTTCATAGTAAATGCTTTGCCCACGGAAGTTCCCGTGAGGCGACCCTACCTCGCGTTCTCCGGCCGTGGAAAGCCAGCGCCGGGCGCAAGGGGTTGACTGGGAAAGCCCGAGGGAGCAAGCGCGTCCTCGTTCTGGAGGACGTAATGGATCAGCCGGCCGGGCGTACGTTGGACGCCCTCGATATTCAGCGCCTGCTCGCCCTGCTGCCGCATCGCTATCCGTTCATGCTAGTGGACAGGATCGTCGATCTCGTGGGCGACGAAGCTTGCGTCGGCATCAAGAACGTGACGATGAACGAGCCCCATTTCATGGGCCATTTCCCCGGCCGTCCGGTGATGCCCGGCGTGCTGGTGGTCGAGGCGATGGCGCAGACGGCCGGCGCCCTGTGCGCGGCCAATCACGGCGTCGAGGGCAAGACGCCGCAAGTGCTCCTGATGACCATCGACAAGACAAAATTCCGCAAGCCGGTGGTTCCCGGCGACCAGCTTCGCCTTCACATGACAAAAATCAACCAGCGCCGCAATATCTGGTGGTTCCGGGGCGAGGCGCGGGTCGACGGCGTGCTGGTGTGCGAATCCGAAGTGTCGGCGATGATGGTGCTTTCGTGAGCTTTATCCACGCCAGCGCCTGCGTCGAACACGGCGCTGCGCTGGGCGAGGGGGTCGAGATCGGCCCTTTTTGTCACGTCGGCGCGCGGGTTCGTCTTGGCGAGGGCGTCAAGCTTATGTCCCACGTCGTTGTGGCGGGAGAGACCGAGATCGGCGCCCGTACGCGCATTTTCCCCTTCGCCTCCATCGGCCACGAGCCGCAGGACCTCAAATATAGGGGCGAACTCACGACGCTGAAGATCGGCGCCGATTGTCTGATCCGCGAAAGCGTGACGATGAATCCCGGCACGGCGGGCGGCGGGGGCGAGACGGTCGTGGGCGTGGGGTGCGCGCTTTTGGCGGGCTGCCATGTCGCGCACGATTGCCACGTCGGCGACGGCGTCATCCTCTCCAACAACGTGATGCTGGCCGGACACTGCCGGGTCGGCGAACATGCCATCATGGGCGGCGGAGCGGCGGCGCATCAGTTCGTGCGCATCGGCGCGCATGCGTTCGTCGGCGGGCTGACCGGCCTGACCGAAGACCTGATCCCGTTTGGCGTCGCGGTCGGCGACCGGGCGCGGCTGGCGGGCGTCAACGTCGTGGGCATGAAGCGTCGCGGCTACGCGGTTGAGGACGTGCAGAACGTGCGACGCGCCTACAAGGCCCTGTTTTCGGGCGAGGGCACGCTTGCCTCGCGCATCGAGGCGGTGGCGTTGGAATTTGCCGGGGTTGCGGCGGTGGAGACGATCGTCGCTTTCCTGAAGGCCGGCGGGGATCGCGGGGTGACGATCCCGCAGCGGGACGAGGGCTTATGAGCGCGCCGCTCGCCCTCGTCTGCGGCAGCGGCAGCCTGCCGGTCGAGGCGGCGCGCGAGGCGCAACGGCTCGGGCGCGAGCCGTTCCTGATCGGACTTGTCGGCTCGGCGGGGCGCGAGATCGAGGAGTTTCCCCATTTGTGGGTGCGGCTCGGCGAGATCGGCAAGCTTTTAGCGGCGGTGCGGGCGCGCGGCATCGGGGAGATGGCGTTTCTGGGCGCCGTGACGCGGCCCGATCTGACCGACCTCTTGCCCGACTGGGGCGCGCTGGTGCGGGCGGGCGAGATCGCCAAATTGTTTCGCGGCGGCGACGACGCCTTGCTGCGCGGCATTGCTCGGCTGTTCGAGGGCGAGGGGTTCCGCATCGTCGGGCCGAAGGATTACGCGCCGGGGCTGCTCGCGCCCAGAGGCGAGATTTTGGGGCCTGCGCCCGACGACGAGGCGTTGGCCGACATCGCCTTCGGCGCACGCCTGCTAACCGCCATGTCGCCGTTCGACATCGGGCAGGGCGCCGTCGTCGCGGGCGAGCGGGCCTTCGCGGTCGAAGCGGTCGAGGGCACCGACGCGATGCTGGCGCGCGTCGCCGATCTGCGTAGCGGAGGTAGGTTGAGGATCAAGGGGCGGGCGGGTGTGTTCGTCAAGGCGGCCAAGCGGGGGCAGGACACGCGGCTGGACCTGCCGGCGGTCGGGCCGCAGACGATCGCGGCCGCCCGGCGCGCCCAGCTCGCAGGGCTCGCGCTGGCGGCGGGGGAAGTGCTGATCGCCGACCGGGCGGCGTTCCTCAAGGCTGCGGAGAGCGCCGGATTGTTCGTCTATGGATGGTCGGCGTGAGGCCGTTGAAAATCGCGCTGGTGGCGGGCGAACCCTCCGGCGATGCGCTGGGCGCCAAGTTGATCGGGGCGCTGCGGGAACTGACGGGCGACCGGGTGACGTTCGTCGGGGTCGGTGGCCCACGCATGGAGGCGGCGGGGCTAGAATCTGCGTTTCCGCTGTCGGAAGTCGCGGTCATGGGCATCCTGCCGGTGCTTGCGCGGCTGCCGCGGATCTTCGCGCATATCTCGTGGGCGGCCGAGCATGTGATCGCGGCCAGGCCCGACGGCCTCGTGCTGATCGACAGTCCCGATTTCACGCATCGGGTGGCGCGTCGTGTGCGCGCCAAACTGCCCGACATGCCGGTCATCGATTATGTGAGCCCGACGGTGTGGGCCTGGCGCCCCGGACGCGCCCGCAAGATGAGGGCGTATGTCGACAAGGTGCTGGCGCTGTTGCCGTTCGAGCCCGCCGCGCATGAACGGCTGGGCGGGCCGCGTTGCGTCTACGTCGGGCACCCGCTGATCGAGAGGCTCGCCGAGCTTCGTCCCAACGCCGAGGAGGCGGCTCGCCGCGACGCCCGCCCGCCGGTGGTGCTGGTGCTGCCGGGGTCGCGGCGCTCGGAAGTCGCGCGGCTGATGCCGGAGTTCGGCGCGGCGCTGGGCGCGCTGTCCGACACGATGGGGCCGTTCGACATCGTGTTGCCGACGCTGCCGCATCTGCACGCGGAAGTGACGGCGCGCGCGGCGAGTTGGCCGGCGGCGCCCCGCCTGTTGATCAGCGAGGCCGACAAGCTCGCCGCCTACCGGACGGCTCGCGCGGCGCTGGTGGCCTCGGGCACGGCGACGCTGGAAATCGCGCTCGCCGGGGTGCCGCTGGTCGGGGCCTACAAGGTTTCGCGGCTGGAGGAGCCGCTCAAGCATTTCATCACCGTGCCGTCGATCCTGCTGCCCAATCTCATTCTGGAGGAACGGGCGATTCCCGAATTCCTGCAACACGATTGCACGCCGGGGCCGCTGGCGCTGGCGATGGCGGGGGTGTTGACCGACAGCCCCGAGCGCGCCGCGCAACTGGCGGCGCTGGGCCGCCTCGACGCCAAGATGCGGCTCCCCGGCGACGAGGCGCCGAGCCATGCCGCCGCGCGCGAGACGCTGGCGACGATCCGTGAGCGCATCGAGGAAACGAGCTAGGCGGGCGGAAATTTCAGGCGGGGGCGTGTCTTTCTCATAACCCTCGACACCTCCGGCGTCGCCTCGCATTCATGGCTGTCAATCACACCGGGGACCTACGGTTCGCCGGACCTTGTCGCCGTCATGATGAGGCGGCTTGGCTATCGGCAGCCATTGTGGCGCCGGGCGCGCAGTTTAGGCACGAGAACCACCGCAGCCTACCATGACGGCGCGATGTCCCATGAACATTCCGGGGAACCAAAGTCGGGGGCTGCCTGTTGATAGAACGCAACGCAGTTTTCGAAGGGAGACAGACCGATGTCCAGCACGACCGACAAGATCAAAGGCGTCGCCAACGAAGCCGCCGGCAAGGTCAAGGAGACCGCCGGCAATCTGACCGGCTCCGACAAGCTGAAGGCCGAAGGGCTTGCGCAGCAGGTCAAGGGCGAGGCTCAGAAAACCGTTGGCCAAGCCAAGGACGCCGTGGCCGACGCGATCAAGAAGTAAACTTTCCTCTTCTCACACGACAAGGCCGGCAATTAGCCGGCCTTGTTTCGTGAGCAGGCCAACGTCGATTTCCCTGGAGATTTAAGCTATGGCCAAAACGTCATCCCCTTCCAATCTGAGGACGCCGACCGATTTGAGCGCCGACGACACCAAGAAGATTGCGGAAGCGATCAATAAGGTGATTGCGGACAGTTTTACGCTCTACGTGAAGACGAAGAATTTTCACTGGCATATGAGTGGCCCGCATTTCCGCGATTATCATCTCATGCTCGACGATCAGGGAGATTCGATCTTCGCCAGCATCGACCCGCTCGCCGAACGGGTGCGCAAACTGGGTCAGCGAACGCAAACTTCGGTCGGATCGATCGCCAAGGCGACCCGGCTCAAGGACAATGACGCGGAATATGTCGATCCTCGCGAGATGCTGCTGGAATTGATGGAGGACAACAAGGCCTGCGCCAAATCGATGCGCGAGGCGCATTCGATCTGCGACGACGCCGAGGATTCCGGCACGGCCGGACTGCTGGAGGCTTTCATCGACGAGACCGAGCGGCGCACGTGGTTCCTGTTCGAGGCGGCGCGCGGCGCGGACGCGACAGGACATTGATCGAGGGCCAGAACGGACAGCGACGGAAATCACAGAAGCTGAAGTTGGCTTCCGGTGTGTGAAAGATAATTTTATTTCAATAGCTTAGACGTACGTCTTCGTCTATTAAAACAGGCGCGGGGAGCGTTGCCGTCTATGTTCGCCGTCATGCCCGGGCTTGCCCCGGGCATCAAAGCCCATTTCCTCCATCTCCGTTCACAGCCACCATAAGTCGCGTGCTGGGCGGAGTAGGCGAGGGACGCCATTGTCGTTTGAGGAAAGGACATGACGCCGTCAACTCGGCGCCTTCATCTTTCCCTTGGCTTCCATCGGGGTGACTCGCAAAGCCTCCAACCGGTTCTTCTGGCGCCGCAACACCTCGAAGCGGAAGCCGTGGAAGACGAAGGCCTGGCGCGGCTCGGGGATAGTCTGCGCCTCGTGGATGACGAGGCCCGCCACGGTCGCGGCCTCCTCGTCGGGCAGGTCCCAGTCCATCGCGCGGTTGAGGTCGCGGATCGTCACGGAGCCGTCGACGATCAACGAACCGTCGAGCTGCTGGCGAACGCCCTGGATCGTCACGTCGTGCTCGTCGGTGATGTCGCCAACGATCTCCTCCATGATGTCCTCCAGCGTGATGAGGCCGAGCACCACGCCATATTCGTCGACCACGAGTGCGGAATGCGTCTTGCGGCGCAGAAACGCCTGCAATTGCGCGCGGCAGGTCGTCGCCTCCGGGATGAACCACGCCTCTAGCGCCACATCCGCGGGGCGCACGCGCGTCACATCGCCCCCGGCCGCCGCCACGGCGCGGAACAGGTCCTTGATATGCAACATGCCGATGATGTTGTCTGGCTCGCCGCGCCACAGCGGCATGCGGGTGTAGGGAGATTCCAGCGCCTCGCGCACGAGATCCGAAGGGGGCAGATCGGCGTCGAGCGTGCGCATCTTTGTGCGATGGATCATCACGTCGCCGACGGGCACGTCCTCAAGTTCAAGCAGCCCACCGAACATGTCGCGTTGGTCGCGCGCGACTTCGCCCTCCCGGTGCAGGAAATCGACGGCGCCGCGCAATTCGTCGGCGCCCGAAATGCCGTCGTCGTGGTCGCCGAGGCCGGAGCCGAGCGCCCTCAGCAAGAGGCGCACGAACGCCTCGACCGCGCGAACGATCGGGCCGAACAGGGTGACGAAGAACGAGACGAACGGGGCTATGGCGAGCGCCACCCGGTCGGGAATGGCGATCGCCACCGTTTTGGGCAGCACCTCTCCGAACACGACGATCAGCACCGTCATAAAGCCGGTCGCCAAGATAACGCCGTTGGGACCGAATTCTTCGACGAAGAGTTCGGTGGCGTAGGCCGACGAGGCGATGGTGACGACCTGGCCGCCGAGCAGCATCGAGGAAATGAGCCGGCCCTTGTTTCCGGCGAGCCGGTTGGCGAGCGCGGCGCGCTTGTCGCCCGCCGATTCGAGCGCCTGCAACCGCGCCCGCGAGGCGGCGGTCAACGCCGTTTCCGCCCCGGCGAAAAACGCCGCGCCGAACAGGCTCACGAGAATGACGAACGCGGCGAGGGCGAGGGTCATGCCCGCCTTTTAACCGGCCCGCGTCCGCAAATCGAGGGCCCTGTCACGCGGGGTCCGCCTCCGTCCAGACGATCTCCAGCCTTTCGCGGAAAGCGAATCGTTCGAGATGACGGGCGACGACGTCCTCCAGGGACTTGAGGCCGGATAGGTCGCGCGCCTCCAGCTTCATTTTCAAAAGATCGTTCTCCGCCTTTAAGGTGGCGCGTCCGTCCTGGAAATCGAGCGTGCCGGCACGTTCGTCGAATTGGGCAGGAACCTTGTGCTGAAAGTGTTTGCAAAGCTGTTGCAGATATTTGGACGCCTCGGCGGTGGGGACGTCGGCTTGCGCGGTGAGCGGGGACATGAAGGCTCCTTATCGGGGAAAGCCGCGCGGGGCGCGCTGCTTCCTTAATCCGGCGCGGGACGCTTGGTTCGCGGACGACGACGATGGGGGCGCCGAAATCGAGCGCGTGCTTCAGCCGCCGGCCTGATCCGCAATGCGGCCCAGGCTTTCCTCGCGCCCCAGCACCGCAAGCACGTCGAAAATACCCGGCGACGTCGATCGACCCGTCGCGGCGGCGCGTAGCGGCTGCGCGACGGTTCCAAGTTTAGCGCCGGTCTCTTCGGCATAGACACGCACGACGGCTTCGGTCGTCTCTGCGCTCCAGACGTCCAGCGCGGTAAGGCGCGGCAGCAGCGCCGTCAGATGCGCTCGGCCCTTGACGAGTATTTCCAGGGCCTTGGGGTCGAGAGGAAGCGGGCGCATCTCGAAGAGGAATTTGGCGCCGTCGAGAAGCTCGACCAGCGTTTTCGCGCGCTCCTTGAGGCCGGGCAGCGCCGCGGCAAACTGGGCGCGCCGGGTCGGCGTCAAGGCTGCGGAAAGTTCCGTGCCGCCAGGAAGATAGGGAAGCGTCTTCATAAGCTGCTCGAATAACGACGCATCATCCGACGCGCGCAGGTATTGCCCGTTCATATTTTCGAGCTTGGCGAAATCGAAGCGGGAGGGCGAGCGGCCGATGGCGGGCAAGTCGAAAGCGGCGATCATTTGCGGCGTCGTGAAGAACTCGCGGTCGCCCTGGCTCCAACCCAAACGCACGAGATAATTGCGCAACGCCTCGGGCAGATAGCCCATGGCGCGATAGGCGTCGACGCCAAGCGCACCATGGCGCTTGGAAAGTTTTGCGCCGTCGGCTCCGTGGATCAGCGGGATATGCGCCATCGCGGGCACGCTCCAGCCGAGCGCGTCGTAAATCTGGGCCTGTCGGGCGGCGTTTGTCAGGTGGTCGTCGCCGCGGATGATCTGGGTGACGCCCATGTCGTGATCGTCCACCACGACGGCGAGCATGTAGGTCGGGGCGCCGTCGGAGCGAAGCAACACGAAATCGTCGAGGTCCTTGTTGGGGAACACGACGCGTCCCTGCACCTTGTCGTCGACGATCGTCTCGCCCTCCTGACGGGAGCGCAGGCGGATCGTCGGGGCGACGCCAGCGGGGGCTTCGGCGGGGTCGCGGTCGCGCCAGCGCCCGTCATAGCGCGGCGGCAGGCCGCCGGCCTTCTGCCGCTCGCGCATCTCGGTCAGTTCCTGCGCCGTGGCGTAGCAGCGATAGGCGCCGCCCGACGCAAGCATCTGCATGGCGACCTCGCGATGACGTTCGGCGCGTTCGAACTGGCGCACGGCCTCGCCGTCCCAGTCAAGCCCGAGCCACGCCAAGCCGTCCAGGATGGCGTCGACCGCTTCAGGGGTGGAGCGCTCGCGGTCGGTGTCCTCGATGCGCAGCAAGAATTTGCCGCCCGTCTTGCGCGCGTAGAGCCAGTTGAACAACGCGGTGCGGGCGCCGCCGATATGCAGGAAGCCGGTGGGCGAGGGGGCGAAGCGGGTGACGGTCTCGGACATGGCGCCGCCTCTAGCAGAAGACGAGCGACGCTCAAAGGAACCCAAACGGATCGCTGCGGGGCTTGCAGAGTGGGAGAGGGCTTCGGCGCGCCGCTTCGCCGTCCGTTAATTCCTTAAAAACATACGAACCGGCACATGATCCGACGCCTTTTCTTTGGCCCGCATCGCCTTGTCCACGACGACGCTCTGAAGCCGGTCCGCCGCCTGCGGCGAGAGCAGCAAGTGGTCGATGCGGATGCCGTTGTTGCGCTGCCACGCGCCCGCCTGATAATCCCAGAACGTATATACCCCGCCTTCGTCGGTCGTCGCGCGCAGCGCTTCGGTGAAGCCCAGCGCCGTCAATTCCTGATATTTCGCGCGCGTCTCGGGCCGGAACAGCGCGTCCTCGATCCACGCCTCGGGATGCGCGGCGTCGCGCGGTTCGGGGATTACGTTGTAATCTCCTGCGACCACGAAAGGGTCTTCAAACGCGAGACGCTCGCGCGCGTGCCGGATGAGCCGGTCCATGAAAGCGAGTTTGTAGGGATATTTGTCCGTGCCGACGGGGTTGCCGTTGGGCAGATACAGGCTCGCCAGCCGCAGCACGCGGGGTCCCCAAGGTATCACCGCCTCGATATAACGCGATTGGGCGTCGCTCTCGTCGCCGGGCAGGCCGCGCTCGATCTCCATCGGGTGCTTGCATAAAATGGCGACGCCGTTGAACGTCTTCTGACCGTGGGTGGCGATATTGTAGCCGAGCGACTCGATCTCGTCGCGCGGGAACGCCTCGTCGAGGCACTTGATCTCCTGAAGGCAGATCGCGTCAGGCGAGACGTCGCGCAGATAGTCCAGCAAATGCGGCAGGCGCTGACGCACAGAATTGACGTTCCAGGTGGCGACGATCAGGGGATAGCTCCGGTGTTGGAGACGTCGGCGTTCTCAATGCGCAGCCATTTCGGTCGGCTCGGCTGCGATGCGTCGAAAGACATTGAGCGCCTCGTCCCCGGACGCCCGGCGCACCGCGCCCGCCTCCACCTGCTCGCGCGTCCACATCCACGACCGCACAGGATCATGCCGCATGTCCCATCCTCCGAACAGGCGTTCGGTGGCTTCGCCGAACCAGAGGCGAATCGCGTCTACATGGCGGCCGTCGCGCAGGATGCGTTCGTAAGTCGATGCGATAGCCTCCGGCTCGCCTTCGAGGATTTGCAAAAACAGGTCACGGCGGCAGATCAGGCTGCCGGTAATTCCGTTACGCTTGTTGTGATGGCGGGCTGAGGCCAGGATCGAGGCGAGGGTCAAATCGTCGAGGCCATAGGGTTGTGACGCATAGATGAGCTGGGTGCATGTCATGACGGAACTGTCCAAGGATGGCTGGATCGTAGACTGACGCCGCAGGACGCCTTTGGCAAGGCGAGGAGGGTTAAGGCGAAACCGGCGGGACCTCGTGCCCAATGGCCTTGATGGACAGAAAGGACGTTCGTGAACGGCTGTGAAAAAGCGAGCGCGCATTGCGGCACCGAGGGGTGACGCCCGCCGCCCTGGTGGGATCGTTCGCGCCCGACGAACGGAAAGCCGACGGAAATATCGACATCATGTTCGAAACCGCATCGGCGGCGTCCGCCGGCGTTCATAATTATCTCGGCATCGTTCCATTCATTGCCGACTTGTTTGCGACCCGCGTGAATATAGTCGAGCCTTCGAGCTTGAAACACTACGTGAGGCCGCTGGCCGAGCGCGACGGTCCGCTTGATCCCTAAACTTTTTTCGCCTTGCGTGTCCGGTCTCTGTCAAGTCTGGCCCTGCGGACCTCGCCGCTATAGATAGGCCCTATGACCGTTCTCCCCAGCCTCGCCGGCGCGACGCGCGCCGACATCGCCGCCGCGCTCGCCACGCTCGAAGTACCCGCGCGCGATATCAAGATGCGCACGGCGCAGCTATGGCACTGGATTTATCATCGGGGGGTCGGCGATTTCGCCGCGATGAAGAACGTCGCCCGCCCGCTGCTCGACAAGCTCGGCGCGGCCTTCACGCTGGCGCGGCCCGAGATTGTCGCCGAACAGGTGTCGGCGGACGGCACGCGCAAATGGCTGCTCAGAATGCCTTCGACTGGTCCTTTGGACAAAGGCGCCGAGATCGAATGCGTTTATATTCCGGAGAACGACCGGGGCACATTGTGCGTTTCCAGCCAGGTTGGCTGCACTCTCAATTGCACGTTCTGCCATACGGGTACGCAGGGGTGGGCGCGCAACCTGACGACGCCTGAGATCGTCGGGCAGGTGATGGTCGCACGCGACCGGCTCGGCGATTTTCCCGGCGGCGTCGCGCCGACCGACGGGCTGGTGCCCAGCGGCGAGGGTGTGCGGGCGGTGTCCAACATCGTATTCATGGGGCAGGGCGAACCGCTCTATAATCTCGACCACGTGACGCAGGCCATCGCCGTGCTGACCGACGGGGAGGGATTGTCGCTATCGAAGCGGCGCATCACTGTCTCCACCTCGGGCGTCACGCCGCAGATGCCTAAGCTTGGGCAGGAGGCGGGGACCATGCTCGCCGTCAGCTTGCATGCGACCAACGATGCGCTGCGCGACAAGCTGGTGCCGTTGAACCGAAAATATCCCATCGCCGAGCTGATGCAGGCGTGCCGCGACTATCCCGGCGCCTCGAACGCGCGTCGCATCACGTTCGAATATGTGATGCTCAAGGGGATCAACGATTCGCCTGCCGAGGCGCGCGCGCTGGTGAAACTGCTCAAGGGCCTGCCCGCCAAGATCAACCTGATCCCGTTCAATCCGTGGCCGGGCAGCCCCTACGAATGTTCGGACTGGGAGACCATCGAAAAGTTTTCGGAGATCGTCTTCAACGCCGGTTACGCCAGTCCGGTGCGCACGCCGCGGGGTCGCGACATTTCCGCCGCCTGCGGCCAGCTCAAGAGCGAAACCCAGCGGCTGGGGGCCCGCGCTCGGATGATGCTGGAGGAAAGCCTCGTGGGAGGCCTCGACTGAGCGCGCCCTTGTCCACAGCCTTCGCTTTTCGGGACGGCGGCCGTACGGTAACGGAATGTCATGCCGCTACATCTGGTCAAACTTTGCGTCGGGGCCGCTTCTCTCGCCGACCTCGAAGGCTGGGTCGAGGAGCGCGTGCGCGAGCGGGTCGCCAGACGGCAAACACCGCGCTCGCTGCATGTGACGCGCATGGCGCCCACCCGCGCGCCGGAGATCGTCGATGGCGGCTCGCTTTACTGGGTCATTCGCGGCCAGCTTTCGGCACGCCAGAACGTGCTTGAGATCGAGCCGTTCCTGGACGCCGACGGAATCGGCCGCTGCAAACTCTGGCTCGACCCGGAGGTCGTCCCCGTCGCGTCGCGCCCCATGCGGGCGTTTCAGGGCTGGCGCTACCTGAGAGCCGCCGATGCGCCCGCCGATCTGGGCAAGGGCGGCGAGGCCGCGATGCCGGAGGAATTGCGCCGCGCGCTTGGCGAACTCGGACTGTTATAGCGTGCGGCCTTTCAGGCAGGCGCGCACCGGGATCTCGCAGGTCTCCGCCTGCGGCAGCGCATGGCCGGCCGCGTCAGCGTAGGCGATCCCGCGCACGCCGTGACTGTCGACGGTGAAGCGCGCCTGACAATCGGGCGTTGGGGCGGAAAAGGTCTGGCGCTCGTCCAGCCCAAGCGCGGCGACCCAGCCTTGCGCGCGCAGACGGCCGATGTCGTAGATCCACACCTGCTCGATACCGACGCGCTGCCGCTTCAAAGGCGCGCCGAAGCAGTCTTGCAGCCGTCGGGCGGGCTGGTTGAACAGGGCGGTCTCGGCGAGTTGGCCGTCATCCGCCCCGCACGAGCCGAGAAAAGCCCCGAGACAAATCGTCGCGAGTAGATTGCGCATCGCAACCACCTTACGGGGAGGGCTGCCTTTCGTCCACTGGACGGCCAGCAAGCCCTACGGCAAATGAGTGCGCATGGTCGAAAAAACCCCCGAAGACAACACCGCCGGTCGCCGCCAGACTTTCGCGGCTCTACTCGTCGTCGCCTTGCTGCTGCTTGGCGGCTGGTTGCTGATGAGCGCGTTGCAGGACCACCGCGACGTCGAGAATTGCATCGCTTCGGGTCGCCGCGACTGCATGCCCATCGTTCCGGAAAAATAATCAGCGTAGCGACTTCTCCGCCTCGTTGGCGGAGGCTGCGCACTCCGCAGCGTCGTTGGCGTGATCGGCGGCGCGGGCTTGCTCGATCATCACCTGGAATTGCGCCCTGCGCACTGCCGCGGGGGAGTCGGCCGCCGATTCCGCGCCCGCCACCGAGGCGGCGGTGGGCTGATGATGCAGCAGGGCTCCCGTGGTTTCCGGCGCCGAGCCCTTCAAGTCAGCATTCGCCGCCGCCGCATTTCCGCCGGCGGAATCGTAACGCTTCTCCAGCGCCGCAATGCGCTGCCCACAAGGACTGGCCGCCGCCGCGCTAATTGTGAGACATGCCGCGAGCGCGGCCGACATTCTCAAAATCATGTTCGCCTCCATCGACGCCACCACGAAGCGGCGCCGGGAGAAACAACGCGCGAACGAACGATCAGGCCGGGGCGAAAATATGAATGTTTCGAGATTGCAGGAAATCCTTGGTCGCCTTGCCGTAGGCGGCCATATGCGGGGCGGCGGCGTGGGCCTTGAGCGCGTCGGCGCTCTCCCAGGTCTCCAGCACGACAAAAGCGTCGGGGCCGATAGGCGCCTGAAAACCCGCAAAACCGTCGGCGTCGACATAGGGCTGATATTCGATGCAACCGGCTTCGGCGTGCACCGCCGGCATGTTGGCGCGGAACAGCTTTAGCACGTCCTCCTTGTGGCCGGGCTTGGCGGTGATGATGGCGACGACGCGGATCATGATGTTTCCTCCTGGGCGCGCATCGTGGCGGTCGGCGCCCGCGCGGTCAATGCGCTTGTATCTCGTGGCGCTTGCGTTTCGTCGCTCGCCACCCAAGATGCGGAGCAGGAGTCCCGAAATGTCCGGTTCGCTCAAAGTCCAATCTGCGTCCACCCAGATCGACGCCTTCCTGTCGGAAGCGGGAACGGCGCTGGCGCGCGCCGACCGGGGCCGGCTGATCTTCGCGCTCGACGCCACTATGAGCCGTCAGCCGACGTGGGACCTCGCCCAGAACCTTCAGGCGCGCATGTTTGAGGCGGCGGCGGGCGTGGGGGGGCTCGACGTACAGCTCATATATTTCCGCGGGCAGGGCGAATGTCGCGCTTCGCGCTTCGTTTCGCAGGGCGCGGGCCTCGGCGACCTGATGTCGCGGATTGGCGTGCGGGGCGGGACAACGCAATGGGGGCGCGTGCTTTCCCATGCGCGCGCCGAGGCGACGAACGCACGCGTCGGGGCGCTGGTGATGGTCGGCGACGCCATGGAGGAGCACGCCGAGACGCTGTATAGCCTTGCGGGCGAACTGGCGTTGCTCAACCTGAAGGCGTTTGCATTTCACGAAGGCGACGACGCGCGGGCCGGCGCGGCGTTTCGCGAGGTTGCGCGGCTGACAGGCGGCGCCTATGGCCGGTTCGATGCGGGCGCGGCGTCGCGGCTTGCCGCGCTCTTGCGCGCGGCGGCGGCTTATGCGGCGGGGGGACGGCGCGCGCTGGAGGCCCTCGCCGTGCGCGAACCGGAAGCCCGCCCGCTGCTGGCGCAGATGAGGCCCTGAATCCATGCCGCAATTCATTCTTGGGATCGTCGCGCTCTATCTGGTGCTGGCGGCGATCAAGCAATTCAGCCGCATAACGCCGGCGGCGGCGGCCAAGATCATGCGCGGCGGCGGCGCGGCTTTCGGGCTGGCGGCGGTCGGAATGTTGCTGTTGCGCGGCGTGGGCGGCGTTGGCGGAATGGTGCTGAGCGCGCTGCTCGGGGGTGTCCTGCGCGGGGGACGCAGCCCGTTCGCAGGCTGGGGATCGTCGGGCGCGACGGCGCGAACGTCCTCGGTGCGCTCCGCCGCGATCGACATGAAGCTCGACCGCGACACCGGGCGCATGAGCGGCGCGGTCACGTCCGGGCCGTTCGCGGGCCGCGCGCTCGACGACATGGCCCGCCCCGAATGCGTCGCGGTCTGGCGCTATTGCGAAAGCGACGACCCGCAGGGGGCGGCTCTAGTCGAAGCTTATCTCGACCGCCGGTTCCCCGGTTGGCGTGAAGCAGCGCAGGGTGATGGCGATGCACGGCGAGGACGCGGCGGGAACGGGGCGATGACCCGCGATGAGGCGTACGAAATCCTGGGCCTGCCGAAGGGCGCGGGCCGCGAGGAAATCGTCGCCGCCCACCGACGCCTGATGAAGAAGCTTCATCCAGACCACGGCGGCACGACCGCTCTGGCCGCGAGGGTCAATCAGGCCAAGGATGTTTTGATGGACTGACATGGACGCGCACACTCCGCAACACAACACGCGACGTTTAACGATACTTGGAAAATTCTAACGATGTCTCAATCGGGAGTTGCAACGCACTGGAACCCGCCGTGCTTGAGATCGCGGCAGGCCTTTTGCGCGTCCCGGGCGTCGAGGCCCGCGAAACGCACCCGGTAGAGCGTGTCCCCGTCGCGCCGAACCTTCTGGGTGAAGCCGCGCGTGGCGGCGAGCGCGCGATTTGCCGATTTCGCTCGGCGCAACAGATTGTGCGCGTCGTCCTCGTCGTCGGTGGCGCCCACCTGCACCGTCCACACCGCCCCTTTCGCGGCGCCCTTGCGCTTCAGGTCCAAGTCATCGCGCGCGACGCGCGTGGTTCCGTCTCCGCCCTTGCGCGGAGGCTCCGGCGCTTTCGCCACCCGGCCGGGCGCGCCCGCTTTCCAGCCCAGCTTGCCGGGGTCGAGCGCAGCGGCCTTCACGAGCGCGTCGCGAGTGCGGCGCTGCGGGGGCGGTGCGTGGCTAAAGGTCGCCGCCGAAGGGCGAACGGGCGCCAACGATGGGGGAAGCGCCGTGGGCGGGCGGGGCGTCTCCTCGGCGACGTCGTCGCCGTCGCCCTGCGGCGTCATGTCGGGATCGGCCTGGGCGATTTGCGGGCGCTCCATCCGGACTTGCGCGGACTGGCGGCCGACGGGGGCCTCGTAATCGTCGGCGTTGGATTCGGCGAGCCGCGTCGCGGTGCGCTGCGGCGAGGCTTCGGCCAGATTGGTTTGGATCAGCCGCTCCATCAAGCGGTCGCGCGCCGGCGCCGAACGCCCGCCCATCACCACCGCCACCAGCGCCCGCCCGTCGCGGTGAACCGACGTCAGCAGATTGAAGCCGGAAGCGCGGGTGTAGCCGGTCTTGATGCCGTCCACGCCCTCGACGCGGCCCAAAAGGTGATTGTGATTGCCGATCACTTCGCCGTCGTAAGTGAACTCGTGCATCGAGAAGTAATGATAGTATTTGGGGAAACGCTCCTGCAACGAGCGCCCGAGAAGGGCGAGGTCGTGCGCGGTGGTCAGTTGCTCGTCGTTGGGCAGGCCCGAGGCGTTGCGATAGAGCGTGCGCGACATGCCGATCTGGTGCGCTTTGTGCGTCATCAGGACGGCGAAATTGCTTTCCGACTGGCCCACCGCCTCCGCGACCGCGACCGCCATGTCGTTGGCCGAGCGGGTGACGATAGCCTTGATGGCGTCCTCGACCGAGATCGTGTCGCCCGCCGGCACGCCGAGCTTGGAGGGTTCCTGCCCCGCCGCGTGTTCGGAGACGGCAATTTGCGAGGACAGCGTCAGATTGCCGCGCTCAAGCTGTTCGAACAGCAGATAAAGGGTCATCACCTTGGTGACGGAGGCGGGATGGCGCAGGGCGTTCTCGTTGACGCCATAGAGTTCGCGGCCCGTGTTCGCGTCGACGACGATGGCCGAGAATTTGGACGCGTCGACTTCCGCAGGCGCGCCTGAGCCTACATGGGCGACGCGCGCGGGACGCCAGTGATGGCGACCTCGCGCCTGGGCGGACGACGCCGCCAGCGAGGTCAGCGCGGCCGCCAGGCAAACGCCCGCCGCAAGCGGCGCCAGTCGAAAAGATCCCATACGCAACGCACCCACAGCCATGACGCGCCCTTGAACCCGGCAACCTGACCGCCGGGGCGAACAGCGTTGCAAAACGCACACATCACCGAAAGCTATGGGATTGCGGTTACAGGGGCGTTAACGCGACGCGGCTCTTTCAACGCTATCGCAGCGTAAGATATTGAATTTACGCAATTTACATTTTGCGCGTCGGCAAGCCCGACGGGCTAACGAACTGAATATTCACGCGAGCGCGGCTCTGCTGCGGCGTGGTTGTGCTCAGTTACGACAAAAATAAGCATAAAGTTAAATTGACTGTATGTTGCACTGCACCTAAAGGTTTGCACGCCCGACCATCGGTCGATGGCATTCCGGCGTCACGTACGAGGCAGATATGAACGCGCTCAACATCGACGACTTGCAGGCCATGTCGAAGCAGCAGATCGAGGCGGTCACCGCCTTCGCGTCGACAGTGAGCAAGGGAATACAGGAGTTGGCGACGGAGACCGCCGACTTTTCCAAGCACAGCATGATGACGAGCGCGGAAACGGTCCAGAAGCTCTTCGGCGCGAAGTCGATCGAGACCGCGATCCAGATCCAGACCGACTACGCCAAGTCCGCGTTCGAGGGCTTCGTCGCGCGTTCGACCAAGATCAACGAGATCTTCGGCAAGATCGCCAACGACGCTTTCAAGCCGCTGCGCGATGCGGCCTCCACCGCCGTCGCCAAGGCTTAAATCACCAAAACCTGACGGATTAGCAAAGACAGGCCGGCGCATGCGCCGGCCTTTTTTATTAGGCGCGGCCCCCTTGCGCGCCTCGCCGGAATTGGCGAACTTGCACGTGAGTTACGTCGGCCCTCTGGCGCCGTGGCCGACAGGCGCCTAGATGAGACCGGCGGTTCCCGCGAGCCCGGCCCAAAGGTCGGGTCGTGGCTTAGGAAAGGGTCGTCTTTGATCGCCGAGCCGCATCCGCTCTTGAGCCGATTTCGGGCAGGTATGGCATTGATCGCCAGATGGTTTGCTCACGCTAAAACGCCCGTTGCGAGCGCCCCGCTCGCCGCGTCCAAAGAGCCGCGTCGCACGGGCGACAATCCCGGCGCGGGCGCGGCCGTCATCACGCGACCCCGCACGCAGGCCAAGAAGCCGAGCATGTATCGCGTTTTGTTGCTGAATGACGATTATACGCCGATGGAGTTCGTGGTTTCGGTTCTCCAGTCGTTCTTCAACAAGAACCAGGAAGAGGCGTATCAGATCATGCTGCACGTTCACCACAACGGCGTGGGGGAATGCGGAGTGTTCACCTACGAGATCGCCGAGACGAAAGTCGCGCAGGTGATGGACCATGCGCGCAAAACTCAGCATCCGCTGCAATGCATAATGGAAAAGAAGTGAGGACGTGATGCCCGTATTCTCAAGAGCGCTGGAAAAGACGCTGAGGCGCGCCCTCGCTATCGCCAACGAACACCACCACGAACTGGCCTCGCTCGAACATCTGCTGCTCGCGCTGATCGACGACCCCGACGCCGCCGCAGTCATGCGCGCCTGCAACGTCGACGTCGAGTCGCTGCGCAAGACGGTCGCGCGTTATGTAGGCTCGGAGCTTCAGGGCCTGGTCATCGACACGGGCGAGGAGGCCAAGGCGACGGCGGGCTTCCAGCGCGTTGTGCAGCGCGCGGCGATCCACGTACAATCGTCGGGCCGCGAGGAAGTGACGGGCGCGAATGTGCTGATCGCCATCTTCGCCGAGCGCGAGAGCCACGCCGCGTATTTCCTGCAAGAGCAGGATATGACCCGTTACGACGCGGTCAATTACATCCGCCACGGCATCGCCAAGCGCCCCGGCATGTCGGATTCGACGCGCGGGCCGCGCGGGGTCGATGAAGAAGAAGGGCGCGAGCCGAAGGACGCGAAAGACCCGTCCGAGTCAAAGAAGAAGGAGGGCGCGCTGGACGCATATTGCGTCAACCTCAACAAGAAGGCGAAGGACGGTCGGGTCGATCCGCTCATCGGCCGCGAGCCGGAAGTTTCGCGCACGATTCAGGTGCTCTGCCGCCGCCAGAAGAACAATCCACTGCTGGTGGGCGATCCTGGCGTCGGCAAGACCGCCATCGCCGAAGGTCTTGCGCGCAAAATCCTCAAGGGCGAGGTGCCGGAGGTTCTGGCCAACGCGACGGTGTTCGCGCTCGACATGGGCGCGCTGCTGGCCGGCACGCGCTATCGCGGCGATTTCGAGGAGCGGCTCAAGCAGGTGATGAAGGAGATCGAGACCCACAAGGACGCGATTCTTTTCATCGACGAAATCCACACCGTGATCGGCGCCGGGGCGACTTCGGGCGGCGCGATGGACGCGTCCAATCTGCTCAAGCCCGCTTTGGCGCAGGGTTCGCTGCGGTGCATCGGCTCAACCACCTACAAGGAATATCGCCAGTATTTCGAGAAGGATCGCGCGCTGGTGCGGCGTTTTCAGAAGATTGACGTAAAGGAGCCGACCGTCGAAGACGCAGTGGAAATCCTGAAGGGACTCAAGCCCTATTTCGAGGAGTTCCACAAGCTCAAGTACACCAACGAGGCCGTAAAGGCCGCCGTGGAGCTGTCCGCGCGCTACATCCACGATCGCAAGTTGCCCGACAAGGCCATCGACGTGATCGACGAGACCGGGGCTTCGCAGATGTTGCTGCCCGAGCCCAAGCGCAAAAAAACGATTGGCGTCAAGGAGATCGAGGCCACGATCGCGTCGATGGCGAGGATTCCCGCCAAGAGCGTGTCGAAGGACGACACCGAAGTGTTGCAGCATCTGGAGACGACGCTGCGGCAGGTGGTATACGGTCAGGACGCGGCAATTTCCGCGTTGTCTTCTGCGATTAAGCTGGCGCGGGCGGGCTTGCGCGATCCCGAGAAGCCGATCGGCTCGTACCTGTTTTCCGGCCCCACGGGCGTCGGCAAGACGGAGGCCGCGCGCCAACTGGCTTCGAGCCTGGGGCTGGAGCTGATCCGCTTCGACATGTCGGAATATATGGAACGCCACACCGTCTCGCGGCTGATCGGCGCCCCTCCGGGCTATGTCGGCTTCGATCAGGGCGGGTTGCTGACCGACGCCATCGACCAGCACCCCCATAGCGTGTTGCTGCTCGACGAAATCGAGAAGGCGCACCCGGACCTCTACAACATCCTTTTGCAGGTGATGGACCACGGGAAGCTGACCGACCATTCCGGCAAACAGATCGACTTTCGCAATGTCATCCTCATCATGACGACCAATGCGGGCGCGGCGGATATGGAAAAGGCGGCGTTCGGCTTTCACCGGTCGCGGCGCGAAGGCGACGATACCGAGGCGATCAACAGGCTGTTCACGCCGGAATTCCGCAACCGTCTCGACGCTGTGGTGCCGTTTGGCCGTCTGCCGCAGGAGACGATCAGCAAGGTCGTCGACAAGTTCATCCTCCAACTGGAGGCGCAACTCGCCGATCGCAACGTCAGCATTGAATTGTCCGACGAGGCTCGCGCGTGGCTGGTGACCAACGGTTACGACGAAGCGATGGGCGCGCGGCCCATGGCGCGCGTCATTCAGACGCAGATCAAGACGCCGCTGGCCGACGAAGTGCTTTTCGGGCGGCTCAAGAACGGCGGCGTCGTGCGGGTGGTGGTGACGTCGGAGGAAGGCGGAGAGAAGAAGCTGAGTTTCGTCTATCCGGAGGGGCCGGCCCAGCCGCGACTGGAGCGCGAACTCGTCGTTGCCAATCGCGAGCGCGGCAAGCCCGGGAAGCCCCGGCGCAAAACCGACGCTACGTCCGATCCCGACGACGATTCGCCGCCGGAGAAGACGCCGACAGAGCCGGAAGCGATTTGATCCGCTTGGCTTCCTAAACGAATGCGCCGCGAGGGATTGCGGCGCATTTTTCTTACCGCCGCCGTCTGTCATGGCGGGCGGATCAAATTCAGAGAGCGGCCTCAAGGGTTTGCGCGTTTCTCTCGAACAGACGATTGCATCGGGATGGGACTGTTTTCCTTCACACGCGGCGACGGCGAAAAGATCCCGGCACTAAGTAGTCTGCCTCTTTCCAAAGCATCTGGCCCAGCGGATCGCAGTGGCGACGGGGAGGCCAAGTTCGGCGGCGGCCTTGCGGCGCGAAAGACCCGATTCGATGGCTTGGAGAAGTTGCGCGCGTTTGCTCTCTCGGTCGACGCGAAAGCGCGGCAGGCGGGCGAGGCGGGCAGGCTTGGCGCAGGGCTCATATTCGCCGAATAGACCAGCCCCGCGCGCCCAACGGATCGCCGTGGCGACGCTCAGGCCTAAAGCCGCCGCGGCCTGCCGGCGCGACTGGCCGCTTTCCACGGCGGCGAACAACGCCTGCCGCACGGGCTCCCGTGGGTCGTCTCGTTGCGGCGCCATTCGCGCGGCGGTGCTAAGGCTTACATCGAACATGGCGGCGGCTTCGGCGGGCGTTGCGCCTGTCCGCAGCGCCGCCTGCAACGCCGCGCGCGTGTGGTCTCCGAGTCGCCGGTCGTGCGGGCTGATCAGGCCCGCACTTTTCGTCCACCGCACGGCGGTCGCGGCGCTGACGCCTAAGCGCACTCCGGCAGCGCGGCAGGAGAGACCGCTCTCGATGCAGGCGATCAGGTCCAGACGTTTCTGCGCAGGCCATTTCTGGGGCATGAAGGCGCCTTCACGGAGGGGGCGAGAATCGCGCGCCCGGGTAAACATCGATTGAGACCGTCGCATGGCCGAACCCGCCTATTACGATCCCCGTAGCGGCGCCCGCTACCCGCTCGCGATTCCGCGCTGGCGCGGGGACGACGGCTCCCCCTTGCTCGTTACGCCGGGACGCGGCCTCACGCCCGACGAGATCGACAGGAGCGTCCGCTCGCTTTGGCGTTACCGAACCGCCTTCGCTGCGGAAATCGCCAATCCGATCTCGCTCGGCGAAGGCTGCACGCCGCTTTTGCAGACAGAGGTGTGCGCTTGGCGGCCGTTCTTCAAGTGCGAATGGTTCAATCCCACGGGGTCGTTCAAGGATCGCGGGGCGTCGCTGATGCTGTCGTTCCTGCGCCAGATCGGAATCCTGTCGGTGCTGGAGGACAGTTCCGGCAATGGCGGATCGGCCATAGCCGGGTACGGGGCCGCAGGAGGGATCCGGGTCAAGGTCCTGGCTCCCGCATCGACCTCGCAGTCCAAAATCTTGCAGGCGCGGGCCTACGGGGCCGAGGTCGAACTGGTCGAGGGGCCGCGCGAGGCGACGCAGGCGGAGGCGATCCGCCAATCGACGAAAATCTTCTACGCAAGTCATAATTGGCAGCCTTTCTTCGTCGAAGGCGTGAAGACGCTGGCCTATGAGCTTTGGGAGGATTTGGGATTTCAGGCGCCGGATGCGGTCGTCATGCCGGTGGGGGCCGGCAGCATTTTGCTGGGACTTCATCTGGGGTTCGGTGAGTTGTTGCGCGCAGGCCGGATCGCCCGGGCGCCTCGGCTCTACGCCGCCCAGCCCGCGAATTGCGCGCCGGTGGCGGCGAGTTTCGCCGCCGGCAAGCCGGTCGTCGTGGAGCCGCTGCCGACCATCGCCGAGGGGACGGCGATCCGTTCGCCGTTGCGATTGCCGGAATTGCTCGACGCGTTGCGCGAGACGGGAGGCGAGGCGCTGGCGATTCCCGAGGCGGAGATCGTCGCGGCGTTGCGCCGGCTGGTCGCGATGGGAATGTTTGTGGAACCGACCTGCGCGACCGCGCTTGCCGCTTTCGAGCGTCTCGCGGCCGCCGGGCGGATAGGTCCGCGCGAGCGCGTCGTCGTGGTGCTGACGGGTTCAGGCTTAAAAACGGCGGGCGCCGTCGCCGAATTGCTCGGGGTTTGAGGGCGTCAAGAAAGCCAGAGAGAGGAATTGCGCATGAGCCCCCTTTTCGGGTTGGACATCGCCGAGCCAGAGGTCGTCGGGCTATCTTCGCCCGCGCTCGAAAAATTCGCGGCCGCTTTGGAGCGCGAGATCGCCGCCGGACGCGCGCCCGGCGCCGCGCTCGCGATCGGGCGACGCGGGCGCCTGGGTTTCGCGCGCGCCTTCGGCTGCCTGCGCCCGGACGGACCGCCAACGCCGTTGGATGCGCTCTACCGCATTTATTCTATGACCAAGCCCATCGTCAGCGTCGCGGCGATGACGCTGGTGGAGGAGGGGCGGCTGTTCCTTGGCGATCCCGTCTCCAAATTCATCCCGGCGTTCTCAAGCGCCATGACCGTTCAGGACCTTCTGCGTCATACGTCGGGTCTCTGCTACGGCTTTACAGGCGCGAGCCCCGCGCAGCGCGAAGTCCTCGCGGCGAGGCTGGTGGACTCGATGCGCGACCCCGCCGACGTGATGGAGACCCTCGCGTCGCTACCGCTGATGCACCCGCCGGGAACAATGTGGGAATATGGCCTTTCAACCGACGTATTGGGACGGGTCGTCGAACTTGTGGCCGAAACGCCGCTGGGCGTCGTCTTGCAGACCCGCATCTTCGGCCCGCTGGGGATGACGGACACCGCTTTCCACACGCCGCCTGACAAGGTCGTGCGGCGCGCGGAGCCGTTCGGCTTTGCGATGCTCGATGCGGCGGGGATCGACCGCATGAACCACACCGCACCGCCGCGTTTCGAGATGGCGGGCACCGGCCTCCTCGGTTCGCTCGGCGACTATACCCGGTTTTGCGCGATGCTGGCGGGGGGCGGGGCGCTGGGCGGGGTGCGGATACTGGGGCCGCGCACGCTGGCGTTCATGGCGAGCGATCATCTGGGGCCGGGCTTCGCCCGGCAGCAGACGCCGCTGCTGCCGCCCGGCCACGGCTTCGGGCTTGGCTTTGCGGTGCGGACGACGCCGGGGCTGGCGCCTTCGCCGGGCGCAGTCGGGGATTTCTTCTGGGGCGGCGTGGCGGGCACGGCGTTTGTGATCTCGCCCGAACTCGATCTCTACGCCGTGATGATGGTGCAGGCGCCCGAATATCGCGAGCATTTCCGCAACCTGTTCCGCAACCTGCTCGCCGCCGCCGTGCTTTGACGAGAGGTCGCGCCGCGCGCTATCGGTGAGCCAAGATTATGGGAGGAGCGATCCGCATGGCCGCCGTTAACGCCGTCACCGACCTCAGCCGCGTAGGCGACATCGCCGTCCTCACTCTCAATTCGCCGCCTGTCAACGCTTTGTCCGCCGCCGTGCGCGGGGGGCTGCGCGACGGGATCAGGCAAGCGGAAGCCGACCCCGATATCCGCGCCATCGTTTTGATCTGCGCGGGGCGCACCTTTATCGCGGGCGCCGACATATCGGAATTTGGCAAGCCAATGACGGGGGTTAGCCTGCCCGACGCGCAAGCGGCGATAGAAGATTGCACGAAGCCCGTCATCGCCGCCATCCACGGGACGGCGCTGGGCGGGGGATTGGAGGTGGCGCTGGTTTGCCACTACCGGGTGGCGGTTCCCAGCGCCAAACTGGGCCTGCCGGAGATCAAGCTCGGCCTCATCCCCGGCGCGGGCGGCACGCAACGCCTGCCGCGCCTGATAGGGCCGGAGGCGGCGGCGGAGGCGATCCTCAGCGGAGCGCCATTTTCGGCAGGCCAGGCGCTCGCGGGCGGCGTCCTCGACGAGATCGTGGCCGAGGGGGCGTTGCGCGAGGGGGCGCTCTCCTTCGCGCGGCGCGTCGTCGACGAGGCCCGCCCGCTGGTGAAAGTGCGCGATCGCGACGACAAAGTCGCGCCCGCGCGCGGCAAGCCGGAAATTTTCGAGACAATCCGCAAGGCGCATGCGCGAAAGAATCGCGGGTTCGAGGCCTGGACACGGGCGCTCGACGCGGTTCTCGACGCGGTCGAACTGCCTTTTGAAGAGGGGCTGAAGCGCGAGCGCGCAGCGTTCATGCAATTGCTGGTTTCCCCGCAGTCCAAGGCGCAGCGACATGTGTTCTTCGCCGAGCGGCTTGCGGGCAAGATCGCGGGCCTGGCCGACGATACGCCGACGCTGGCGATCAAAAAAGTCGGCGTGATCGGCGCCGGGACGATGGGCGGCGGCATTTCCATGAATTTCCTCAACGCTGGCGTCGCCGTCACCATGGTCGAGACGGCGGAAGCTGCGCTGTTGCGCGGGACGGGCGTCATTCGCGCCAATTACGAGGCG
>JAYVYJ010000178.1:0-5907 GCA_043784465.1 Hyphomicrobiales bacterium
AAGCCCATGTGGCCGGTAGAAGGCGGCGCGCGGCTGCTTTTGATGATCCACGGCGCATTCTCTTCGACGATGGGCAGCTTGCCCGCCCTCGGGGCGACGGATGTCGGGACGGCGTTTCTTGACCGCGCGCGACAGCGCCACCAGGCGCGCCTCGGCTTCGATCACTCGACGCTGACGGACGATCCCCCGCGCAACGCCGAGAAGATCGCCAGCGCGCTGGGCGATCTCGTTGCGTCCGCCAGCGGCGCCCTCGACATCGTCGCGTATTCGCGCGGCGGCCTTGTCGCGCGGGTGCTCGCCGAAGGACTTCTGGACCGGCGCGCGCCTGGATTGACGATCGGTCGCGTCATCTTCGTCGGTTGCGCCAATGGCGGAACCGAACTCGCCAACCCCGAGAACTGGCGCTCGCTGATCGATCTGACGACCAATCTCGTGGCGGTCGCCGGCAAGGGTTTGAACTTTCTGGGCCATCCGCTTGCGGGCAAGATCATATCCGAGAGCGTGAAGACGCTGGGCGGGCTCGTTCAGGCGGTCGTCGATTCCGGCGTCGATCCCGATTCGGTGGCGGGCCTCGCGGCGATGCGCCCGCAAAGCGAATTCATCAAACCGCTTGACGCCGCCGTCGAGACGAGCGCGCCCGCGCATCCCGCCTATTTCGTGGTGGGTTCGCATTTTCAGCCCCGGCTGCTGGGCGGAGAGGGCGCCCGCGCGCGGCATTTCCGCAGAGCTTGCGCTGACGCTAGGCCATCTGACGTCAACCGGCGTGATGAAAGAGGCCAACGATCTCGTCGTCGACAATCCCGCCATGCGCAGTTTCGGCGGCCGCGCCGGTCTGTTGCAGACGACGGAACTGTGGTCGGACAACGTGGTCGTCCACCATCTCAACTATTTCCAGCAGCGCGAGGTGGTCCAGGCGCTCGACGCGTTCCTGCTGGCCGACCCTCCGGGACAGGCGCCCATCGTGGTCAGGTCGCTGTCGATCCTCGACGCCGACGAAACCGTGGCGACGGCGCTGGCGCGCCGCCCCGAGATCGAGACGGCGACGGCGGTGATTCTCGCGCGCGGCGTCCTCAACTATCTCAGGCCCTCACCCGCCTTCCTGGACGCCATCAGGGCGGCGAGGCCGACGCTGTCGCTGATTGAAGCTCTCGATTTGCACGAAACCGACGCGTCGCCTTCCGGAGAGGCCGTGCCCCACGTCGTCGGCGCGGACGGCTTCGTTCTGCGGGCGAACGGGCTGCCGGTCGGCGCCATTTTGCCGCTGGGCTCGACGCCGTCCAAGCCCGTGGCGCCGACACCTTCGCCGCCGTTCGTCAACTTCAGGCAAGGCGGGGTAGGGGAGGCGACCCGTTTTCGGTGGATAGGGTTTTGCGTCAATCGTTCGCGCCGCCCGCGGGAGCGACGCGAAGCGGGGTGGAGACGCCCGATACGGAGTTCGTCTCGGGCGTGATCGACCCCGCACGCTTGACGGCGCCCAACGCCATCGAATGTCGCTTCAAGGCCGAGATGCCCCGACCGCGCCGGTTGGTCTCGAAACCCCGGTCAACGTGACGCTGTCGCGCGAGGCGCTGGCGGCGGCCGACGGCCGGCTCTCGGCACAGGCCGCCGCTTCGGTTCGCGCCGATGCCCGGCTGACGATCGAGCTGACGCCGGCGGCGAATTGCGAGGTGGCGTCGGAGGCGCGCATCGAGGTCGACCCCCCCCACCCCCGCGCCTGAGAAGAGCGACACCTATGATTTCAAGATTCGCGGCGTGGCGGCGGGTCCGGCCCAGGTGTCGATCGACGTGCGCGACGGCCTGCGGCGGCTGGCGCGCATGGTGTTGCAACCCACATTCGTCGCCACGCAGAAGCTCTCCGCCTCCGCGGCCAGCGAGCCGGAGAAACCCATCGTCACGTTGCGCATCTACGAAATCCCGGTTGGACAGGATTTCGTGCTGAACTTCGAACTGGAGTCGCAAGACCTCGGCTTTCTGCTGCAAAGGAGCACTGCGCCTTTCGGGACGCCACGGGCGGACTACGTCAACGACATGGTCTACGAGCGGCTCGAAGCCGCCAATATCGCCTCGACCCGGGACATCGCACGCATGGACCTTGTGCTGACGGCGGCCCTGAGGCCGCTCTATAAGGCTTTGGTTCCTCTGGAAATACGTGCCAAGCTTTGGGAGCATCGCAACGACATCGGTTGCATCCAGGTCATCTCCAGCGAGCCGTTCATTCCGTGGGAGCTGATGAAGTTGATCGAACCCGGCAAACAGCTCGCGCTGGACGTTCCCTATCTGGCTGAACAGGGGCTTGTACGCTGGATCGCCAACGCCGGCCTCGCGCCCGCCACGCTCTATCAGCGCAAGGACGCCAGCCACTACGTGATCCCCGAATACCTCGACCCGCGTCTCAAGCTCGACGGACTGGTGAAAGAACACGACATGCTAATTCGCGATCTGGCGGCGACCCCGGCCCCGGTCGACGGGGTAACCCTCTCCTATTTTCTTCGCGCGGGCGCCTTCGATCTATGGCACTTCGCCTGCCACGGCGACGCCTCCATTAGCGGCGTCTATGACGCGAGCCTGGAATTGCAGGATCGTTCGGTCGATAAGGGCGCGAGCTTCCAGCGCGACAGGTTCGGCGTGACCGAGGTCGAGGCCTACGCCGATTTCTCGCGCCGCGCGCCGCGCCGCCCGCTGGTGTTCGTCAACGCGTGCCGCACGGGCCAGAGCGGCAAGGCGCTGGTGGGGACGGGCGGCATGGCGCAAGCCTTCGTGAAATGCGGCGCCGGCGCGGTCGTGGCGGCCGCATGGTCGATCACCGACCAACCCGCCTGCACCTTCGCCGATAATTTCTATCAAGCGCTGCTGGGCGGCGCTTCGCTCGAAAAGGCGGTGCGACAGGCGCGAGCGGCGGCGCGCACGCCGGGCGCCCCGACATGGCTAGCCTACACCGTCTACGGACATCCCTACGCCCGGCTGGCGAGAGATTGAAGGCGCGCCGTCCGAACTCATACAATCAACCGAGGTCAGGCTTGACCGGCGATGTTTTAGCACACGTGCGTGGCGACGAGGGCCGCTAGCAACGATGGACGAGCGCAAGATGACGCCATCTGAAGTCAGAGCCAATCATTTTTCATCGGCTCCCCCGTCAGCGCCCGCGCAACGAAGCTATCCAGCCTCGCCGCACTCATCGGTAGACCCGTCGTCGTCAGCGTTCCAAACATCGACTGCGGCGTCAGACCCGTCGGCGTCGTCGGCGTCGGCGCGGTCACGCCGATGGGCGCGGCAAGGCGCAGGATATTGGGCGATCTGGGGTCAATTGGATGGGACGGGGGCGAGAACTCTCCTGTGATGAACTGCCCATCGTCGAAGTTCCTTTTGCGGTTTCGAGCTTTGCGTTCAGCGTGATGCCTGCGCAGGCGACGAGCGGGTTGAGGTCTTGAACGCCGGTCGCTTGCGTCCCCAGCGTCGGCGAACGCAATGCGCTGAAGAGGCTTTTTGAACCGTCGCGCGAAATGGCCGTCGCAAGGAAATTGTCGAAGCCGCAGGCGTCCACGCTGCGTTGCGGAATGGCGTCCATCGAACCTTCGTCAGGCGGGGCGGCGCAGTCGCCGATCGATTTCGAGGCGGCGGGGTGCGGCGGACGCGGCAAGGACGGCGTCTCCTGCGGGACCGCCGCGATACCAGCGTCAGATGCGTCTTGTTGGCTCGCTTTTCGGCGAGGGTGTGCAAGTGTATCGTCTGGGTCAACCTTCCCGCGCCGGCCTGGGGCGAACTCGGCGTGCGGCGCGACCAACCGGACCAAGCCTAGCCTTCTGCCGCTGGGCGGTCTCGTTGCAGCCGACTTGCGTGCGTTCAACATCGCGATGAACAGACGGTTCTCGCGTCCGGGAGGGGAAGGATGGGAGTAAAACAAACTGTTTTGCTTGTTCATCTTCGCGCCGCAAGCCGCTCTGAAAAGCTCGCATGCGCAAATTCGCGATCGCAGCGATACTTCTGAGTTGAAGCGCGACTTCGGGGCATGATCCGCCGACCGCAACGCCTTCAACCAAAAGCGTGCCGAGCAAACCCCTGCAACCCCAAACGAGTCTTGGCGGCGTGCCTATGTCCAGGGAATTCCGCCGGCCTACGCCGTCTCGACGTTTCATCCGGCCAGGCAGGAGATGAAGCGGCGGCGTTGACCTTTAGCCTTCGCCCCCGGCGGCCTTAAAAAAGACGGACATCTGGCGCGCTCGACCTTGGCCCCTCCTCCCGCAAAAGTTCGGGCGATGGTCTTGGCCTTGAGCAGTTCATGATTATTGCCCGCGCTTGAACGGCAGGCCGGCCTCGTAGTCGGCGATCTGCTCGTCCACCGCCTCACGTTCACGCACGAGATAGTCGCGCACGGCGCGCTGAAACCGGGCGTCGGCGAATTCATGCGCGGAATGGGTCGGCACGGGACGGTAGCCGCGTGCGAGCTTGTGCTCGCCCTGCGCGCCCGCTTCGACGCGCGCATATTTGTGGCGAATGGCGTATTCGATGGCCTGATAATAGCAGACCTCGAAATGCAGGAACGGGCGCTCCTCGACAGCGCCCCAGTTGCGGCCATAGACGGCGTCGTCGCCCAGAAAGTTGATCGCGCCCGCGATGTGGCGCCCGCCGCGCTTGGCCATGACCAGCAGGACGCGGTCGGCCATCGTGGCGCCTATCTCGTCGAAAAAGGCGCGCGTCAGATAGGGGCGGCCCCATTTGCGCGCGCCGGTGTCCATGTAGAACTTGAAGAAAGAGTCCCAATGACCGCTTTCGATATCGGCGCCGGTCAAAAGGTCGATCGTTACGTCGTCGCCCAGCGCGTCGCGCCGTTCGCGCCGGATCGCCTTGCGCTTGCGCGAGGCGAGCGCTTCCAGGAAAGCGTCGAAATCGGCATAGCCTTCGTTGAAAAAGTGGAATTGCTCTCCCGTGCGCTGCGCAAAACCCGCCGCGCCCAGCGCCTCGGCTTCTGCGGCGTCCGCGAAGGTGACATGCACCGAAGAGGCTTCCACGGCGTCGCGCAATCCCCGCAGAGCGCCGATCAGCGAGTCGCGCGCGCCTTCGGGCGCGTCCGCCGCGACCAACAGGCGCCGCCCCGTTACCGGCGTGAACGGCGCAGCGACCTGAAGCTTGGGATAATAGCTGCCCCCGGCGCCTTCGTAGGCCTGCGCCCAGGAATGGTCGAACACATATTCGCCCATGCTGTGGCTCTTCACATAGGCCGGCGCACAGGCGACCAGCCGTCCGCTCTCGTCCTCGACCAGCACATGCGCAGGGGTCCAGCCCGAGCGCCCGCCTACCGAGCGCGAACGCTCCAGCGCGCTCAGGAACGCGTGGCTGACGAAAGGATTGTGCCGTTCGCCCGTGCGCAGTCGCTCGCCGACGCCCGGCGGGTTGGCGCAGGCGTCCCACGCGTCGGCGGCGACGCGGTCGAGCGAGGGGATCGTGCGGGCCTTGATGGAAGACATGGGGCTTTCAAAGACTGATACGCGCGCCGCGCCACGTCCGATCATGTAGCCGCTCGCGCATCCCGAAGCACCGTCCCAAACTCGCTTCAGCGACGCCAAAAGGGCCGACCCGACGCCGGGCCGGCCCCCATTACGTTGCGCGGTCATCGGCGTCCCCGCCTGTACCGCAAAGCAAGTGTAATCTCCTGACGAAACAAGAGCAAATACAAAACAAAGGCATTATGTTGCCCCAAATATCCCGCAGGGGGTGCGGGGCTCATGAATCCCCTCATTTTCGCGAGGACTCATAATTGCCCCCTGAAAGCCCTGTGCCCGCGTGCGGCCATGAATCGTAATGGCCGCCACGCCGACGCTTTCAAAACGGCGAGCCAACTGCGGCGACGCGATGTTGTCGCGATCCCAGCCGAGGCGCATCTTCACTGTGACCGGGATGCTCACCGCCGCG
>JAYVYJ010000179.1:0-9698 GCA_043784465.1 Hyphomicrobiales bacterium
TGGAAGCCGGCGGCGATGATTATCGCGGGCTTCGACCATTCGCCCACCACACGTCGGATGCTGACCAACAGCGGCGTGCGCATCGCCGAATTGATGGACATCGATTCGCGCGCCATCGACATCGCGGTCGGCTTCTCGCACCGCGAGGCGGGTTACGCTTCCGGCGAACATCTGCTGGCGCGGGGCTACCGCCGGTTCGGCTATGTCGGGCACGACTGGACCCGCGATGTGCGCGCGCGTCTACGCTATGAGGGCTTTCGCGAGGCGTTGGCGAAAGCCGGCGCGACGATTGTCGCCGAGACGCTCGTCGAGGGCCGCAGCTCCACGCTTGCGGGCCGCGCAAAGCTGGCGGAGTTGCTCGCCGCCGCTCCCGACTTCGACGCAGTCTATTTCTCCAACGACGACATGGCGGTCGGCGGCGTGTTTCATTGCCTCGGCGCGGGTATCGTTCTCAAGGATCAGCTGGCAATTTTCGGCTTCAACGGGCTCGACATCGGCGAAGCGCTGCCGACGCCGCTTTCGACTGTGCGGTCGAACCGGTATCTGATCGGACGGCTGGCGGTCGAAAAAATTCTCGAGAATCCGCAGCGCTCGCCAAATCCGGTCGTCATCGACACAGGCTACGAGATCGTCGTCGGGGCGACCGCCTGAAGGGCGTAGTGAAAACAGGCGAGGACACATGCTTCTGGGCGCAGTCGCGGACGATTTGACGGGAGCCACCGATCTCGCGCTGACGATTTCGCGCGAAGGGATGCGAACCGTGCAGGTCATCGGGTCGCTGCCCGAGAGCGGCGGGTTCGGCGACGCGGATGCCGTGGTGGTCGCGCTGAAATCGCGCACCATTCCCAAGACGGATGCCGTGCGCCTGTCGCTCGCCGCCGCGCAAGCATTGCGCGCGGCGGGGGCCGAACAATTGTTCTTCAAATATTGCTCGACCTTCGATTCGACCGACGAGGGCAATATCGGCCCCGTGGCCGAGGCTCTGATGGACTTCGCGGGCTCGGACCTGACCATCGCCTGCCCCGCCTTCCCGGCGGCGGGGCGGTCGATCTACAAAGGCTACCTATTCGTCGGCGACTTGCCCCTCTCCGAGAGCCCGATGAAGGACCATCCGCTGACGCCGATGCGCGACGCCAATCTGCGGCGGGTGCTTCAGAGGCAGGCGCGCGGGAAGGTCGGGCTGGTGGCGCTCGATGTGGTTGACAAAGGCGCCTCGGCGATCCGCGAGGCGTTCGCGAAGGCCCGCGCGGCGGGCGAGCGGCTGCTGATCGTCGACGCCGTGCGCGACGAGAACCTGCGGGCCATCGGCGCCGCCTGCGCCGGCATGGCGCTGGTGACGGGAGGGTCGGGCGTGGCGATGGGCCTGCCCGATAATTTTCGTGAGGCCGGCAAGCTGGGGCTGAGAGCGCCGCCCATGACGTTAGCGGCCCCGCCGGGCCGGGCGGCGATCCTGGCAGGATCTTGTTCGGCGGCGACGCGCGGACAGATACAGACCGCAATTGAGGCGGGCGCGCCCGCCTTTCAACTGGACCCATTCGCCATCGCCTCCGGCGCCGTCACGCCGCAAACCGCCGCCGATTGGGCGGTCGCCGCGCCGGGGCCGTACGCGCCGTTGGTCTATTCCAGCGCCGATCCGGACGTCGTGCGCGAGGTGCAGGCGCGGCTCGGCGTCGCCCATGCGGGCGAAATCGTGGAAAACTTCCTCGCCGACGTGGGGCGGCGCCTGCTGGCGCGCGGCTTCACGCGCTTCCTGGTCGCGGGCGGCGAGACGTCGGGCGCGGTCGTCGCCGCACTGGGGGTGAGCGCGCTGCACATCGGGCCCGAGATCGACCCCGGCGTGCCGTGGACGCGCAGTATCGGCGCGCCCGACGTCGCGCTGGCGCTCAAGTCCGGCAATTTCGGCTCAGCCGATTTCTTCCTCAAAGCCTGGTCGAAGCTGAGCTGAAAACCATGAGCGAGGAAAGCAGGGCGCGCGAGGAAATCTGCCGGGTCGGGGCGTCGCTATTTCAGCGCGGTCTGACGTTCGGCTCCACCGGCAACATCAGCATCCGGCTGGCGGACGGCGGCTATCTGATGACGCCCACCAACGCTTCGCTGGGCGCGCTCGATCCTGCGAAACTGTCGCGCTTCGACGCTTCGGGCCGGTTCCTCGACGGCGACCCGGCGACGAAAGAGGCGTTCCTGCACTTCAGCATGTACCATGAGCGCGCCGACGCGCGCGCCGTCGTGCACCTTCACTCCACCCATTCCGTCGCCGTCAGCCTGCTTGCCGACATCGACCCCGCCGACGCGCTGCCGCCGCTGACCGCCTATTTCGTCATGCGCGTGGGACGCCTGCCGCTCGTGCCCTATTTTCCGCCGGGCGATGAGGCGCTGGCGAAGGCCGTCGGGGCGCTGGCGGGCAAGCACCATGCGGTGCTGCTCGCCAATCACGGCCCCGTCGTCGCAGGCTCGTCGCTCGCCAACGCGCAATATGCGACGGAGGAGCTGGAGGAGACGGCCAAACTGTTCCTGATGCTGCGCTCGCAGCCGATCCGCCCGCTCAACGCTGAGCAGGTCGAAGATCTCAGGCGTCGGTACAACCTCTTTTAGTGCGCCTGTTTTAAAGCGCCCTGCGGGTGGCTGCCATGTCGGGGAAACGCAAGCGCCGCTGCGATTGACAGCGCTGTCATTTTTTCGGAAGAACGCTTCCGACGCCCAACCGACGACAACGAGGAAACGCTTTTGACGACACCGCAGAACGAAACGATCGGCTTCATCGGGCTGGGCTACATGGGCCACGGCATGGCGAAGAACATCGTCGACAAGGGCTACGCGCTCAACGTCATGGGACGAACCAAGCGCGCGGCGGTCGAGGACCTTACGGCGCGCGGCGCGGTGGAGGTGAAAACCGCGCGCGAGATCGGCGAACGGTCGAGCGTGGTGTTTCTCTGCGTGACGGGGTCGAAGGACGTAGAGGCGATCGTTCGCGGGGAGAAGGGGCTTGCGGCCGGCCTTCGTCCCGGCGCCGTCGTCGTGGATTGCTCGACCTCGGACCCCAATTCGACGCTCGCTCTCGCTGAGGAATTGGGCCGCATCGGCGTCCGTTACGCCGACGCCCCCTTGGGCAGGACGCCGAAGGAGGCTTGGGAAGGCACGCTGGATACGATGGTCGGCGCCAGTGAAGAGACGTTCGCCCGGCTGAAACCCGTACTGGAGACCTGGGCGGGGCGCGTCGTGCATATCGGCGATGTGGGCGACGGCCATCGCATGAAGCTGATCAACAATTTTCTGTCGCTGGGCTATGCGGCGCTCTATGCCGAAGCGCTGTCGCTTTCGGAAAAAGTCGGCATCTCGCCGCGCCGCTTCGACAGCGTCATCCGTGGCGGGCGCATGGATTGCGGCTTCTACCAGACGTTCATGCGCTGGACGCTGGAAGGCGACCGCGACGCGCACAAGTTCACCATCGCCAACGCGTTCAAAGATTTAAAATATCTGGAGGCGATGGCCGACGCGGCGGGCATCCCCAATCCGATGGGCAACGCGGCCAAGAATTCGTTTGCGATTGCGTTTTCCGCCGGCGCCGCCGAGGATTACGTTCCGATGCTGCCGATGCACGTCGGCCGCGTCGCCGGCGTCGACCTCACGCCGAACAAGGCGTAAGCGGAAGGTCTGAGAGGAGCTTGCCCATGACTGCGATTCCGGCTTTTGCGCCAGGCAATTGCGCCGTCGTCACCGGCGCCGCGTCGGGGATCGGCCTCGCGGCGGCAAAGCGGTTTGCGGCGCTGGGCCTCAAGGTGGCGCTTGCGGATTGGGCGGCTGACGCGCTCGAAAAAGCCGCCACGGAGGTCGCCGCGCTCGCGCGGGGCGGGCGCGAGAGCGTGATCGCCGTGAGGACGGACGTGAGCCGCGTGGAGGACCTGAAGGCGCTGGAGGCGCAAGCGACGCAAGCGTTCGGACCTGTCGCGGTGTTGATGAACAACGCCGGGATTCAGCCGGGAAGTTCGCTTTTCGGCTCCGACGGCGCATGGCGTCGAATTGTCGACGTCAATCTGTGGGGCGTCGTTCAGGGCTGCCAGCTGTTCGCGCCCGCGATGATCGCGGCGGGACGCCCCGCGCTCATCATCAATACCGGCTCCAAACAGGGCGTCACCACGCCGCCGGGCGACCCCGCCTACAACGTGTCCAAGGCCGGCGTTAAGGTGTTCACCGAGCAGTTGCAGCATGAATTGCGCAACATTGAGGGCGGCAAGGTCAGCGCACACCTGCTGATCCCCGGTTTTGTCTTCACGCCGCTGGCTGCGAACGGACGGACGGAGAAGCCCGCAGCGGCCTGGACGGCGGATCAGACCGTCGACTTCATGATTCGTGAACTGGAGCGCGGGACGTTCTATATCCTGTGCCCCGACAATGACGTGAGCCGGCCTCTCGACGAGCGAAGGATCGCCTGGAGCGCAGGCGACATTATTGAGAACCGCCCGCCGCTGTCGCGCTGGCATCCCGATTACGCAGCGGCCTACGCCCGCACGATCGCCGATTTGTAAGCGGGATTCCGTTTTCCCGGCGTCCTCGAAAGATTGGACGTCACTTGTATGTTGCGCGACGATCCGCCGCTATGTTAGCGTTGTCATCAGCGTCGGCGGTCTGAAGATCGCAGCCGAAACGGCAGGCGCGGGACATGGGAGAAACGCATCATGGGTTCCAAGGATATTGGCGATCATTCCCGCCGCGATTTGATGCGCGGCGCCATGCTGGGCGGCGGCGTGATGGCGGCGATGGGCGGCATGGGCATCAACCCGCTGATCGGCGCGGCGATGGCCAAGGAAGCCGGCAAGGCGACCCGCCCGCTCAAGGCGGCGTTCTCCAATGCGGGCTTGCAGGCGACCTGGTGCGCGCAGGGCAAGCAGGCCGCCGAATATTGGGGCTCGCTGTTCAACGTCGAGGTGACTTGGTTCGATGGTCAGTTGGACGCCGTCAAGCAGCGTTCCGCCATTGACAACATGGCCTCGCAGAAGTGGGATTTCGTCGCCATCCAGGCGTTCGGCATCGGCACGCTCACCGCGCCCGTCAACAAGATGATCGCGGCGGGCACGCCGGTCATCGATCTCGATACGCTGATCGCGCCGCTCGACACCATCGACGTTCACACGTTCCTCGCGCCCGACAACGAGTTCATGGGCGCTTCGGTGACGCAGGCGCTGGTCAATGCGATCAACGGCGAAGGCACGATCGTGATGACCCAGGGCGCGCTCGGCCACACCGGCGCGCAGGGCCGCGCCAAGGGCTTCCATTCCGTCGTCTCGAAGTTCCCGAAGATCCAGGTGCTCGACGAGCAGCCGGCAGATTGGGACGTCACCAAGGTCGCGCGCATCTGGGAGGCGCTTTTGACCAAATATCCCAAGATCGACGCGGCGTTCTTCCACAACGACGACATGGCGCTCGCCGCCTCCAAGGTCATGCAGGCCAAGGGGCGCTCGGAGACCAAGATCGGCGGCGTCGACGCCATGCCTCCCGCCATCAAGGCGGTGCAGGAAGGTTCGATGTTCGCCACCGTGCGCAATCCTTCATGCCGCATCCATGGCGGCGCCATCGTGGCGGGCGTGGCGGCGGTGCTTAACGGCGCCAAGACCGGCAAGGACATCCCCAAGAGCATCGTGACCGACGGGCCGGTCGTCACCAAGGCCAACGCCGAAGGCATGGCCTGGATGGAAGAGCAGTTCCTGATCTAGTCTGGGGGCGTAGACAATGGCGCCGCCGCGCTTGGAATTGACAGGTGTCGTCAAGTCGTTTGGCGGCGTGCAGGCGCTCCGCGGCGTCGATTTCGCTTTGCAGCCGGGGTCCATCCACGGCATCGCGGGCGAGAACGGCGCGGGGAAAAGCACGCTCATGAAGATCATCGCCGGCGTCCATGCCGGCGATGAGGGCGAAATGCGCGTCGACGGGGCGCTCGCGCGCTTCCGTTCGACGCGAGACGCGCGCGCGGCGGGCGTCGGCATGGTGCATCAGGAACTCAGCGTCGCGCCCGACCTCACGGTCGCGGAAAACGTGTTCCTGGGATCGCAGCCGGTCGGCGCGCTGGGTCTGGTGGCGTGGAAGCGGATGGCGCGCGAGGCCGCCGCGCAGTTGAAGAATCTGGGACTTGAAATCGATCCCAAGGCGCGGCTCGGCGATTATCCTATCGGCGTGCAGCAGTTGGTTGAACTCGCGCGCGTCCTGTTTTCCGGCGCCCGCATCATCATCCTCGACGAGCCGACCTCGGCGCTTTCGCATCCCGAAATCCAGCGGCTGTTCGAAGTGCTGCGCAAGGTGCGCGACAGCGGTCGTAGCCTCGTGTTCATCTCGCATTTTCTCGACGACATTCTCGATATTTCCGACGAAGTGTCGGTGTTTCGCAACGGGAGCCGCGTCGCCACCGCGAAGGTCGGGCCGGGGATCGACAAAGGCTGGATCATCGAGCGCATGATTGGTCTTGGCCGCGAAGAACTTGAGGAAAGCTATCTGGGCGACATCGCGCTGAAGAGCCGCGCGAACGCCGCTCCCGCGCTGACCGTGAAGGGCGTCACGCTGGCGCCGTTCTATCGCGACGTCTCGTTCGAGGCGCGCGCGGGCGAAGTCCTGGGCATCTACGGCTATATGGGCTGCGGGCAGATCGAACTTGCGCGCACCTTGTTTGGCAAGATGAAGCCGGAGAGCGGCGTGCTGGCGATGAACGGCCGCGACCTGCGGCTGGCCAACACCAGCGCAGGCAAGCGCGCCGGCATAGGTTATGTGCCGGAAAGCCGCTCGGCCATGCTGTTCCGCGAAGAGCCGATCTATCGCAACGTGTCCATCGCCTTTCTGGAATATATCTCGCGCTGGTTGCTGCGTCCGGCGACCGAACGGGCGCAGGCTATCGCGCAGACGCAGCGCCTTGGCGTGCGTCCTCCTGGCGTCGAAAACCGGCTTGGCGCACTTTCGGGCGGAAATCAGCAGAAGGTCGCCCTGGCGAAATGGCTGACGCGGCCGCCCAAGGTTCTCGTGCTGGTCGAACCGACGCGCGGCATGGACGTCGGCGCCAAGGAAGACGTGGTGCGCATCGTCAAATCGCTCGCGGCGGAGGGAATGGCCATCGTCGTGCTGTCGACCGAACCGGAAACCGTGCTGTCGCTGGCCGACCGCGTGCTGGTCATGCGCAAGGGCGAGATCGCCGCGGAATTCGCAGATTGCACCATCAGCAAGGACCGCCTGCTGGCGGCGGCTTAAGGAAAGTTTTTCATGAGTTCGCCTGACGCCGCGCCCGCTCGCCCGTCCTTCGATCTGGGTCGGATGTTTCGCAATCAACTGCGCAACATCGCGCCGTTCGCGACGTTGCTGGTTCTCGTGACCTTCTTTTCGCTGGCCGCGCCGACCTTCGCCACGCTCGGCAATCTGGAGAACATCCTGCAACAGGTCTCCGTCACGGGGATCATCGCGGTCGGGTTAACGTTCGTGATCCTGACGGCGGAGATCGACCTCAGCGTGGGCGCCATCGCCAATGCGACGGCGATCGTTCTCACATTTTTCACGATGCAGCCTGACTATGTGAACATAGCCAATATTCCCGTCCCCGGCGGACTTGCGATCATACTCGCCCTGCTCGCCTGCGCGGGACTGGGCATGGTCACGGCGTTCGGCGTCACCAAGATCGGCATCCCTTCCTTCATCATGACGCTGGCGATGATGCAGATCGGCGCCGGCATCAGCGCGGTGCTGGTTCGCGGACAGATCGCCTATTCCGTGCCCTCGCTGATCCTGACGCTGGGCTCCAAAACCCTGTTCGGCGTACCGTGGATCATCATCTTCACGACCTGTTTGCTGGCGGTGGCGCATTTTGTGCTGAGCTACACGCGCTTTGGCCGCTACGTCTATATGGTCGGCGGCAACCGCGAGGCGGCGGAATATTCGGGCGTCAACGTCAAGCTCATCGTCGGCGCCGTGATGACGATTTCGGCGGTCTGTTCGGGCATGGCCGGCATGCTGGGCGTCGCTTATTTCGGCAGCGCGCAACAGAACGAATTCGACACGTTCCTGCTCGACGCCATCGCGGCGGTCGTGGTCGGCGGCACCAGCCTGTTTGGCGGACGCGGCGGGATCGGCAACACGATTGTCGGCCTGTTCGTGCTCGGCGTGCTCAACAACGGCCTGGACTACGTGAAGATCGACAGCTTCCTCAAAATTCTCATTCGCGGCCTCATTCTCCTGATCGCACTTGTCATCAACATTTATGCTGAGAAGTTGCGTTCGTCGCGCGAAACGGGAAGCTGACGCCTCGTCCGACATTCAGAAGGCGAGAGACGCCCCTGTTGGCGCCGCATAGTGGGATGCGTAGTTTCCGACCCTGCCGCTAGCGCCGAGGCCGGACTAGGAATGGGAGGGTAAAGACAGGGAGCGCGAACGCGGTCGCTCGCTCTTTGCGTCTCAAAATGGATGAGGACGCTTCGCCATGCGGACCACAAGGTCGAAGCTGAATGCCGCGCTGCCTCTGCTCGCAGCACTCTGGGGGGCGCCAAGCGTAGCCAACGCCGAAGCGTCGGCCCCCTTCGCGGGCCTCTCCGGCCGATGGTCGGGCGACGGCTCCATCGTCCTCACCAAGGGTACCACCGAACGGCTGCGTTGCGACGCCACCTACCGGGACGGCGCGGGCGGCGAAAGCGTGGATATGAAGCTGCGATGCGCCAGCGACAGCTATCGTTTCGACCTCAGCATCAGCCTGGTGGATACTGCGGGATCGGTCCTCGGCAACTGGCGCGAAACGACCCAGAACGTCGATGGCGGCATTTCGGGCACGGCTTCCAAGGGCCTCATTCAGGTGGCGGTGAAAGGCCAGACTTTTGCGGCGGCGGTCACGGTGGCGACGCGCGGCGCCGAGCAATCGGTGCGGATCCGGGCGCAGAGCGGCGAACTTTCGCAGGTCGCCATCACGTTACACAAGGCGCGTTGATTTCCGGGGCCGCTTTCGCCGCATGCCGCAAAACGGACGCCACCGATGGGCTTGGACGGTCTGGTTGTCTTCAAAAAAAAAGGGAACGGGCTTGCGATCTCCGGCGTGGGCGCCTGGACGGCGGACAATTCCGCGCGAATTCAGGCCGCCCTCGACGGCGCCAACCCCAATGCGGTCCGGCGGCTCGACATCGACATGGGCAAGATCGAGCACCTGGACACGTTCGGCGCCTGGATTCTCGAACGCCTGATGCGCGGCGACGGCGCAGCGCGGCAGGTGTCGCTGGTCGGTCTGCCCGAGCGCTTCCAGGACCTCGTCGCCGATGTGCGCCAGACCAACCGTAGCGTGGCCGCGCCCGTCAAGCCGAAGGCGTGGCCGCAGGCGCGTCTGGCGGATTTGGGCGCCGCCGTGGAGCGCGCGGGCGCCGAGGCCTTGCGGCTGGCCTCCCTTCTCGGCGCGCTGGTCTCGCTGTTTGGCGCCGCCCTGCTGGCGCCGCGCCGCTTTCGATTGACCTCCATCGTTCACCAGATCGACCGCGTCGGCGTCCGGTCGGTCCCCATCATGGTTCTCATCACGTTGCTGATTGGCGCCATCATCGCGCAACAGGGATTCTTTCATTTCCGACGGTTCGGCGCCGACAATTATGTGGTCGATCTCGTGGGCGTGCTGACGCTTCGCGAACTCGGCGTGCTGATTGTGTCGATCATGATCGCGGGTCGCTCGGGCAGCGCCTATACGGCGGAACTCGGCTCGATGAAAA
>JAYVYJ010000180.1:0-6175 GCA_043784465.1 Hyphomicrobiales bacterium
TAGCCTCCGCGAATCAGCTCGCCAAGACTCGTTCCTCTCAAGCGATTTGGGAATCCCCCAAAAATGCCCATCGATTCAATTCATCCGGAAAATGCTCTAGTGCCAGCGTCAGGGCTTCGACAGAATCTGCCAGAGTTTCCCAGCGCCCATACTCGAATATCTGTTTGACACGACACGCACGATTCAAGCCCGATCATGTCGGGCACGCGGAGCCATTGCCCGTATCTGCGCCGCACGGTCTTTCACGGCGGCAGCGCCGTCCCCTACCTCGCCGAACATGGCGCCTGGTTTCTCGCCCAGAAGCTCGGGCGGACTGAAACCTAAGAATTTGAGCATGGTCGGCGCGCAATTGCGTAAATTCTATTTCGATATTATCGTGGTGATCAGCCCCAAGGCGCTTTCCGCGCCGTTCGCCTTCGTGCCAACGAATCAACGGCTATGGGAATTCGATTTTCTCTCCATGCCGACGCCGACTACAAAATCGCGCTCGACAACGTCGGCGTCGAAATAGCTGTAGCAGAGCGGGGCCGTGAACTCATCGACCACCTGAACGCATAGGGTTTGTTCCCACGCCTGTTTGGGCGCTGACCAAAACGCAGCGAGGTCGAGCCATCCAGACGCCGAACCGAAAATGCCTGACGCGAGACATCGCAGCTGCACGCGGGCGATCTCCAGAATGAGGCGAGCCCGGCTGTCGGATCTCCCCAGACGCCGTCAAGCGTCCATATGCTTAAATACGAGCGTGGCGTTCGTGCCGCCGAATCCAAACGAATTGGAAAGAACGGCGCCCAGTCTCACATCGTCCCGGCGCGCGCGCACGATCGGCATGTCTTCGAACGCCGGGTCGAGCTCGTCGATATGCGCGCTCTCGCAGATGAAGCCGTTTTTCATCATTAGCAGCGAATAGATGGCCTCGTGCACCCCGGTCGCGCCCTGCGAATGGCCCGTGAGCGATTTAGTGGCCGAAATCGGCGGGCAGCTATCGCCGCTACCGAACACGGCGCGGATGGCCTCGATCTCCCTGGCGTCGCCGACGGGGGTCGAAGTGGCGTGCGGATTGATGTAATCGATCGGCGTCTTCACCTGCGCAAGCGCCTGCCGCATGCAGCGGGCGGCCCCTTCCCCAGAGGGGGCGACCATATCCGCGCCGTCCGAGGTCGCGCCATAGCCCACGATTTCCCCATAGATGCGGGCGCCCCGCCCCTTCGCGCGCTCGAAATTCTCCAGCACCAGCACGCCCGCGCCGGCGGAAATCACGAACCCGTCGCGGTTGCGGTCGTAGGCGCGCGAGGCGCGTTCAGGCGTCTCGTTAAAGCGCGACGACATTGCCCCCATAGCGTCGAACAGCACGGACAGGGTCCAGTCCAGCTCCTCGCAGCCGCCGGCGAACATCACGTCCTGTTTGCCCATGAGAATTTGCTCGTAGGCGGCCCCGATACAATGGTTGGACGTCGCGCAGGCCGATGAGATCGAATAACTGACGCCCTTGATCTTGAACCATGTCGAAAGCGTCGCCGAGGCCGTCGAGCACATCGATTTCGGCACCGCGTAGGGGCCCACGCGCTTGGGCCCCTTGGTTCGCGTCACGTCGGCCGCCTCGACGATGGCGCGCGTCGAGGGACCGCCCGACCCCATGATGATCCCGGTACGTTCATTGGAAACCTCGTGCGGCTCCAGCCCGCTGTCCCGAATGGCCTGATCCATCGCGACATGGTTCCAAGCCGTGCCGCCGCCGTGAAAGCGCATCGCGCGTCGGTCGAGTATGGCCTCAGGATCGAGCATGGGCGCGCCCTGAACCTGGCTGCGAAAGCCCAGTTCGGCAAATTTCGCCGCTCGCGAGACGCCGGATCTGCCGGCGTGCAAGCTGGAAAGGACTTCCTGAGCATTGTCGCCAATCGAGCTGACAATGCCCATGCCGGTGACGACGACGCGGGTCATACCATCCTCCGCTTGAGCGCCGGCTTCAGCCGCCGCCGACTCCCGCCCCGATAAGACCCACGCGCATGTTGGAGACTGCGTAGATTCGCCGCCCGTCCGCTTCCAGCCAGCCGTCGGCGATGGCGAGGATCAACTTGCCCTTGAACAACCTTTTGACGTCGACGCCATAAATGACTTGCTTGACCGAAGGCACGACCATATCGGAAAATTTGACCTCCCCGACGCCAAGCGCCCTTCCCCGTCCAGGCAACCCCAGCCAGCCCAGAAAAAATCCCGTCATTTGCCAGAGCGCGTCAAGACCGAGACAGCCCGGCATAACGGGGTCGCCTTTGAAATGGCAGCCGAAAAACCAGAGGTCCGGCTTGATGTCAAACTCCGCCCGAACGCCGCCTTTGCCATGAGCGCCTGCCGTCTCTCCGATTTCCGAAATACGATCGAACATCAACATGGGCGGAAGCGGCAATTGCGCGTTGCCATGACCAAACAATTCGCCCCGCGCGCAGGCGAGCAGGTCCTCGTAGTCAAAGTGGGATTTGCGTTCCACCATTTCATTCAGTTTCCGACGCCGCACGACGGGACCTGCCTAGCACAGGGCGCACAAGCCCGAAAGCGTTTCCCGTCGCCCCTCCGGGAAGAGAGATCGGGCATGATTTGGCCGCCGTTGACGGTTCTGATAAATCCCTGGTCGAAAGGACCATGAGATGACCTATTGCGACTTCGAGGCCCTGGACCGTGCGGCGCTTCAACACGACCCTTACGATTACCTCGTGTTGCCGAATTTTTTGCACAACGAGCGTTTCACGCAAGTATTGACCGATTATCCCCAAGTGCCCGGCCCCGGCTCACATCCGCCGTCCGAACTCAAGATTCGCGGCCATTTTGCAGCTTTGGTCGAGGAACTGTGCGGGAATACGTTTCAACGGTTGATTGAGCGTAAATTCGCCATCGATCTGACGGGACGGCCGACCATGTACACTGTGCGCGGCTTCGTCAGAGAGAAAGACGGCGCGATTCACACCGACTCCGACACAAAGATCGTCACGGTGCTGCTCTACATGAACGAGGACTGGCGGGAGGACGCCGGCCGCCTGCGCATCCTGCGTTCGGCGACCGATCTGGAGGATTTTGCCGCCGAGGTGCCGCCCAATGGGGGGACCCTGCTCGCCTTTCGTCGCTCGGAGCGGTCCTGGCATGGCCACAAATCCATTTCAGGCCCGCGCCGCGCTATTCAGCTCAATTGGGTCACCAGCCAGGCGGTGGTGGATCATGAGCAGGGCCGTCACCGCATCTCGACAAAGCTCAAGAAATTCCGCAATTTGTTCATCCCGAGTTCAGCCGCGTAAGCGCATCCGGCAGCGGGGCCGCGCGGCGGTCAAGAAATTCCGAGGAGGGGTGGGGACATGTCGAAACTATTTGCGACGGCGGGCATCGCGGCGGTTTTGGCGGCGGGCGTCTGGCTAGTTGCGCCGGCGCATGCCGAAAGCGTGATGAAGGAATGCGGGACCGAGTGGAAGGCGGCGAAAGCCGCCAGCACCACCAGCGGCCAGACCTGGCAGGATTTTCTCAAAGATTGCAAGACGCGGCACGCCTCGACCACAGCTGCGGCGCCGCCGCCGCCCGCGCCCGTTGCGACTCCGGCCCCCACGCCCATCGCGGTCGCGCCGACGCCCAAGCCCACACCCATACCCATGCCGACGCGCATGGCGAAAGTGACGCCGGCGGCGACGGGCGCTGGCGAGTTCACGAGCGAGGCCGAGGCGAAGGGGCATTGCCCCACCGATATTGTCGTCTGGGTAAACACCAAGTCGCACAAGTATCATTTCGCCGGTCATCGAAGCTACGGCACGACCAAGCAGGGCGCCTACATGTGCGAGGCGGACGCCAAGACCTCCGGCGACATCGCCGCCAAAGGCGAAAAGCCGAAAGGCTGAAAAATGCGGGCGCACCGCATTCGGCGGCGCGCCCGCCCTCTCAATCGCGAACCAGGATTTTCAGGTCGATCGCCTCCGCCATCGCCTTGTAACCCGCGTCGTTGGGATGCAGATGATCGCCGGAGTCGAACTGGGCCTGAATGTGCTTGGGATTGGCAGGATCGCGGGTGACTGCGTCAAAGTCGATCACGCCGTCGAAGGCGCCGGAGCGGATGAAGGCGTTTACGGCCTCGCGCTTCTTTTCCTTATCCTCGTTGTAATATCCTTCGAGCGGGCCGCCTTTGAAGGTGTCCTCGAATGGCGTCAGTGTGGCGCCGACGATTCGCATTCCTCGCATGTGCGCTCGGTCGATAAGTTGCTTGTAGCCGTCGACGATGTCGTCGGCCGATGGCGCGGCCTGACGCGGAGCGAAGATGGAATCGGGCCAGCCGATGTCGTTGATCCCCATCATGAGTACGACGGTGGCGGCGTGCGGTTGCGCGATCACGTCGCGGTCAAAGTGCGCCAGCGCATTAGCCCCCATACGATCGCTGAGAACGCGCTCACCGGAGATCGCTTCGTTCAGCACCGAGACCTTGTCGCCGTATTCTTTGTGAAGGCGTTCGGCGAGCAAATCGGGCCAGCGATGGTAGGCGTCCACAGTGGATTCAGCGCCGTCGGTGATGGAATCGCCGTAGGTGATGATGGTTTTCGCGCCCGGCGTAGCGTCCACCAGCACTTCGGAGATGAAGGCGCGCGCATGCGTGGTCGAATCCGCTTTGATTTCGACGTCGGCGACATGATTGCCGCCGGCGATGTAAGCGGTTTGCTTCCCCTCCCAGTGAATGGTCGATACAGACGCCGGCTTGCTAAAGAAGAGGCTCACGCTAAGGCTTGAAAGGGCCGGCGCGTCGAGATCGATCGCGTCGCTCATCATACGCGCGCCGGGAGGTATCGTTACGTCCGGCTTGCCCGCAAAGGTCAAGGCATGATCGGTGCCTTCCTTGATCTTCGCGCCGCTGTCACTTAGGGCGACATGCGCGGCAGCAACGGCCAACGCAGCGTCGCCATACTCGTTCGACAGAACGACCCTGACTTTATGCCCCGAAACCGATGTGCGCACGGTCTGCCGGATCGTCTGCAGCCATAGAGAACGTGGCAGTCCGATGGGTAAGAAAAAATCGGGCGACCAGACGGGTTGCACACTGGCCGACCACGCTCCGACCCAGTCGGTGGGGGTGTCGGCCTTTAACGGCGCGACGCCGAACGTAAGGGCAATCAGCGACGCAGGCAACAAAGCGTGTAGAGCGCGAACTCTCATGGTTTCCTCCTCGTTGTGCCGGTGGCTTCGCTCCGAAAGCAACGCCGCGCCCGATTATATGCGATGCTGTCGTGAACCGACGAAAGCATCGCTCGGGGGGTGACGGGTACCATGCTAGCGCTGTCATTTGAAAGTGCGGGCTATGCACGAAATCGTGAACGGTGTGCTTCAACCCAGGAGATCGACCAAATGCGAGATCAGCGGCTCATCTGCGGGCGGCATACGAAAATCGCGCAGGGCCTTGGCGCCGACCCATTTCAGCGACTGTCCTTCGCGCGGGCTAACGAAGCCATTCCACTTACGGCAGACGTAGAGTGGCATTAGCAGATGGAAGTCGGTGTAAGCGTGGCTCGCAAACGTCAGGGGAGCTAGACACGACGCCTGCACTTCGACGCCCAGCTCCTCGCGCAACTCGCGGATAAGCGCGCCTTCCGGACGCTCGCCGGTCTCTATCTTGCCCCCGGGAAACTCCCACAATCCCGCCAGCGCCTTGCCCGGCGGCCGTTGTGCGATCAGTACGCGCTGATCGGCGTCGACCAGCGCCGCCGCAACGACCAACATAAGCCTCACGACCGATAATCGCCGTTGATAGCGACGTATTCCTTGGTCAGATCGCAGGTCCAGACGGTCGCGCCCCCGGCGCCCACGCCGAGTTTGACAGTAATGACGATGTCCCGGTTCTTCATATAGGCCGAGGTCGCGGCCTCGCTGTAATCTGGGTCGCGCTGGCCGGCATGGGCGACGCGGTTGTCGCCGAAAAAAATTTGCAACTTGTCGCGTTCGGCCTTTTCCCCGGCCTTGCCGACGGCGGCGACAATGCGCCCCCAATTCGCGTCCTCACCTGCGACCGCCGTCTTCACCAGCGGGGAATTGGCGATGGACATGCCAATGCGTCTGGCCGCCGCAGGCGATTCCGCGCCCTCGACGCGCACTTCGACAAAGTGCCGGGCCCCCTCGCCGTCACGCACGACTTGTTGGGCGAGGTCCAGGAGCACCTCGTCGAGCG
>JAYVYJ010000181.1:0-37702 GCA_043784465.1 Hyphomicrobiales bacterium
TAGCCTCCGCGAATCAGCTCGCCAAGACTCGTTCCTCTCAAGCGATTTGGGAATCCCCCAAAAATGCCCATCGATTCAATTCATCCGGAAAATGCTCTAAGCAAATTTCGCGACACCAAAAAATTGATTTGACCCAATTTTTTCTACTCGATTTTCCACTCCCGTTACCGCGCCAGCGAAATGAGCGCGTCGTCCGGCAGACCCCACCCGCGCGCGGCCGCCCTTACCGCCGCGAGATAATCCACGCGCGCGACGCCCGGTCCTACGTTGGCGCCGACATAGACCAGAGCGGCGGTCTCGTGCGCTGCGATCACCGGAAGCGTCTGTTTCAGGTAAATCCCGCCGTCAACGTCCTCGAAGGCGTCGAGCGCGGGCACGTCCGCCTCGGCGAGGTCCCACAACACGCCGTGTGTGGAGACGCCCAGCGCCGGCTCCACCGTCAACCAGCCCTCGCGCATCACCCCGAGCCGCCAGCCCGGCAGCGTGGCGACGCCGAGCGACTTTGACGCGGGACAGCGCAGGGCCATCGCGGCGCGATCCATGTTGGCGCCATAGGCGAAGTAAAGCATCAGACGGAGGCTCGCGGATTGAAATCCGCATCTTTTCGTCGATCGGACAACCAACGCCTGACGTCGTTATGGCCCGGCTTGTCCCGTTCATCCCCGCCGCCGTGCAGGCGATAGTTTCCGATTGTTTGAACGCAGCGTCGACGCAAACCGATATCGACGTAGGCCAACCAACCATAGCGCTCCAGCGCGTAGATGGCCGGGACACGCCCGGCCATGACAGCGGTTGGCGTCGCAAACTCCCGCGAAACGCGATCAAAGGCAACCATCGTCCCCCTCACCCGCTGATCCGTTCGACTTTGCTGACTACAGGCCTGTCACGCAATTGCGCGATGACAGCGTTGAGGTGCTGGATGTCCGACACCTCCAGATCGAAGCGGATTTCGCGGAAATCCGGCCCTGAAGGGTTGAAGGCGACGGTGTCGATGTTGGCCCCCGTTTCGCCGATCGTGTTGGCGACCGCGCCCAGCGCGCCGGGCTCGTTGAGCGTCGTCACCAAAATCTGAGTGGGGAACAGCGACTTCTTGGCCATGTCGAGATCCCATCGCACGTCGAGCCACGCCTCCGGCTTGTCGTCGAAGGCGACCAGCGCGGAGGAATGGATGGGATAGATCGTGATGCCCTCTTCCGTCCGGATGCCGACGATCCGCTCGCCCGGCACCGCCCCGCCCTTGGGCGCGAAGCGCACGGGCGTGTCGGCCTCCAGGCCGCGCAGAGGAATCGTCGGGTCGACGCCGGGCGCGCGGAATACGAGTTGGTTGGCCCGCGCCAGTCCGAACCAGCCGGCCTCCGTCGGGGGAATCGCCGGTCCCGCCTTGCGGTCCTCCTGGAAATCGGGATAGAGCGCGCGCACCACGTCGGCGGAATAAATCTCGCCGCGTCCGACGCCGATGAACACGTCGTCGGCGCTGTGGCGCGCCAGACGCGGCAGCGCCGACTTGAGCTTGGAATCGGAAAACTTGCGCCCCGCCCGCTCGAACGCGCGCTCGACGATCTGGCGGCCCAAGCCCCCGAACTGCGCCTTGGCGGCCTCGCGGGTCGCGCGTTTAATGGCGGCTCGCGCCCGTCCCGTAACGACGATGGAGTCCCATGCGGCGGGCGGCGTTCGGCTGGCCGAGCGCATCACCAGAACCTCGTCGCCGTTGCGCAGCACGGAGATCAGGGGCGCGATGCGGCCGTTGATCTTGCAGCCGACGGCGGAATTGCCGACGTCGGTATGCACCGAATAGGCGAAGTCGATGGCGGTGGCGCCGCGCGGCAGCGCGATCAGCCGGCCCTTGGGCGTGAAGCAGAACACCTGATCCTGAAACAATTCCAGCTTGGTGTGCTCCAGAAATTTTTCCGAATCGTCGCTCGACAGCGTCTCGATGATCTGGCGCAAGTTTCGGTAGGCGGCGCTCTCCCCCGATTCCAGCGCGCTGCGGCCGTCTTTGTAAAGCGCATGCGCGGCGATGCCGTATTCCGCGATTTCGTGCATCACGTGCGTACGGATCTGCAATTCGACGCGCTGCAAGCCGGGGCCGACGACGGTGGTGTGGATGGACCGGTAGTCGTTCTGTTTTGGGGTCGATATATAGTCTTTGAACCGCGTCATCACGCTGGGCCACGTCGTATGCGCGACGCCGACCGCCGCGTAGCAATCCTCGACCCTGTCCACGAGGATGCGGAAACCATAGATGTCGGAGAGTTGCTCGAACGAAATCTGGTTGCGCTCCATCTTGCGCCAGATCGAATAGGCCTGCTTCTGGCGCCCGCGCACGTCGCATTTGATGCCGCGCCGGGCGAACTGATCCTTCAGTTCATCGGCGATGCGGGCGATCAACGGGCCGTTCTTGGTCTTGAGCTCCTCCAGCCGCGACATGATGAGCGCGTGCGCCTCGGGCATCAGATAGCGGAAGGCGAGGTCCTCCAACTCGCTGCGCAGACCCTGCATGCCCATGCGGCCGGCGAGCGGCGCGTAGATTTCGAGCGTGTCCTGGGCGATGCGGGCGCGCTTGGCGGGGGCCACGAAATGCAGGGTGCGCATGTTGTGCAGCCGGTCGGCCAGCTTGATCAGCAACACGCGCGCGTCGTCGGCGATGGCGAGCAGAAGCTTGCGAAAATTCTCGGCCTGCACGGCGTTTTTGGAGGCGAAATCGAGCTTGTTGAGCTTGGTCAGTCCATCCACCAACCCGCCGATCTCGACGCCGAACACTTCGTCGAGCTGTTCGCGCGTGACGGAGGTGTCCTCGATGGTGTCGTGCAGCATGGCGGCGACGATCGTCGCGTCGTCGAGTTTGAACTCGGTGAGAATAGCGGCCACTTCGAGCGGATGCGAAAAATAGGGGTCGCCCGAGGCGCGCTTTTGCTGGCCATGCGCGCGCATGGCGAAGACATAGGCGCGATTCAACAAATCTTCGTCGGCGCGAGGATTGTAGCGTCGCACGCGCTCGACCAGTTCGTATTGCCGCATCATTACGTGAGTCTGACCTCCTCTTGCGCGGGGGACGCCGAGTATCGGAAGCCCTGCGCCCCGGCGCAAGGGTCGACGCGCGGATACGCGGCTTTATGACGCTCGACGCCTTGCGGATACGCTAAAAATCGTTCAAGATATTGGTGAAAACCTGGCGTACGACCGGGCGAGGGGGGAATGCGGATGGGGATTTCGCTTCGTGGCGTGGCTGGCGCCCTCGCGATGACGGCGCTGACAGCGCCGGCTCTGGCTGAGGACGGGACGATCCGCATCGGCGTGATCGCGGAGAACCAGGCGGTCGCCGGTTCCTCGATCCCACTCGCCGCCCAGCTTGCGGTCGACGAGATCAACGCGAAGGGCGGCGTCGGCGGACGCAAGCTCGAACTGGTCGCCTACGACGATCATTCCTCGTCGGCGGAAGCGGTGCGCGCCTTCCAGCGCGCGGTCAGCGACGACCATGTGGCGGCGGTGATCGCCAGCTACACTAGCGAGGTCGTGCTGGCCCTGGAGCCGTGGGCGGCGCGGCTGAAGACCGTGATGATTACGCCAGGGGCCGCCTCCGACGTCATCACGGCCAACATCGCCAAGGATTACGATTCCAACAAATATACCTTCCACGGCTATCTGACCTCAAGCTCCATCGCCCGGTTGGTCTGCGACGCCGCCAAGGACATTCTGATCGACGGCTATCACATGAAGACCGCCGCCATCATGAGCGAGGACGCGGCCTGGACCAAGCCGCTGGATGTCGCCTACAACAAATGTCTGCCCGAGATCGGCCTCAAGGTGCTCGACGAGGTGAGGTTCTCGCCCGACACCACCGATTTCACGCCGATCTTCAACCGCATCGAGGGCGTCAAGCCGGACGTGATTATAACCGGCATCAGCCATGTCGGCGTGCAGCCGACCGTGCAATGGAAGAGCCAGGAAGTGCCGATCCCTATGTTCGGCGTCTCCAGCCAGGCGACCAACTCGACCTTCGGCAAGGACACCAACAATGCGACGGAGGGCGTCCTCTATCAGGCTGTGGCGGGGCCCGGCGTCGCGGTGACGGAAAAGACGCTGCCGTTTGTCGACGCTTTCGTGAAGAAGTTCGGCAACACGCCGTCCTATGCGGGCTACACCGCCTATGACGAGGTTTACATGATCGCCGAGGCGATCACGCGCGCCGGCTCGACGGACGGCGAAAAGCTCGTCGAAGCGATGGAGGCGACGGATTATGTCGGCACCATCGGACGCGTCCAGTTCCTGCCCAAGGGCGACGCGCATGTGCATGGCCTGCGCATCGGCGAGGGCTTCATCACCGGGCTGTTCCTGCAATGGCGCGACGGCGCGCAGGTCAACATGTGGCCGCCAAAGCTCGCCAAAGGCAAAGTCGCCTTCCCGAGTTTCGTGAAGGTCGGGCAGTCCAACTAGGGACGTCGTCATGGCCGGGCTTGTCCCGGCCATCTACGCGGTCGAGCGGAAAGCAGCGCTTGGATGTTGCGTCGCGGCTCTTGCGCTACGCCTCGCTGAAGTCAGGCACGCTTGGTCGCGCGGCGTCGCGTGGATGGCCGGGACAAGCCCGACCATAACGCAGAACGCCGTTGTGGTCCTATTTTAACGCGTATAGGCCATTCAGGTCATGCGGCGCGCGAGGCGCTGGGGGGAGTGACGAACAGATGGCGATGCACGCGCTCACGAAGACGTGGACGCCCGCGACACGCGCGGGTATGATTGCTGAACTTCTGCGTCGCTGACGCGCCTTGAAGTTCCAGCAAATCCTCATCGACGGCTTCGCGGTCTCGGCGCTCTATGCGCTGGGCGCGACAGGCTTCACGCTGATCTTCGGCGTCACGGGCGTGCTCAATCTCTCGCACGGCGCGCTGATGGTGGCGGCGGCGGTGGCGGCTTGGGCGGCGGGCAGCTACTGGGGGTTCAGCGCGCTGCCGAGCGCGGCGGTCGGCATTGCGGTGGGGCTGGCGCTGGCTATGCTAACCTATGGGTTGATTGTCCGTCGTCTGCAACTGACGACGAAGATTCGCGAGGAGGAGAAGGAAATTTTCATCCTCACGGCGACGCTTTTGTGGGCGGTGATGATCCAGGAAGTCGTCGCCTGGGCGTTCACCAACAACGCCAAGACCGTGCTGCCCATCGTCGAGGGCGTTATCCGGATCGCCGGCGTGCGCACGCCGGCCAACGAATTGTTTACCGCCTTGGTCTGCTGGGTCGCTATCGGCCTGCTGTGGCTGGGCGTCAACCGTACACGCGGCGGCAAAATCCTGCTCGCGGCGTCGATGAACCCGCGCGGCGTCACGCGGCTCGGCGTGGAACTGAGAAGCGTTTATCTGGGCGTCTGGGCGATCTATGGCGCATTGGCGGGGGTCGCGGGCGTGCTGCTGGGCATGTTTCTAGGCGTGTCGTCCTATAGCGCGGGGCCGTTGACGGCGAGCGCGTTCTCCATCGTCGTGCTGGGGGGGCTTGGCTCCGTCTCCGGCTCGCTGATCGCGGCCTATGTCGTAGGTTATCTGGAGACGACGACCGCCTATCTGATCTCGCCGGCCTACCGGGTGATCCCGTCGCTGCTGCTGCTGGTGATCGTCATGTACGTGCGCCCGCGCGGGTTGTTGGGGCGGCGATGATGTTCGCTTTCGAGCGCGGCGGGGTGGCGACCCCCACCCCAACCCTCCCCCATAAAGGGGGAGGGGGCCGCTGGCGGCGGCGCTTTTGCGGAGAGGGTTGATGGCGCGCGCGGGGGCTCCCCTTCTGCTGGCGCTGGCTTTTGCGGCGGCGCTGGCGTTTTTGCCGCTCGGCGTCTCCGGCTATGTGCTGGGATTGCTGACGACGGCATATTATTTCGGCGTGTTCTCGATGGCGTGGGACCTCTTGTTCGGCTTCGCCAACGAGGTCAATTTCGGACCGACGTTCCTAATCGGACTGGGCGCGTATACGGCGGGCATTCTCGACAATCTCTACCAGCCGCCACTTGCGCTCTGCGTCGCGGCGGGCACGCTCGCCGCCGTCGTCGGCGGCGTCGTGCTGGCGCTGCCGGCGTTGCGGGTGCGCGGCCCCTATTTCGGCCTCACCACGCTGGTCGCGGTGCTGTTGCTGCAAAATTTCGTCGTTGTCTTCGCCGATCTCACCGGCGGCGAGATTGGCCTCACCGTGCCTGACGTCATCAGCGTCAACGACCGCGTCAATTACTGGATCGCGCTCGGCGTCATGACGGTGAGCGGGACCATCCTCTACGGCCTCGCGCGCTCGCCGGTCGGGCTGATCCTTCAGGCGAGCGGGCAGGACCCGGTTCAGGCCGGCGCGCTCGGCTTCAACGTCGTCAAGCACAAGCTCGCCAGCTTCGTCGTCTCGGCGTTCTTCTCGGGGCTCGCGGGCGCCTTGATGGTGTTTTATCTGGGCGCGGCGTCGGTGGGCACGTTCATCGACGTGACCGTCGGCGTGCAGGTGATCGTGGGCGCGGTGCTGGGCGGACGCCGCACGATTCTGGGCGGGGCGATCGGCGCGATCTTTCTCATCGGCGCCGGCGAATTGCTGCGCCCGCTCGGCGATCTGGCGACCTTCATCGTGTCGGCGCTCGCGCTTGTCGTCATCCTGGTGTTTCCCGGCGGGCTCATCGGCATGGCGCGCGGCTCGCGGGCGGCCGCATGAAGGCGCTGGAAGTCGTCAATCTCAACAAACGCTTTGGCGGCCTCGCCGCGGTGCGCGACATCAGCTTTTCCGTGAGTCCCGGCGAAATCCTTGGCCTGATAGGCCCCAACGGGTCTGGCAAATCGACGGTGATGAAGGCGATCCTGGGCGTCGAGAGGCCCAGCGGCGGCTCGGTCAAGGTGCGGGGCGTCGAGGTAGCGGGGCGGGCGCCGCACGAGATCGCGCGGCTCGGCGTCGGCATGGTGTTCCAGCACTCGCGCCCATTGCACCGCCAGACAGTGCTGGAGAACATCGCGCTGGCGCTGACGCCGGATTCGCTGCTGCGACTTTGGCCGGATCGCCGCACCAATGCGAGGGCATGCGAAATCGCCGAACGCGTCGGCCTTGCCGACAAGCTCGACATGAGACCCGCGACGCTGCCTTACGCCGATCTGCGCCGCATCGAACTCGCCCGCGCCATCGCGCGCGATCCCGCGATCGTGCTGGTGGACGAGCCTTTCGCGGGTCTCACCGCGCGCGAGACCGAGGCTTTCGCTGCGTTGATCCTGGAGATGCGGCGCAACGGGCGGGCGGTGCTGATCGTCGATCATAACGTCAAGAGCATCGCCTCGCTGGCGGACCGCGCCTTTGCGATGTCGGCCGGCGAGCGCATCGCGGAGGGCACGCCGCAGGACGTGATGAACGACGAGACCGTGCGGCGGGTCTATCTCGGCGGAACTCTCACCACCGTCGCCCGGCCGCCGGTGAAGGCCGGTGCGCCGCTGCTGGAGGTAAGCGGCGTCGGCGTCACTTACGATCGCGCCGTGGCGCTGGAGAATGTTTCGCTGCATGTCGGCAAGGGTGAGTTCGTCGCCGTCGTCGGCCTGAACGGCGCAGGCAAGACCACCCTGTTCAACGCGATTTCGGCGCTTGTGCCTTATAGCGGCGACATCCGGCGCGAGGGCCAGAGCCTGCGCGGGAAAACGGCGGCTTCCATCGCGCGCGGCGGCATCGTGCAGGCGCCGGAGGGTCGCGATTTGTTCGGCGATATGAGCGTGGCCGAAAACCTCGACATGGGCGGCCTGCGGCTCAACCATGCAGAGCGCCTGGCGCGGCTGGAGGAGATGTTCTCGCTGTTTCCGCGTTTGAGGGAGCGACTGCGCCAGCGCGCCGCCACGCTGTCAGGCGGCGAGCAGCAGATGCTGACCATCGCGCGCGCGCTGATGACGAAGCCGGATCTTCTGATATTGGACGAGCCGACGCTGGGCCTCGCGCCCATCGTGCTGGAGCAGATTTCCCGCGCGCTGGAGAAGCTGAGCCATAGCGGCGAGGCGACGGTGCTGCTTGGCGAGCAGAACATCACCTTCGCGCTGCCGCACGCCGACCGGGTCTATGTGCTGGACCACGGGCGCATCGCTTGGGAAGGGCCGCCCGCGCGCTTCGAGGCGGAAGCGGGCGCGGCGTATATTTGAGGCCGACACGGTCGCGGCTCGGAGCCTTCGTCATGGCCGGGCCCGTCCACGCCATGACCCGCCAATCCGGTTTCAGAATTACGACAATACATTCAATGGTTGTTTCTTGCATAACCGCGTGGATGGCCGAGGCAAGCCCGGCCATGATCGCGGGCGGGTTGGTCGCCCATCAATCGGGCGCCGCATGATGTGGCGTCAAAACATGGTCGGCGGCCTCGTAGATCGCGTGCGTGACACGGCCCTTCAGCATCGCCAGCAACCCCTGCGTGACCTCGCGACTTTCCGCCCGCACGGGCGATTGCAGCGCCGCTTCCATCGCCGCGCGCGAGGGATAGGTGATTGTCAGCACCAGCGGATAGGAGGGTCGACCCTCGTCGCTCTCGACCTCGCGCAGCGTCTCGACGCACAAGGCGCCGGGAAAGCGCGTCCATAGCGGGATCAGGCGCTCGGAGACATAAGCGTGGAACTCGACCTCGCGGCCCGCCGCAATAGTACCTTCGAAATAGGCGACGCGCTTTATCATCGGCTTTATGTTTCCCCACAAGAGGGGGCGGCGACGGCGCCGCTCCCCCTCGGGCTTACTTGACGCCCCAGATCTTCTTGTATTCGGCGCGATAGTTGTTGCCGGGATCAAACATATTCTTGTCGCCGCCGTCGAAGGCGACGTTGTCGGCGGTCACCAGATGGATGCCCGAGGTATAGCCCGACCACGGCGCCTTGGCGAAGGCGCGGTTCAGTTCGTCAACCAATTGCCAGCCCTGCATGGTGAGCGGCTCCGGCACTGTGCCTGCCTGATACTGCTTGGCGCGGATGCGCTGAAACGCCGACTCCGATCCGTCGCCGGCGGAGATGTTGTGCGGTGCGTCGCCGCCTTTCTTGCCTGCAGCGGCGAGGGAAGGGCCCATAAAATCGAAATAGAGATCGTTGATGGCGAGGCTGTGCGTCCATTTGGCGCCGTATTTCTGCAACAGCGTCGTGGTGAGTTGCGGCATGCGCTGCGAAGATTCCGCGATGGGCGAATCCACGAACTCCAGCACCGTGCAACCGCCGCATTTCTTGATGACGGCCTCCATCGCCCTGGCCTTGAAGAGGGCGATTTCGTACTGCGAGTCGGTGAAGATGATGACGCCCGCCTTGCCGTCGGATTCGGCGATGGCCTCGTAAGCTGCGGTGCTGGAGACGTCTTGCGGCAGCGTCGTCACGTTGGCGAAGATGCCCGCTTCCGGCTCCGGGCCAGGCTTTGTGCCAGAATGCCAGCCGACCACCGCCGCACCGGATTTGGCGGCCGCATCGAACGCCACCTTCTGCTCGTTGGTGTCGAAGCCGCCTGCGACGATCCCGTCGGGCTTCAAGGTCAAAGCCTGGTTCATCGCCGCCGTGCGGCCCGAAACCGAACCCTGGCCGTCGATGACTGTCACTGTCCATCCGAGCGCCGTCGCCGCCTCCTTGACGCCTTCCGACGCGCCCAGGATGCCGCCGTTCTTGAGGTCGCCTGCGACGAACACGAGCTTCTTGCCCTTGGCGGCCAGCGGGCTGGAGGTCGGGCCGTCCCATTTGTCGGCGCGCGCGGTGGCGGCCTTGGCGGCCTTGGTCGCCATGTCGGTGAATTCGTCGGCGCGCAGCGCGGTCGTCGTCGTCAGCGCACAAACGCCTGCCAGCAATGCGGATTTCCAGAGCTTCATTTCGATATCTCCCGTTGATTGTTGAAGCGCGATCTCTAGGTTTGCGCTTTCGTTGGGGGCGCCGGGAGCGCCGGCGCGCGCGCCGATCCGCGCCTGCGTTGCGCGTAACCGGCGATTCCGATGGCGACGAGCAGCGTCGCGCCGTTGAACAGAGGCTCGACGAAGAACGTCGCGCCCAATTGCTGGATGCCTGAAATGCCGATCGCCAGAATGGCGACGCCGACCACCGTGCCCCAAACGTTGACCCGCCCGGGCTTGATCGTGGTTGAACCCAGGAACGCGCCGACCAAAGCGGGCAGCAGATATTCGAGGCCGACGCTCGCCTGCCCGATGCGCAGCTTCGCCGCGAGAATGACGCCTGCGAAAGCCGAGATCAGGCCGGAGGCGACGAAGGCCAAGATCGTGTAGCGCCGCACCGGCACCCCGTTGAGCGCGGCGGCTTTCGGGTTGGCGCCGATGGCGTAGAGATAACGCCCGACGGGGAAATATTCGAGCGTGAGCCAAAGCGCCACCGAGAGCGCCAGCACGTAAAAGCCAGTGATAGGCAGATCGAAAATATCCGCGCCGTTGAGCCCATAAAACGCGTCGGGAGCGATGCCGACGACCTGACGACCCAGCGTGTGCCACATGGCGAGCGCATAAAGGATCGTGCCGACGCCCAGCGTGGCGATGAACGCGTCGATCTGAGCGACCTCGACCAGCACGCCGTTGGCGAGGCCGACGAGACCGCCCAGAACCAGCACGCTCAGAACCGCAACCGGCCACGGAAAGCCGTATCTTGTCTGAAGGCTGATCGCCAGAATATGCCACAGCACGATGCCGTAGCCGACCGTGAGGTCGATCTTGCCCGCCACCATCGGGATCATCACCGCCAGCGACAGCATGGCTATGATCGCCTTGTCCGAGATGATCGAACGCAGGTTGATCATGGTGGGGAACGTGTCGGGCAGCATGAGGCTGAACAGGACCGCCAGCGCCACCATGAGGATGACGAGGCCATAAACCGGCAGGAAACGGCGAAGCCGTTCGCCAAGGGTGGCTCCGGAGAGTTCGGCGGGCGTGGGCTCCAGCGCCGTGGATTTGATCGACGAGGCCATGCGCTTTCCCTCAGGCTGCGGCGTCGAGCGCGACCGAAGCCGCGTGGATGAGCCGCTCGATGGTGAGCCGCTCGCCGGAAAGCTCCGCCACGATGCGCCCGCGCGAAAACACCAAAGCGCGATGGCAGAGCCGCGCCACCTCCTCGAAATCGGTGGAGACGATGAGCACGCTGAGACCGTTGTCGAGCGCCTGATCGAGCAGCCGGTAAATCTCCGCCTTGGCGCCGACGTCGACGCCCGCCGTCGGGTCCTCGGCGATCAACAGGCGTCCGCCGATGCGCAGCCAGCGCCCGACAATCACCTTCTGCTGGTTGCCGCCCGACAACGCCTCGATGGGCAAGGCCGGAACGTTGGGGCGCAGACCCACGCGCGCGCCAAGCGTGCGGGCCTGAGCCGCCTCGGCTTTGGGCGACAGCATCGAAAAGACGCTACGCCCCAAGGCGCCGGGGTTGAGGAACATATTCTCGCGGATCGAGAGGCCGACGGCGGAGGATTCCTCGATGCGGTCGCGCGCAATCAAGCCGACGCCCTCGGCCATCGCGGCGCGGGGATCGTCGAGCGCGGGATTCACGCCGTCCAGCAGAATGTCGCCCTCATGCGGCAGGGCGCCGAACAGGGCGCGGCTGACGCGCTCCTGCCCCGCGCCACGCAGGCCGACGAGGCCGACGATCTCCGACGGCGCGATCTCAAAATCGACGGGACCCGCGCCCTCGACCGTCAGGTTGCGCACCGACAGCCGCGCGCCGGGATTTTTGGCGCGCGGCGTCGCCTCGAATTTGTCGAGCGCCTTGCCGACGATCAGCGACACCAGTTCTTCCGGGTTGGTGTCGGCGACGCGTCTTTCGCCCACCAGCGCACCGTCGCGCAGCACCGCGATGCGATCGGCGATCTCGAACACTTCGTCGAGCCGGTGCGACACATAGATCATGCCGACGCCGCGCGCCTTCAGCGGCCGCAGCGCCGCGAACAGGCGATGCACTTCGTCGGCGGGAAGCGACGCGGAGGGTTCGTCCAGCACGAGCACGTCAGCCGATACGCTGAGCGCGCGAGCGATGGCGACCAGCGATTTCTCGGTGCGGCTGAGGTCGCGCACGCGCCGGGTCGGCGGCAGCGGACACTCGACCTGAGCGAGCGCGGCCTCGGTCGCACGCTCCGCCGCGCGCCAGTCGATCAACCCGCCAAAACGCCGGGGATAGCCGGTCGCCAGCACGATGTTTTCGGCGATGGTCATCCATTCGACGAGGCCAAGGTCCTGATGGATGAAGGCGACGGGCTGGCGCTGGCCAAAGCGCGGCGGGCGATGGCGATAAGCCTCGCCCTTGTAGAAGATGCCGCCTTCGCTCGGTTCGACGATGCCGCCCAGCGTCTTGATGAGGGTGGATTTCCCCGCGCCGTTCTCGCCCAGCAGCGCCAGAATTTCGCCCGGGCGAAGGTCCAGCGAAACGCCGCGCAAGGCCATGACGCCGCCAAAGCGCTTGACGACATTGTTGAAACGGATGAGCGGCGGCCCTTCGGCCTGCGGATTCATGGACATGGCGTCCGACTTTCCCACCCTGCGTCTTGTTTTCTAGCCTAGATGTTATCGGTAACAAAAATCGAAGGCAAGCGGCTTCTGTCAAAGCCCAAGCTTTCCGATCGCCTCGACCAGCGACGCAAGGCTGATTTGCAAATCGGCGCCCGCGGGCCAGGCAATTACGTCCGGTTCGTCGCGCGGCGGCTCCAGCGTCGCGAACTGGCTGTCAACCAGCGACGCCGGCATGTAATGGCCGGGCCGCGCCGCCACGCGCGCGCGTATCGCGGAAGATTCGGCGAACAAATAGACGAAGCGCAGCACCGGCCCGGCGCGTAAGCGAATCCGGTCGCGATAGGCCCGCTTGAGCGCCGAAGCTGCGACGATGCGGCGCTCTCTCCCCGCCAGTGCCGCGCCGACGCGGTCGAGCCACGGCCAGCGGTCGTCGTCGTTCAATGCGTGACCCGCCGCCATCTTGGCGCGCGCGGCGGCGCTGTGCAGGTCGTCGCCGTCGATGAACTCGGCCCGAAGCGCCTCCGCCAACGCCCGCCCCACCGTCGTCTTGCCAGCGCCCGAGACGCCCATCACGACGATGGCGAGCGGGTCAGAGACAGGCTGTGATGCCGCCGTCGACATAGAGGATGTGTCCGTTGACGAAGCTCGACGCGTCGGAAGCGAGAAACACCGCCGCGCCCACCAGTTCCTTCACGTCGCCCCAGCGGCCCACCGGCGTGCGGCCCGCAAGCCAGGCGGAGAATTTCTCGTTCTCCACCAGGGCCTTGTTGAGTTCGGTCTTGAAATAGCCCGGAGCAATAGCGTTGACGCGTAGCCCGTGGCGGCCCCAATCCGTCGCCATGCCTTTGGTCAGCATTTTCACGCCGCCCTTGGAGGCGGCGTAGGGCGCGATGTTGAGCCGCGCGAGTTCGCTCTGCACGGAGCCGATGTTGACGATCGAACCTCGACCCCGGGCGATCATGCGCTTGGCGACAGGCTGCGCGACATAAAACACGCTGTCGAGATTGGCGCGCATCAACTCGCGCCACGTCTCGACGGGATAATCTTCCAGCGCGCCGCGCCGCTGTATGCCCGCATTGTTGATCAACACGCTGAGCGGCCCGAAATCCCGTTCGATCCTGGCGACCGCCTCGGCGGCCTGCTCTGGCTCCGTCACGTCGAACGCGGAGACGAAAACCTCTGCGCCCTCTTCGCGCAACGCCGCTGCAACGCCTTCGACCTTTTCGCGCGTGCGCCCGTTTAGCACCACCCGCGCTCCCGCCCGCGCGAGACCCTGCGCGAGCGCCAGCCCGATGCCGCCCGACGAGCCCGTCACCAGCGCCACCGCACCGTCGAGCCCGAAAAGCTGCTCAAGGAACGCGGACAAATCCATCCCCCCGACGACGGGCTTGCGGCCCGCTTGTGGTATCGATAACAGGCGAAGCGAAGTCAAGCCGGACTCTCCGACCGGAGCCCCCATGCGCGCCCTCTTCGCCCACGCCGCCAAAGACCTCCGCATCGAGGACGTCGAGACCCCGGCGCTCGGCGCGCGCGACGTGCGCGTGCGCATCCGCTTTGGCGGCGTCTGCGGATCGGACCTGCATTATTACCAGCACGGCGGATTTGGCGCCGTGCGGCTCAAGCAACCGATGATTTTGGGCCACGAGATCGCAGGCGTCGTCGAGGCGGTCGGTGTTGCTTGCGAGCGCGTGAAGCCAGGCGACCGTGTGGCGGTCAACCCGAGCGTGCCGTGCAACCAATGCCGCTATTGTCGGGAGGGTCGGCAGAACCAGTGCCTCGACATGCGCTTCTACGGCAGCGCCATGCGCTTCCCGCACATACACGGGGGCTTCCGCGAGCAGCTTGTTTGTCTGGAGACGCAGGCGCATATCGCGCCCGAAAACGTCAGCCTTGAGGAAGCCGCCATGGCCGAACCGCTCGCGGTGGCGCTGCATGCGACGCGCCTTGCGGGAGGCCTCTTGGGCAAGCGCGTGCTGATCAGCGGGAGCGGCCCCATCGGCGCGCTCTGCGCGCTCGCCGCGCGGCGAGCGGGCGCGGCGGAGATCGTCGTCACCGACATCGCCGACGGGGCGCTGGAGTTCGCCGCGCGCATCGGCGTCGACCGTACAATCAACATCGCGCGCGAGCCGCAGACGCTTGATGCGGCAAAGGCCGACAAGGGCTATTTCGACATGTTGTTTGAGGCGTCCGGCGCGCAGGCGGCCTTGCGCACCGGACTGGACGTCGTGCGGCCCGGCGGGATCATCATGCAACTGGGTCTGGGCGGCGACATGACCATCCCCATCAACCTTGTGACCGCTAAGGAACTGGATCTGCGCGGCAGCTTCCGATTCCACGAGGAATTCGCGCTGGCGCTGGAATTCATGGGCAAGGGCCTGATTGACGTGCGCCCGCTCATCAGCGCGACCGTGCCGTTCGGGGAAGCTGTCGCCGCTTTCGACTTGGCGGCCGACCGTTCGCGCTCGATGAAGGTGCAGCTGGCGTTCTGAGCGGCGTCATATCCATGATCGGCCAGAACGACTCGCCGCGTTCGTCATGGCCGGGCTTGTCCCGACCATATTGGACGCGATGGGTCGAAAGCACCAATCCAGCGTCTCAACCTGTCTCGCGCGCCACGACGCAGAACGGAATCTCCTGCAACGTCGGTTGGCGCTTTTCGCCGGTGCGCCGAGCCTCGATGGCGGCGAGCGCCGCCTCGGCGGCGCCGTGACCGATGGCCGCGCAGTCGATGGCGATGGTCGTCAGGCGCGGGTGGCAGGCGCGCGCGACGTCGAAATCGCCGAACCCGACCACCGCCAGCCGCCCCGGCACGTCGAGGCCCCGGCGCTGACATTCCGCCAACGCGCCGAACGCCACGAGGTCGGAGACGCATACGATCGCGTCGACGTCAGGGTAGCGCCTGAGCATGGCGTCCAGCAGTTCCGCCCCTTGCGTCGTCGTCAGCGGCGGCGAGCCAGCCAGAACGACGAGGTCGCCGGGCAGACCGAGTGCGCGCGCGGCCGCCTTGAAGCCGGCCCGCCGCTCCGCGCCGCGCGTGTCGAAATTCGTCTTGCCGCCGATGAAGCCAAGCCGCCGACGCCCGCGACCGTGCAGATATCGCACCATCGCCGCGCCGGCCTCGCGGTTGGAAAAGCCGACGACGTCGCCCAGCGGACGCTCGGGCAGATCCCAGGTTTCGACCACGGGCACGTCGGCGCGCCCGAGCAGCGCGCGCGTTCGCTCGGAATGGACGCCGCCCGTCAGGACAATAGCCTCCGGGCGGCGTTGCAGAAACGCGCCAATCAAATCCTCCTCGCGGCTCAGCGAGTATTGCGTATCGCCAATCAGCATCTGAAGTCCGGCGGCGTCGAAGCGCTCCGACATCGCGCGCACGGTGTCGGCGAAATTGGAATTGTTGAGCGAGGGCACCAGCGTCGCTACAAAACCAGAGCGCCGGGTGGCGAAGAGGCGCGCGGTGGCGTCCGGCACATAGCCCACCTGACCTACGATCTTTAGCACGCGTTCGCGCGTCGCCCCGGAAACGGAGGCGTCGCTCCTGAGCGCCCGCGACACCGTCATCGCAGAGACCCCCGCGAGCCGCGCGATCGCCTGCATGGTCATCGCATCGGGACGGGGAGAGGGCTTGGCGGCGACGGGCGCCTTTCGGGGAATGGTTTTGTCAGGCATGGCGACCTTGGCGACGAAGAATGTGATCGGTAACATAGCGGAGCTTTTCTGGAAAAGGGGGGCTGCCGCCGACCGCCCGGCGAGGCGCCGGAGAACTGGGCCGCGTCGCAAAATCCGCGTGGCGCGCGCCAAGCTCGCTTGAGGCGAGGGCCGGCAGGTATGGCGCCACGTCAGCCCGCAAATATCAATTATCCGTTCACTTTTGTATGAGAACTCGAACATGCGACGTTCCGTTGGCGGCTTACGCCGCGGCAGGCATGAGGCCGCGCGTCGCCGGCGGGCTAGCGCCCCGCATGTTCTCACAATCTGGCCCCTGGGTCGCTCTCGCTAGGAGATCGGACATGCTCTCGTCGCTGGGTCACTTGCGCCTCGCACGGCCCTGCACGCGCGTCGCGCCGAGACGAATGAAGGGTGCGGTGGGCGCGCAGGTCCAAACAAAGGGAGCGACCGCGTATGTTTAAACGGTTCCAAGGCGTTTCGCCGCAAGCGGCCAGGCTCTCCGCGCTTGATCGCGCGTTCGCCATGATCGAGTTCACGCCGTCGGGCGAAATTATCGCGGCCAATCAAGTCTTCTGTACGTTGATGGGATGGACCCCGGAGGAGATCGTGGGCTCTCACCATCGGATTTTCGTCGAGGCGGGGGAGGCTGAAAGCGCCGGCTACCGCGAGTTTTGGGATCGACTCGGGCGCGGCGAATTTGTTTCCGGCGAGTTTCTGCGTGTGCGCAGGGACGGCGCGCGAGCGTTCATACGCGGAATCTACAACCCCGTACTAAACGCCAAAGGCCGGGTGACAAGCATTCTCAAGGTCGCGGCCGACGTGACGCGGGAGAGGCTTGTGTCGATCGAAAACGCCGCCAGGCTCGACGCGGTCACGCGCATGCAATGGATCGTCGAGTTCAGCCCCGACAGCGTCGTTCTCTCCATCAACGACAAGGCGCTCTCCGCGCTCGGACTTGAGCGCGGCGAAGTGGTGGGCCGCGAGCATAGCCGGCTTGTCGAGCCTGAGTACGCGCGCTCCGAAGAATATCGGACGTTCTGGGCGCAATTGCGGGCGGGACACGCCGCCTCCGGCATCTTCAAGCGGGTGGGCAAGGGCGGGAGGCCGGTCCTCATCCAGTGCTCCTACAATCCAATCCGCAACCTCGACGGGGCCGTTTTCAAAATCGTCAAATTCGCGAGCGATCTCGGCGACGTCAACCTTCTCTCCGAAGGATTGTCCGCCGTCGCCGGCGGTGACCTGACCACGCGGATAGAGGCCGAGATGGGTCCCGCTTTCGCCCGCCTCAAACAGGACTTCAACGCAACCGTCGACTTTATGAACCGCACGTTGGGCCGCGTCTTCGAGGCCGTCGACGTCGTGGGCCAAGTGACGAGCCAGATCGCCACCGTCTCCGATCTTCTGGCGCAACGCACGGAAGAGCAAGCCTCCAATCTTGAGGAAGCTTCCGCCGCGCTTGACGAAGTCTCGGGGACTGTCAATCTTACCTCCAGCAGCGCGAATCGCGCGAGCGAGGCCGTCGCGCGCGCCAAACAGGACGCCGAGAAGAGCGAAGGCGTCGTCAACCGCGCCATCGAGGCGATGGACCGCATCGAGAGTTCGTCCAAAAAAATTTCCAGTATCATCGGCGTGATTGACCAGATCGCGTTTCAAACAAATCTGCTGGCGCTCAATGCGGGCGTCGAGGCGGCGAGGGCGGGCGACGCGGGGCGCGGTTTCGCCGTCGTGGCCGCCGAGGTGCGGGCGCTGGCGCAAAGATCGGCCAGCGCGGCCAGGGAGATCAAGGCTCTGATCTCCGCCTCGGGCGCGGATGTCGCCGCAGGCGTCAAACTCGTCAGCGAAACCGGCGCCTCGCTCAAGATCATCATCGGTCAGGTCGTGGAAATCAGCGAAATCGTCGTCGACATCACCAACGGCGCGCGGGAAGAGGCGGCCATTGTTCAGGAGGTCAACAGCTCCGTGTCGCTGGTCGACGAGGCCACCCAGCAAAATGCGGCGATGGCCCAGGAGGCGACCGCCGCCGTCAACGCATTGCGCGCTCAGGTCGAAGAGCTTCTGGCGCTGGCCGGCGGCTTCAGGCTCGCGGAAGGCGCCGGCGCGCCATACGCGCATGATCACGACGAAGATTATCCCCAGGCGGCCTGATCGTCCCGCGCCTTGCTCTGAACGGCGCGCGCGAAGCTTGGATCAACCATAAACACAAGCAATAGTTTCATCTGAATAGTCAATCGTCAGCTTTCTCGTTTAGGCTTTTGCGCGGCGCCTTGGCAGAGCAGCCGGGACGCTTCCCACAAGAGGTGCATCTACTGGCCGTCGAAAAATGCATCGCTTTGAGCAGCCTTGCCAGGGTTATGGACCGCATGCTCGACAAGAGCGTCGTGATTGATGCGTTCCTGCGCGTCGCTCTGGTCGGCGCCGCGTTGTTGGCGATCAGGCCGCGCGTCGTCCACGCGTCGGTCGAGGCCTGGCTCAAATCTGCCCGTTCCCCGCCTTTTCGCGCTGACGCCCGCCCCCTTCGGCTCCGCCGAGAGGGAGCCCCGCCGCCTCCTATACCGCCCTGGCGGCGTCTGGAGGCGTTGCGTCTTTTGGGCCAGGGCATGATCTGGCGGCTCTACAATCTGGGCGTTCGTACGCGTGACGAAATCGCCGCCTGCGCCCCCAAGCGCCTGGGAGACGGAATCGGGCCGATTGATCGGCTCTTGCGCACGCACGTCGGCGTCGAGGTCGCACGCGAGATTTTTGTCGAGCGGTTATCCGCGAACACGCGGCCTTTCGATAGGTCAAACGTCGCCGCGAGCGATGCGAAGGAGTCCAGCCGCTCTGTGCTCATCCGTTGGCAGGACAGCTTCGACCAGGCGGGGCCGCAGGATGGATTCCCTTCGCTCGCCTTGACAATTCCGGGCTATCCGAAGCGGCTCGATTGCGCGCCCCAAGTCAGCCTCGCGCGGACTTCACCGGTTATCTGTCTCTTCTTGAAAAGCAGAGGTCGGACATGAAGGCTGCGGGCGTTCTCAGAAAAGGGGAGGCGGCGGACGCGCCCTCGCGGGCGGGCAACTTCGTAGACGATGCGCTGCGCTCGACTGTATCTCGTGCTCTCTCCGGTCCCAACGCCTGTCTCGTCGTGCATTTGCGAGTCCCCGCCGGCGCCGGCAGGACGACCCTCGCCATGAAGATCGCCGCGCGCATCGGCCGCCCCATGACGCTGCTGACGGGCGAGGCCCGGATGACCCCGAATCATCTGGTCGGACGCGACTCGGGCGCCGCGTCGCGTCAGGTGATCGACCGCTTCGTTCACACCGTCGCCAAGATCCAGACCGAGACCTCCGCCGTCTGGGCGCACGATGCGCTGACGCGCGCTATCGTCGACCGCCACACGCTGATCTACGACGAGTTCACGCGCTCCTCCGCCGCCGCCAACAATCCGCTGCTCTCCGCTCTTGAAGAGCGCATGCTGGCGCTGACGGGCCGCAGCCATGGCGAGCGCATCCTGCGGGCGCATGACCATTTCCGCGTCCTTCACACCTCCAGCCCGACCGATTACCGGGGCGTCGTCGCGACGCGCGCGCGCGCCGACCACGCGACGGTGGGCCGCATCGTCGATACCCTGCTTATGCTGCGCGCCACCACACATCTGGCGCAAAACGCGTCGGTGCGGTCCTCGATCATGGTCGCCAAAGTCGCGCATATGGAAGGCGTCGAACCCGAGCCAGTCGAGCTGCGTATTCTGCAACTGGCGCTCGACGTGCTGGAGTCGAAGCGTTCCCCTAGCGCACGCGAGAGCCGGTCGTCGTTTCGCGAAGACGTGGTCGACGTCATCCGCAAGCAGCGCCCCGGCGCCCCTGCCGTAAGGAGCGCTGCGTGAAAATGCTCCGCCGCACGGGGCCGCTGAAGCGCGCCCAGCGCATGCGCTCCTTGGGGCGAATGCGCATCGACGCCGCCGCCGAATTGCCGCGGCTGCAATATCGGAATGCGCGGCTGTCGGGCGGGCTGGCGCAGGCCGATGACGAACTTGTCTTCGCCGACGAGCGCGTCGCCTGGGTGCTCTATTGCGCACGGCGGCGAAGGTGGCGCAACAAGCAGTTTCGGGGCCGACACGCCTTTTGGGAAAATATCGGGGCGTTCTGGCTTGCGGAGAGGCGCGGCCAAGCGCCGGTCGTCGCCTGTCCTTTCGCTTCGTCCCGCACGGGCGCCGACCAGACAGGCCGATCCGTTGGTTGACGTGTATTTCGATGGCGCAAGGCTGATCGTCGTCACCGAGACCGATGACGCGGGCGCGCAGGTGAGCGTCGAGGAGACGCGGTTCACTCTTTGCTCCGGCCTCGCGCCGCCGCGTGAAGCCGGAGGCGCTCAACGTCAGTTGGGTCAACGGCATTCTTGCAACGAGGATGGCGCCGGAAGACCCCGCACGATGAGCACGGCTGTGTACTTGCACGGATTGGCGTCCGGCAGGGCTTCGCCGCCCGGCGGCCCGCCTGCGGGCGACGCGCCGCAGGCCAGCATCGAATGTCTCGCGCCCGGCTCGCATAGCGCCTTGATAAGCGACATCACGGCGACCCTGTTCGATCGGAACGTACGGCCCTTCCGCCTCGCGGTGCGGACATTGCCGCCCACCGACGACATGACGTTCGCGCATCACGCGCTGCTGGCGAACCGCCGGGCCGGGCCTGCGCGCTTCGCCGACGAGGAAGGCTTTGCGGGCGACGGGACCCATGTCGCGCCCGTCCCGCGCTCCAACTTCCTTGATTTCGCGCCGCCGGTCTCGGGATCGTTCGATGCGCTGTCCTGGGTCGCCGACAAGCCTTCCGGAGCGGCGGAGGATGTCCTGTACGAACCGCCCGCTTTGCGTCTGGAATTTGAGGCCGCCGAGGCCTGGCTGGGATCCCGGCAAATGTCCGAGGCCGAAGGCGAAGTGCGGGAAAACAATCTGATCGCCGGTCTGCGCGTGGCCCATGCGCGGCGGACGGCCAAGGAGCGCTGCGGGTGAACGCGATCGCGCGGCCCTGGAGCGTGTTGACGCCCGATCGTCCGTCGCGCGGCATCGTGCGGTTGTCGCGTGAGAACATGAGCGCGCAGGGAATCGGCGCGGGCGCGGTGCTTTCGCTTTCAGGCGACCGCGTGACCTGTGCGCGGGCTTTTCCCGCCGCCGTGCCGGGGCCGGTCGGCCTCGACGCCATCGTGGCGACCATCGCCGCGCCGCGCGGGCGGCCAACAATAGACCTCAAGGCCGCCGAGCCGCAAAACGCGTGGCGCGTCGAATGTCAGGTGCTGGACGGTGACGCGCCCGCGCGCGTTTCGCTGGCGCATGTCACCGTCTCTGCTGGCGACATGCTGCCGCTGGTCCGAGGCCGCCGTGTGCACGAGATCGCCTGCACGCCGTCGGGGTCGGCCACGATCCTGCCCAAAACAATCTTGGCCTTCCGCACCTGCGGCGGCGGGCCAAAGGAGGCGGGCTTCGCCGCGCTCGCCGCGCTTCACGGCGCGGATTCTTCGGGGGTGGGAGATCGCGTCGTGGCCAAGCTGCTGACCGAGATCGACGGGGTCGAGGCATTGCGCGGCGTGTTCCTGCTGGGCGCGACCAACCGGCTTGCCGCCGCTGGCCCCGCTTTGCGCCAACCCGGCCGGTTCAACGCCGTCAACATCGTGCCGCCGCCCGACCTGGCCGCGCGCCGCGCCATCGCCGCGCTGCACGTCTTGGGTCTGGGGCTAAGCGGCCAGGCGTTCGTCCGCATCGCGGTTGCGACGGCGGGCCGCGACGGCGTCTCGGCCTTTCCGCCGTGCGTCGCGCAGTCGCAGGAGACCGCGCGCCGCCTTGCGACGCCGACATCGACGAGGCTGTTGCCGCTCTGGCGGCGCGGCCGGAAGGGGCCTGAGTCGTGTATTTTCTGGGCCTGACCGAAGCGGCGACCGCGCATCGGATCGCGGCGCGCGACGCCGACCGCTTCCGCTGCGCCGCCGTGGACGGCCTCGCGGCCGTCTGCGCGACGCAGCGTCCGCCCAGCCTCTGGCGCGGACGCGCGCATCCGCTGGAGAAACTGCTCGACGTGCAACGGCTCATCGAACTCGCCGCCGCCGAGGGCCGCTTCGTCGCTGCCGCGCCGGACGCCGAGATCTCGGGCCCCGCCGAAGCGCTCGCGGCTTTGGGGGAAGACCTCGCCCCGTTCGTCGAAATCCTCGCCCGCTTCGGCCTCAGCCGCGAGCATCAGATCACCGTGACCTGGGACGCGCGCGCGACGCTGCGGGTCTTCGCCGAGCGCGACGCGCCCGAGTTGGCGCTGGCGCGCGCGAGGGGCCGCGACCGTTTTGGCGCGGCCATAGCCGACGCGATGGGCGCGGAGCGGCGGCGGCTGGGGGATTGGGCGCTGAGCCTGCTGCACGACGCCGCCGAGGACCTGCTGGCGCTACCCACGCGCGACGACGATCAGATCCTCAATGCCGTGGCGCTGACCGCGCGCGATGGGCAGGCCCGGCTCGACGCCGCGCTTGCGCGCATCGAAGCCGCGTTGCCGGGCGAGCCGCGCGTGCGCTGCGTCGGGCCTTTGCCCGCCATGTCCTTCGCCGTCATCGAACTCAAGCGCGCCGACGAAAAGGCGCTCGCGCAGGCGCGTCGGCTGCTGGATGTGACGCCGACGGCTTCGCTCGACGCGCTGAAGGACGCCTTCCGTCAACTGGCCAAGACCGCGCATCCCGACGCGGGCGGCGACGACATGCGCTTCAAGGCGCTGGTGGAGGCGCGCTCGCTGCTCTGCGCCTTCGCCGACCGGCGCGGGGCGGACGCCGTGGCTTCGATTCGCATGGCGAGCGGGGGGCGGGCATGAGCGCCCGTCCGATGGTTCATGGCGTCGTGCGCGCGAAGGACGCCGCCGGGCTTGGCGTCAAGACAGTCGCCTTCTCCGGTCTGGCGGTGATCGTCTCGCCCGCGCCCGAGGACGCGGACGATCCCGAAAGCGCCATCGCGCTGGCGGGCCGACATCCTGAAATTCTCTGCGGCGTCGTGGTGAAACGCGAACTGCCGCTCATGCGGCTGGGCGCCGTTTTCGCCGACGCGGACGCCCTTGCGAGCGGCCTCGCCGGCATGGCCGATCTGTCGCACACCCGCCTTGCCCCTTGCGCGGGGGCGGTCGAATATTCCCTCGTCGCCAAGGAACTGGGCGCGCCGCCGGGCGCCTGCGAGGCGGCGGCCGGGCGCGATTATCTCAAATCCCGCGCGGCCGCGCTGACGGACGCGCGCGCGCGCCCCGCCCGCCTCGCCGCCGCGTTGGCGCCGCGCCTACGTGACCTCGCGTTGCTCGTCCAGCACGACGCGAGCGACACGGTGTTTGACGCCCTCGGGCGGCGGCGGGCCGATCTGGCCTTTCGGGGCCTCGCGATGTCGCTGCACGGTCCCCGGCCCGTCTGCTCTTTCGCAAGCCTCACGCCGGCGAGCTTATCGTGAACGACGACCACGACGCGCCCAAGTCCCACTTCGACGTGATCGTCGCGTCCGTCGAGCGGGCCTCGCGATGGCGCGGCCGACCCGTCGGCGCGGAAGCCTCGGCGTGAGCGCGGCGACGGCGCCCCATCTGGACATCGATCTCGAGCGGGCGGGGCAGGCCATCGCGCACATCGCGCTCGCCAGCGCCGAACTGCTGCGTCCATTGAGGGAGCGTCAGGCGGTGCAGCGCTCGGAGGCGGGCTCGCTCGACGAGCGTGCGCAGGAGCGCGTCGGGCTGGGGCTGACGAACGCGCGCGCGGCCATCGTCGACGGCGCCGCCAATTTCGGTCTCGACGAAACCGATATCGACTTCGAACTTGGACCGTTTGGAAGTTGGCTATGAGAGGAAACCCGCGCCGCGCCGACGAGGCGCCGGAAGGCCCGTTTCGCGCCCCCGAGCGCCTCGCTCTGGCGCTGCCGCTGACGGCCGCGCTTGGCCTGACGATCGTGATGGCGGCGGCGGCGCTGGGCCAATCCCTGCTCATGGTGACGCTGGCGGCGGCGGGAGGCTTCGCGCTTTGCGCGGCGGCGCCGATGGCGCTCTTGCAAGTTTATGTCGGGCGCCCGCTTCGCGTGGCGCTCGCGCATCTGCGCGCCGCTCGCGACGGAGCCGAGGCGCCCCCCGCGCCGCCTGCCCCCGGCGTGATCGCCGATCTGGTGGCGGTCGCGCGAGACATTCGGGCGGGCGAGGCGAATCACGGCCAATATCGCGCCGGGGTGGCGCTTTGCGAGAAGATGGCCGTGGCCGGGGAAGAGGCGATACGCGCCTTCCGCCTCCAGTGCGAGGAATTGGTCGAGACGACGGCGCAGGGCGAGAGTGACCGGCGCCTTTGCGCGCAAGAGCAGTTCGCCGAGATCGCCGAAGCGCTTAAGGCCTTCAAGGCCACCCCGCCTACGAGCGCGCTCGACGCGGGCATGGAGCGGATCGAGCGGATGCTCGTCTATCTCGCCGACGCCCTGGAGCGCCATGAAAAACCGTCGGGAGGCGGAGATCGCGTCGACGCCGCGCTGACCGACGTCGTGCGCCTCATCGGGCGCGAGACGCAGGCGATCCGCGACACGCTCGCCGCCGCCGCACTGACGGTGCGCAACGACATCGCCGGCGCCGTGTCGGACGACAAGGCCGCGCACGTCCGCCAGCAGGAGCGGCTCGACGCGCTGGAGGCGCGCGTCGTCACGCGTCTCGCCGACTTCGCCGCCCCCGCCTTCTCGCGCCTCGTCGACGTCCTCCGCACCGAGGCCGAGACGACGCGACGCGCGCTGCGAGACCGTCTTGACTCGATAGCCCTGGCGCCCGCTCCCGCCGACGAGCCCCCGCTCTCTCTCCGCGCCGCCCTGGAGGGGACCGTCGCCCGGCTCGACGCCGCCGCGGCGACGATGCGCGTGGAACGCGAAGCGAGAGCGCCTGATCTTCAGGCGCTGGCCGAGGCGGTCGCGCGGATCGGCGAGACGTCTGCGGCGCGCGGCGAAGGGGAAGCGCTGCGGGACGAGGTGCGCGCGGCGGCGGCGGGCCTGCGGGACGTGGCCGAGCGGCTGCGCGAACAGGGGCAGGCCCAGACCGAGCGGCTCGACGCGATCGAAGCGCGTGTGTCGAAAGAGGCGGGCGAAGCCGCACGTGACCGCCAGGCCGCCGCCCTGACCGTGCTGACGAAATGCACCGATAAGCTGCGCAACGCGCTCGACCGCTTCGACGTGCTTTCCAGCGCCGCCGCTTCGGCTAACGCCGGGCAGGCCGACGACCTTCGCGCCGCCGTCGAGGCCCAGAGCCGGACGTTCGACGCCTTGCGCGCGGACGTGGCGGGCGTCGCGCCGCGCGTCGAGGAATTGTGCGAGGGCCTCGCCCGCCGCCTGGACATGCTGGATGCGAAAGCGCTTCAGCCCGCCACCCGCGATCTCGCCGCCGCGCAGGCGCGCTGCGAGAGTTTCGCGCGCCAGATCTCGATCAGCGCGGCGGCGCTGGCGGCGCTGGCCGAGCGCGAAGGCCGGGACTTCGATCGCCTGCACGTCGCCTTCGACGGCGCCAAAAACGCTTTCGCGGGCGCGGCGGCTGCGACGCAGGCGCAAGCGTCGCAAGGGGGGGAAGGGTTCCGCGTCTGGGGCGGGGGCGCGCTCGCGACCCTGCACGAAACCACGCAAGGCCTCGCCCAGACAAGCGCGGCGCCGGCGAGGGCAGGCGAGGGCGTCGAAACTGTCGCCACTCAGGCGCAGGACGCTCAAGCCCGGCTCGGCGACACCCTCGCGCCGCTGGATGCGCTTGCGTCCGCCGTAACGGCGCTTCACGTCCTGACGCGGCCGCATGAGGCGTTTGCCGGCCGGATTTTGAGCGGTGTCGAGGGTCTGCAAGCGGTCGCGAGTGCGGACCGCGCGGAACGGCGTGCGCTGCGCGAGCGCGCCGACGACCCGGCCACGCTGAAGGACGGCGCCCGCGCAACGCTCGAAGCGCTGACGCAGGAGATCGCCCGTCTGCGTACGGCCCCGTAGGCCGACTTCACCTCGTTTTCCGCGATGTCGGCGACCGCTTCGACGTTTTTGTGCGCGAGCAGGCCAAACGCGCGGAGGCGCTGGAAATGCGTGTGGACGCCAGCGCCTCTACGCTCGACCGCACCGCCTCCGCGCTCACGGCGTTCCGCGCCCTGTCGCGCGATTTCGCCGACGCCGCGAAGCGTTCTGACGCCGCAACGGCGCTGGTGGAATCGCACGCGCTGACCGAGCCGGAAGGCGCAGGCCTCGACGCGCTCGCTCATGTCGTCGCCGCGCAAGGCGAGCGGCGGGAGGCGTTCGCGCGCGCGTAGAAGCGGCGGCAGGAAGCCCTGGAGGTTCGGCTCGCCGCCGCGCTGATCGCGTTCAGGGGGCTGGAGTGCGCTCTCCAGGAGGCGGACGGCCGGTTCGAGGCGGCCTCCAGCGCCGTGGAGGCGCGACGCTCGCGCGTGGGACCCCCGATGCGCAGGACTGGCGCGACGATCTGGGCGCGTTGATCGACGAACTCGCCGAAATTGGAGGCCGGATCGACGACTTCGCCTTTGCGCATTCTGACGGTCTGGCCCGCACTTCGGAAACGCTGGCGGAAATGGGGCTCCCGGTATCGACGGTCGCGTGGCCTTACCCAGAATTCACACCGCCGCTGAATTCCAGATCCTCCGGCGCGCTAACAAAGATCGTCATGGCGCTGGCGGAATCGCTCGAATTCCGTTTCGTCCAGATCGAGCAGTACCTGGAAGATTTTTTGCAGGAACTCTCAAGCTTCGAGTGGCGAAGCGCCAATACTACGGTCGACGTAGGCATGAATGAGTGAGATCACGATGCAAGTTTCCTGTTCGACAGAGTTATTTAAAGCTCCTCTGTCTGGTTTTCTCCGCGTCAGCGTCGCGCTTGAGTAAAACAACGATCTTTTTTACCGGAATAATTCTGACGCTGCGGCAGTCAAAGAGCGATGTTACGCACGTTAGGAAGTGAATTATTTTTTGAATGACAATTTACGTTTGACAACTGTTGAGCATATAGCACGGAATAATGCGGCTCGGCTGTCATGATTCGGCCTAGAGGAGATCTATGCAAATGAGCGATCATCTTGCCTATATCGTGCGCTCGGGTCAGCGCCTCGAACTCGTCTATCCTGAGTACGGGCTCCGGTTGCGGGCGCCTTACGCAGAATGGCTGTTCGAGGCGGGCGCCGAGATCATTCGGCGGATCGAGCGCACGAAGTCCCAGGGGGCGATCGACGAACTCGAAATGATGGCCGAGTTCGGCGAGGAGGACGGGGCGGCGGTTGACGTCGACGTGCTCAAATATGCGAGCGGCAGCCGCTTCGATACCGTCCCGCAATGCCTCGTGACGCTCGGAGACAGCGATTATCGCTGGGTGGCCAAGGAGGCGCGCGATTCCGACCGCAACGTCATCGGCGAGCGACTGCACGATACGCTGATGACGCGTCAGGGCGATTGATCGCCAGCTTCCGACATTTCATTTCGATTACAGGGAGAACTCGGATGGACGTCATTCTTTTTGGCGCCAAGGATGTGGACAACATTCTCCAGCGAGAGCCGCAACGTGCGGAATCGCTCGCCTTCGGCGCCATCCTGCTCGACCGCACGGGCAAGATCGTCAAATACAATCAGGCCGAAGGCCTGATCTCTGGCCGCTCGCCGGGCGATGTGATGGGGCGCAATTTCTTCAACGATATCGCGCCCTGTGCGAAGGGAAAGCGCTTCCACGGTGAATTTCTCAAATTCGCCCAGACCGGCCAGATCCATTCGATGCTCGACTATGAGTTCGATTACAAGATGAAACGCACCAAAGTGCGGCTTCATCTCAAGAATACGCCGGACGGCCAGAACTGCTGGTTGTTCGTCAAGCGGGTGTGAGGATGGCGGGCGCCCCGATGTTTAAACCCGTCGCCGACCACCTCTCCGCGTTGCATCTGCGCCGTCATGGCCTGCGCCGCCTCTGTTTGGACGTCGCGTTGCTGATCGCCGCTGGGGAGGCGGACGAGCCGCAGGTGTTGGCGTTTCGACACCATCGACGAGGTCGCGCAATTCGTGGAGCGGTTCGACGTGGAGAGCCGCGTCGATCCCGCCGCCGACGGGGTCGAGGCGCTTGCGGTCGGGTCGCCGGCGCTTGAAATGGGTGTCGCGTATCGACGCGTCTTGCAAATTTTCATATGTGTTTTTCAATCCTCCTCCTCTTGAAAAGGAACAGTCATGGCGTCCGTTATGTTGTTCAAAAGCGCCGAAGCCATCAAATACGATCATGAACCGGCGCTGGCGCCTGAAGCGCCGATGCAGCGGCTGCAGCGCACCGGCAAGCGCGACTGTGGGTTCAAGCGCCTGGTGATCTGCTCCTCAACCTCGCATGGCCCTGGCCCTGCGCTGTGGTGCGAGATCATCCTTCCCCGCGAGCCCGTCGACCATTATATCGTCGATATCTGGTTCTTCTCGAAAGAGGCGCGATGCGCAACCGCTTCCACGTTTTCGACGCCAACGGTCTCGACGAGGTCGCCACGATCCTGGAAGGCTACGATCTCGCCTCTCTCGTCGAGCCTGACTTCAACGCAGAGGACGCGGACATGCCGCATGCCGTGTTTGTCCTGAAAACGGCGATGCTGCGCATCCACCTCGACGAGGCGCGCTGACAGTTCCATGATGTCGCCGGCGACATTCTGCACCCGCTCGACGTCTGACACGACTTCCGGTTGAAGCTCGCGCGCGCCTTTGCGAGGTCGCTGAGCGCCCTGCAATCGCGCCGTGCGAAGCGACGGGGCGATGCAATCGTCGCTGAACAACTGGCGGACGTTCAATCAAGGCAAGACGGAACGGCCTCGGCTTGCTCGTCATGAAAGGTGTGGCGCGCCTGAATCCGTCGAACGAAATTCGTCTGATAGTCAACTCAGGAAGGACTTGTCATGTGCGGCGCCCCCGACTGCCCTTTGCCCGTCGATCTCCTCGCGCGCGTCATAGCAGGGCTTCTGGCCGACGAATATGGACGCGCGACGCGCCGCTCGCTTCCCGTCGGCGAAGTGGCCGCCTGGAGCACGGCGACGCGGCTCGACGAGGACGGAGTGGGCTTCGATTCGCTGATGCTGATGGCGGCGGCGCAGCGTGTCGCCGAGTTTTTCGGCCTGCGCGATGTCGGCTATGAAGACTATTTGCTCGTTCGCCGCACGCTGGGCGAATGGGCCGAAATCGTCGCGCTGTCATGGTCCGTCAAACATGATCTCGTGACGTTTCGCACCTCCGGCGCCACGGGCCCGTCCAAGGCCTGCGCGCATCCCTATCGCCATTTGGTGCGCGAGGCTTTGCACATCGCGCGGCTCGCAGGCCGGCCGCACCGCATCGTCAGCCTCGTCGCCCCCCATCATATCTACGGCTTCCTGCACACGATCGTCTCCGCCGCGTCGCTCGGCGTGGAGACGGTGGACGCTCGGACGGTCGCGCCGGGGTCGCGGCGGCGGCAGCTGCGCGCCGACGATTTCCTGATTGCGACGCCCTATGTCTGGAACCTGCTGGCCGAGGAGGGCGGGCGCTTTCCCGAGGGCGTCGTGGGCATGACCTCGACGGCGCCGATGCCCGTGGAACTGGCCGACCGGCTCGCCGGCAGCGGCCTCGCCCGGCTCGTGGGAATCTATGGCTCCTCCGAAACGAGCGGCATCGGCTGGCGCGACGACATGCGCGGTCCCTACGAACTGTTGCCTTGGTGGCGCCGTGCAGGGCAAGGGATCGCGGCAGAGAGCGGCGAGATCGTCGCCCTGCCCGATGTCGTCGAATGGCTGGATTCGGGGCGCCTCCGCCCGGTGCGCCGCGCCGACGGCGCCGTGCAGATCGCGGGCGTCAACGTCTTTCCCGCGCATGTGGCCGAGACGATCCGCCGCCATCCCGGCGTGACCGATTGCGTGGTGCGCCGGGCCAGCGCGGAGGTCGACAGCCGGCTGGAGGCGTTCGTGGTGTTCAAGGACACAGCGTTCGACCGGGACGAAAAGGCGCGCGAGATCGCGCGATTTTGCATGATCGAACTGACGGCGCCAGAGCGTCCGGTCCACATCGAAATCGGCGGCCGCCTGCCGCTCGACTCGATGGGCAAACCGACGGCGTGGTGAATGCTTGGCGCAATTCGCGTTTGTTCGGCGCCCCCGCGCGACGCGCCCAACCCATCCCGGCATGCCTCTAGCGCGCGCCGGCGATCACCCCGTCGCGCATCAGGGCTTCGATGTCTTCGACGCCCAGGCCCGACTCGCGCAGCGCGGCTTCGGTGTCCACGCCCTTGCGCCGGGACGCGCGTCCGCTCCATTCCGGCTCGGCTGGAAAGCGCGGCGCCGCGCGAGGATGGGTCAGGCGGCCAGCTTGCGCATGGGAAGCGCGCGCCGCATTGTGGGGATGCGCGGGCGCTTCTTCGTAAGATAGAACCGGCGTCGTGCAGGCGTCTACCTCGTCGAACAGCGCCGCCCATTCCTCGCGCGTCCTTGTGAGAAACGTCGCTTCCAGCCGCGCATGTTGCGCGGGCCAAAGCGTGCGGTCCTCCTGCGCGCCAAAGACGGCGGGGTCGAGGGCGAGCTTCTCCAGCAGCGTCTCGAAGAATTTTGGCTCGATGGCGCCGACCGCCATGAATCTGCCGTCCTTCGTGCGGTAGCAGCGATAATACGGCGCCGCGCCGTCGAGCCAGTTGGCCTGTCTTTGCGGGGTCCAGCGCCCCCAGCCGCTCAGCGTATGAAACATGCCCATCATCGACGACACGCCGTCGACGATGGCCGCGTCGACCACCTCGCCCCTGCCTGTCTGTTGCAGCCGCCAGAGCGCCGCCATCACGCCGAATACGAGAAACAGCGATCCGCCGCCATAGTCGCCCACCAGATTGAGTGGCGGAGGCGGGGGTCGGTCCGCCTCTCCCATCGCGAGCAGCGCGCCAGTGATGGAAAGATAGTTAATATCGTGCCCCGCCATCCCCGACCACGGCCCAATCTGGCCCCATCCGGTCATACGGCCATAGATCAACCGGGGATTGCGCGCCCATGCGGCGTCGGGGCCGACGCCGAGCCGCTCAGCGACGCCGGGTCGGTTGCCTTCGATCAGCACGTCGGCCCGTTCAACCAGCTTGAGGACGATCGCCGCCGCGCCGGGCTTGCGCAGATCGACGACCACCGAACGCTTGCCGCGATGGTCGATGGTGGGAATATCCGGCCCCGGCCGATGCACCGCCGTCACCTCGGCGCCCAGATCCGCGAGCAATTGGCCAGCGTAGGGCCCCGGTCCGATGCCTGCGAGTTCGACGACGCGCAAACCCGTCAGCGGTCCGCTCATCGCGCGAGGTTCTCGACAATAATCGCGGGCGCCTGACCGCCCGCGGCGCACATGGTGACTAGGCCATAGCGCTTGCCCTGCCGCTCCAGTTCGTCGAGCATCGTGCCGATGAGGATCGCGCCTGTCGCGCCGATGGGGTGGCCAAGCGCAATCGCGCCGCCGTTGACGTTGACTTTTTCGCGGTCGAGCCTGAGGTCGCGGATAAACTTCTCCGCCACGACCGCGAAGGCTTCGTTGATCTCGAACAGGTCGATGTCCTCGACCCTCAAGCCCGCCTTCGTCAGAACTTTGCGTGCGGCGGGCGCGGGGGCGTTGAGCATCAGTGTAGGATCGTCGCCCATATTGGCCGCCGCCACCACGCGTGCGCGCGGCTTGAGGCCCTTGCGCGCGACGTAAGCGGCGGAGGCGAGCAGCAGCGCCGCCGCCCCGTCCACCATGCCCGAAGAATTGCCGGCGTGGTGGATATGGTTGAACGTCGTGATTTGCGGATAGCGGCGCTGGATCAATTGCCCGTAAGTCTCGCCGGTCTCGGCGTCGGCCACAATGTCGCGGATGCGCTCAAAGGCGGGTTTGAGCCCGGCGAGCGATTCGCGCGTCGTGCCGGGGCGCGGAAACTCTTCATGGTCGAGCGCGACCGAGCCGTCGGGATTGCGCACCACGATGACGGAGCGCTCGAAGCGCCCTTCGCGGATCGCCCGCTCGGCGCGGTTCTGGCTTTCCACCGCCAGCGCGTCGACGTCGTCGCGCGAAATGCCCTCCAGCGTCGCGATAGCGTCGGCGCAGACGCCCTGTTGGGATTGCGGATGCCGCTTGCGCAATTCGCGATTATCGGCGTCGAACACCGGCTGCAACCCCGCCGTCGCCGTAAAGCTCATCATTTCCACGCCGCCCGCGACGACGAGATCCTCGAACCCGGCACGGATCTGCCCGGCGGCCAGCGTGACCGCGGTTATCCCCGAGCCGCAGAAACGGTCGAGCGTCACGCCGCTGGCGCGGACGTCGTAGCCGGCGGTGAGCGCGGCCATGCGGCCAAGATCGCACGATTGTTTGCCGATTTGAGCAGATGTGCCCCAGATCACGTCGTCGATTTCGCTCGTGTCGAGGGTGTTGCGCTCGGCGAGCGCCTTGAGGACGGTCGAACCGAGATAGGCGGGATGCAGATGCGACAACGCGCCCTTGCCCACCTTGCCGACGCCGCGCGGCGTGCGCACCGCGTCCAGAATATAGGCTTGGCTCATCGTCAGCTTCCTCCCCGGACACGCCCGTTTTTCATGCGTAAAAGTTGTGGCGCACCCGCGGCCCGCTAAGCCGCCCACCCCACTTTTCAGGCGTGGCCAGCCTCCGCCGAAAGATGGGCCGCGCGGGCGCCCAACAGGCCCAGCGCGTGATCGTATTTGCGCGAGAAATCTTCGCCAAACAGCAGAATGGGATCGGCGGGGCCGACGAGCCAAGAATTGGCGAGGATTTCGGTCTCCAATTGCCCCGCCGCCCAGCCTGCGCAGCCCAGCGCCAACACGGCGCGCGCCGGCCCTTGGCCCTCGGCGATGGCGCGCAGCACGTCGAGCGTGGCGGTGAGGCAAATGTCGTTGTCGATATGGACGGTCGAATCGGTGGCGACGTAGTCGCTCGAATGGAGCACGAAGCCGCGCCCCGTATCGACGGGGCCGCCGCGCACGATGCGGATGTCATCGACGCGGCGCGGAAGGCGGATCGCGTCGGGCTCCTTCACGATGTCGAGTTGCACGAGCAGCTTGGAAAGCCTCACATCGTCGGCGCGCTGGTTGACGACGATGCCCATCGCGCCGTCCGACCGGTGCGCGCACATGTAGACGACGGAGCGCATGAACACCCCGTCGCGCAACGCGGGCGTGGCGATCAGCACCTTGCCTTCAAAACTGTTTTCGATCGCAGCGCCGGCCGGTCTTTTCATGACGCCTAGGTTACGCCGCCGCGCCGCGCTGTCAAAGCAAAAGCAAAGCGTGGCTGCGCGCTGGCGGCGAACGCGCTATGACGGCGCCATGCTCACGCGCGCCGCCTTGTTCTGCCTGCTCGCCGCCCCGGCCTTCGCCGCTTCGGACTGGTCGCCCGCCGCAAAATCGCGCGCGCGCCTGCTGGCGGACGCTCAGGGAGCCGGTCTCCAGATCGAACTGGCCCCGGGCGCGATCACCTATTGGCGCGATCCCGGCGATGCGGGGGTTCCCCCGACCTTCGATTTTGCCGGCTCGACCAATCTAGCGAGCGCGGAGGTCGATTTTCCCGCGCCCGAGCGCATTCCCGAGCCCGACGGCAGCGTGGCGTTCGGCTATCGCGGCGGGGTTGTCCTCCCGATCCGCGTCACGGCCGCCGATCCCGCCAAGCCCGTCCGGCTAGCGGCGAAAGTTAATTACGCGGTGTGTGAAAAAATCTGCCTGCCCGCACGCGCGACGGGAGAGATCGTCTGGCCGGGCGGGGCGGACGCGGCGCTGGGCGAAGCGCGGGCCAAAGTCCCGCGGCCCGTGGCGGCCGAGGCGTTAGGCGCGATCGCGACCCCGATGGGGCCGAAGGCGTGGCGCCTGTGTCTCTCCGCCGCGCCGCGCGAGCTTTTCCTGGAGGCGCCGGAGGGCGTCTGGATAGCGTCCAGACGAGGGGCGGACGCGCGCTGCTACGCCTTGACGTGGCAACAGGCTCCGGAGGGGGCGAAGCCGCCTTTCGCCGTGCTTCTTACAGTCGAGGACGCCGAAGGAGCGTCGGAGACGAAGGTGACGTTGGCGGATCCCTAGACTTTACATCATGTCGCCCCAAACATCCCGCAGGGGACGCGGGGGACGCGATTTCGTCCGCTCGTCGCCGCCGCACTGCTGCGCCAGAACTGCGACGACGCGGCCCGTTGCGCGGTGCGGCGCAGGAAACTAGAGACGCGCTATGACGGATCAGGCGATTTCGGGCGCCGTCGCGCGCTCATCCGCTCCCTTAGCGGCGGTGCGGGTTTGGCTCCTCTTCACGGCGTTTTTGGTATTCGCCATGGTGATTGTTGGGGGCGCGACGCGGCTGACCGAATCCGGGCTGTCCATCACGCAGTGGAAGCCGATTACGGGCGTCTTGCCTCCGCTCAGCGTAGCCGAGTGGCAGGCCGAATTCGACCGCTACCGGCAGATCCCGCAATTTTCCGCGCTCAACGCGGACATGCATCTCGACGGGTTCAAGACGATCTTCTGGTGGGAATGGGCGCATCGGCTGCTCGCCCGCGTCGTCGGGGTCGCGTTCATCGTGCCGGCGCTGGCGTTTGGGGCGACGGGACGTCTCAAGGGCCGCACCGGCGCGCGCATCGGCGTCGCCGCCGCGCTGCTGGCTCTGGAGCCGATGGTGGGGTGGTGGATGGTGTCGTCCGGCCTCAGCCAGCGCACGGAAGTCGCCCAGGAGCGGCTGGCGCTGCATCTCCTGATCGCGGCGGCCGTTTTCGGAACGCTAATTTACACCTCCGCAGGCCTGAGCGAACGCCGCCACGCGCCGGTCCGGGCCTTCGTCGCGCCCGCGCTGTGGCTGGCGGCGCTGGCGTTTGCGCAACTGGGGCTGGGGGCGCTGGTGGCGGGCCTGCGCGCCGGCCTTGTTTACAACACCTGGCCGCTGATGGACGGGCGTCTCGTTCCCACCGGCCTGTTCGGCTTGCCGCCGACCTTCCGCTCGCTGTGGGACGATGCGACGACAGTGCAATTCGATCATCGCATGGGAGCCTACGCCGTAGTGATTTTGGCGATGGCGCAGGCGGTCATGGCGGCGCGAACCGGCGGGGCACTGGCGCGCCGCGCTGGAATCGTCGCAGGCGCCGCGCTGGCGCAGGCCGCGCTGGGGATCGCGACGCTGATTTACGTCGTGCCGCTGCACGCCGCGCTCGCGCATCAGGCGTTCGCGCTGGTACTGTTCGGCCTGGTCGTCGCGCATGCCAGCGCGACGCGCGACGAAGCGCGTTAAACCTTGTCGCCCTTGGGGGCTGTGTGCAGCCGGTAAAGGATCAGCCGCCCCGCTATCGCGCCCCCGAGCGCTTCGGTGATTTCAAGCGGCAGGCATCGGTCGAAACTGGACGCAATGGCGGTGGCGGCCGTGCGCGGATCGGAGTGCGGCGGCCAGACCGCATGGGTCAGGCGCGGCGTGCCGATCAGCCCGCCCTTCCGGTTCAGCATGAACTGAAGCGTCACGTCGGTTCCCGCCGGGAGAACGATACGTGTCACGCATAGATTCAAGCCGGCATAGATCTCATTGATCGTATTGGCGGGGGCCGCCGCGACGGGGCCGGCGAGCGCCCAAACGACGCCGAGCGCCAGAACCGACTGTCTCATCCCCCGCCCCTCCCACGCCGTACGAACAGCCTTACCGTTTTACAGTCTCCGCGTCCCGCCGCCAAGTCGGCGGCGATTTGCGCGCGCGACGGAACACGCTTCGTCATTGATTTTCAGCCGCGACGTGCGCTATTCCGGCCTGATGCGAGCCTGGGTTTTCAGCTTTACCCTTCGAATTTGCCGCTTGGCGCTCTGAAGCGCAGGAAAGCGTTCGTTCGACTTCGCCTATCTTATCCCCTATCTGGCGATTCCTCCGGGGTCGCCGCGCTCAAGGCTAAGACCATGCCCATGATGCCGATTCACAAATATCAGGCGTTCAAAGCCATCGACCTGCCCAACCGTCTCTGGCCCTCCCGCCTCATCGAGAAAGCGCCCGACTGGTGCTCCGTCGATCTTCGCGACGGCAATCAGGCTTTGATCGAGCCGATGGGCGTCGAGCGCAAGAACCGCATGTTCGATATGCTCGTCGGCATGGGTTTTAAGGAAATCGAGGTCGCCTTCCCCTCGGCCTCGCAGACCGATTTCGATTTCGTGCGCGCCATCATCGAGGGCGGCAGGATTCCGCAAGGCGTCGCCATCCAGGTGCTTACCCAATGCCGGCCCGAATTGATCGAACGCACGTTCGAGGCGGTGAAGGGCGCGAAAAAGGTCATCCTGCATTTCTACAACTCGACCTCGACGCTCCAGCGCGACGTCGTGTTCCGCACCGACGTAAAGGGCGTGACCGACATCGCGGTCGCCGCCGCGCGCCAGATCAAGGGTCTGGCCGCCCAGGCGCCCGAGACCGAATGGATTTTCGAATATTCGCCCGAGAGTTTCACGGGAACGGAACTGGAAGTTGCTCTCGGCATCTGCGAGGCGGTCAAGGCCGTGATTCAGCCGACCGCGCAAAACCGTCTGATCCTCAACCTGCCCGCGACCGTCGAGATGGCGACGCCCAACACCTATGCCGACATGTTCGAGTGGTTCGGCCGCAAAATCTCGAACCGCGAAACGGTCATCCTCTCCGTGCATCCCCACAACGACCGCGGCACGGCGGTGGCGGCGGCGGAACTGGCGCTGATGGCCGGAGCCGACCGCGTCGAGGGCACGTTGTTTGGCAATGGCGAGCGCACCGGCAACGTCGATATCGTGACGATGGCGCTCAATTTGTTCACGCAAGGCGTCGATCCTGGCCTCGACCTCGCCGACATCAACCGCATCCGCGAGACGGTCGAGCATTGCAACCAGTTGCCGGTTCACCAGCGCCACCCTTATGTAGGCGAACTCGTCTACACGGCGTTTTCGGGTTCCCATCAGGACGCGATCAAGAAGGGGTTCGAGGCGCAGGAGAAGCGCAATGCGCCTTTGTTTCAGGTGCCCTATCTGCCCATAGACCCCAAGGACGTCGGACGCTCTTACGAAGCCGTGATCCGCATCAACAGCCAGTCCGGCAAAGGCGGCCTCGCCTATCTTCTCAAGGCTGACCACGGTCTCGACCTGCCCCGTCCCTTGCAGGTTGAGTTCTCGAAGATCGCGCAAGGGGTGATGGACGAGGAGGGCAAGGAACTGACCTCGCAGGACATCTGGGGACTATTCCAGCGCACATATTATCTGACCGACGCGCCGATGACGCTGGTCAAGCAGCAACTTTCGCCGACCGGCCCCGAAAACCGCGAGCTGATCGCCAAGCTGCGCAAGGCTGACGGCACGATTTTAACGATCGAGGGCGAGGGCAACGGCCCGATCGACGCTTTCGTGGACGCGCTGAAGAAGGGCTTGAGCGTGGAATTCTCGTTTCTCGATTATCACGAACATGCGGTGGGGCGCGGCGCCAACGCCACCGCCGCCTGTTATGTCGAGATTCAAGGTCCGGCCGGACAGGTCGTGCAGGGCGTCGGCCTCGACCCCAGCATCGTCACGTCGTCGCTGAAGGCGATTCTCAGCGCCGTGCAGCGCATGATGGCGGGAGGAGAGCTGGCTCCGCGAAACTGGACGGGGCGATAAGTGGATTTTCTGCCTGACAGCGGCCGGAATGGCCGCAATGCAGGAGCGCAAATGACAAAACGGG
>JAYVYJ010000182.1:0-4849 GCA_043784465.1 Hyphomicrobiales bacterium
GGTCGTGCCGTCGAGCGGGTCGATGTGCCAAACGTGGGTCTTGTCGGCGCCCTCGACGCGGCCGCTTTCCTCCATCACGAAGCCGTAGCCGGGCCGCCCCTTCGACAATTCCTCGAACAGGGTCTTTTCGGCCTTCTGGTCGGCGAGGGAGACAAAATCGCCGGGGCCTTTGGCCGAGACCTGAAGGTTCTCGACCTCGCCGAGGTCGCGCTTGAGGCCGCGCCCCGCTTTCAAGGCGGCGGCGGTCATGACGTTCATAAGCGGGGTGCGGATCATCGGGGCGAGGTTCTTTTCAGCGAAGGCCCGCCATCATCGCGAGCCGAGGGAACCGCTCCGCGTTTCCCTCGGCGAAGCGATCCCCTGCGCCGAGAACGTCGGCTAACCGGAACGCTTCGACCAAGCGGCGCCGCGGGATGGCTTCGCTTCGCTCGCCATCACGGCTCGGCCAAGTCTAGCGATTGCTCTAGGACGCACAGCCGCGCGAGGCAACCCGCTTCAGACCAGCTCGTGCGTCGTCCCGACCGTGACCCCCGCCTGCATCCACGCCGCCCGCGCCCGGTCCCGCGAGCCGTCGAGGTCGATGGCGCGGCAGGCGTCGAGCAACACGCAAACCTCGAAACCCAGCCGCCGCGCGTCGAGCGCGGAATACGACACGCAGAAATCCGTCGCCAGCCCCGCCACGAACACGCGGCCAATCCCACGCTCGCGCATATAGCCGCCAAGGCCTGTCGGCGTGGCGCGGTCGTTCTCGAAAAACGCCGAGTAGGAATCGATAGCCGTCCGCATGCCCTTGCGCACGACGGCGCTGGCCCGGCCCACGGCGAAGCCGGGGTGAAACTCCGCGCCGGGCGCACCTTGCACGCAATGGACTGGCCAGAGCGTCTGCGGCCCGTAGGACATCTGCACAACCGAGAACGGCGCAGCGCCGGGATGGTTGGCGGCGAAGGAGGAATGGTCGGCGGGGTGCCAATCCTGCGTCGCCACAATATGTGCGAAGCAGGCTGTCAGCCTGTCGATGGGGGCCACTACGGCGTCGCCGTCCGCCACGGCCAGCGCGCCGCCCGCGCAAAAATCGCGCTGCACGTCGATGGCGAGGAGCGCGTCGCGGGCCGGGTCGAGTTTCCGCATGGAGGCCTCAGAGGTCGGCGGGGGTGACGAAATGTTCGAGGCGGCCGACGCCGGGGCCAAGGTCCGACCAGTCGGGACGATCGAACGCGAGGACGGCGAGCGAGGCGGTGGGAAATTTGGCGTGCAGCCGCAGCCGCTCTCTCGCCCCGCCCTCCCCCGCCAGCAGATTGGCGACGTCGGCCATGCCGGGATTGTGCCCCACCACCAGATGCGCGCGGGCATTGGCGGGGAATTCGCGCAACAAGCCCATGATGAGGAAACGGCTCGCCTCGTACAGCGCGTTCTGTTCGACGGAATCGAACGGCTGGGCTTGCGTCCGCGCGACGATCTCGCAGGTCTGGCGGGTGCGCACGGCGCCAGAATAGAGCGCGCGGTCGGGGTTCAGACGGCGCTCGGCGATGAATTCGCCGATCTTGCGCGCGTCGCTGCGGCCTCGCTCGGTCAGTTCGCGCGCGAAATCGTCCTCCATCGAGTGGGGGGCCGCCTTGGCGTGACGCAGGAGGAGTAGACGCCGCATGACAGAACCCTACCTTCGCCCGCGCCGCGCGCCCACTAGCCGCCGTCCTCGCTGATTTCGCCGACATGGGTGTTGGGATAGTGGAACGAGGCGAAGCGGATGACCAGCACCGCCAGCGCCAAAATCAGCGTGCAGCCCGCCATGATGGCGATGCCGATGTCGGGGGTCCCCTCGCTCTGCACGAACACGATCATGTGGCGCGTCAGCGCCGTGATGCCGACATAGATCAGAAAGCGGACCGGCAAATGATTGGTGCGGAAGTAAATTCCCACCATCGAGCCGATCTCCAGATAAATGAACAGCAACAACAGGTCTTCGAGCCGCGCCGCCCCGCGCGCCATCATGGCGAGAAAGGCGTTGACGGCGGCCCAGATCGTCGAGGCGCCGATGACGAACAGTCCGACCAGATGAAACACCTCCGCCAGCGCGGAGCCGATGGGATCGACGGCGCGACGCAGGCGGCGTCCGTAGCTGGGCGGCGGCTTGGGCAAATCGGTCACGTGCGAATCCCTCGTCGACATTCTGGCGCGAATTTCCGCGCTCGGGCAAGGGGCGCAATCGCCATTCAGCGCCTTTCAGCCGTTCGGTCCGCCGAACCCCCCAAAAAAGAACCGCACGAAGGTCGGTTCCGCCGGGGAAGTCGCCCACCGGCGGATGTGGGGCGTCATATGCGGGGCGTCTATTTACATACCTTGATCGCTCCGCCATCGTGAGAGCGTTGGAGGAACGCATCATGTCGATCGCTCTCTATCGCCTCGCCTTGGTTGGAACGGCTCTGCTGGCGAGTCCGGCGGCGGCTCTGGCGTCCAAAATCATCGGCAATGGCTGATCGGTAAGCGCCGGTCCGCGTCGATCCCCAACCGTAGATTTCGACGGACTTGGGGGTCTGCGCGTTCGGGTAGCGCCAACGCTCGGGCGCGACGAGCGTTCAAACCGTCAGGGCGGCCCCGGCTATTCCGCCGCTTCCAGAAATCCGCCGGACTGGCGTTTCCAGAGCGATGCGTACAGACCCTCGTGCGCGATCAAATCCGTGTGCGTGCCGGTTTCGACGATGCGGCCGCCGTCGAGCACCACCAGCCGGTCCATAGCCGCGATGGTCGAGAGGCGATGCGCGATGGCGATGACGGTCTTGCCCGCCATCAGCCTTTGCAGGTTCTCCTGAATCGCCTGCTCGATCTCCGAATCGAGCGCCGAGGTCGCCTCGTCCAGCACGAGAATCGGCGCGTCCTTCAGCATCACGCGCGCAATGGCGATGCGCTGGCGTTGCCCGCCCGACAATTTGACGCCGCGCTCTCCTACCAGCGTGTCGTAGCCCGCGCCCCCCAGCGGGTCTGTCAGCCCCGCGACGAAGGCGTCGGCATGGGCGCCCTTCCCCGCCGCGATCATCTCTTCGCGGGTCGCGTCAAGGCGGCCGTAGAGTATGTTGTCGGCGATGGAGCGGTGCAGCAACGAGGTGTCCTGCGTCACCATGCCGATCTGGCGGCGCAGGCTGGCCTGCGTCACCTTCGCGATATCCTGGCCGTCGATGAGGATGCGGCCGGATTCGATGTCGTGAAATCGCAGCAGCAAGTTGACGAGCGTCGATTTGCCCGCCCCCGACCGCCCGACGAGCCCGACTTTCTCGCCGGGCGCGACGGCGAGCGACAGGTTCTCGATGATTCCGCCGCCCTTGCCATAATGGAAGCTGACGTTCTCAAAGCGGATTTCGCCGCGCGGCGCGGAGAGCGCCGGCGCCCCGGGCCGGTCGTCGACCACGCGCGGCTTGGCGAAAGAGCGCATTGCCTCCTGCACCTGGCCCACGCCGTCGAAAATGCCGATGGCGGTCCACATCACCCACCCCGACATCGTGACGACACGCACGGAAAGGCCCAGCGCGATGGCGATTTCGCCCAACGACAGCGCGCCCCGGCTCCATAGCCAGATCGCCAGCCCTCCCACCGTCGTCACCATCACGCTGTTGCCGCCCGACACAATCAGGTTGAGCCAGGTGATGAGGCGGGTCTGGCGATGGAAAGCGGCGGTATGGGAAAGGATGGCGTCGCGTGCGTCTTCGTCCTCGCGCTCGATGCGCGCGAACAGCTTGACCGTCTGAATATTGGCGTAAGCGTCCACGACGCGGCCCGTCAGATTGGCGCGTTCGTGCGCCAGTTCCTCCGAGCGCGCGCGAATGCGCGGCACCATGAGAACCAGCACGCCGACATAATAGGCGATCCAAAATGCGAGAGGTAGGGCGAGCCTGACGTCGGCGTGGGCGAGCACGACCAGCGCGGTGATCGCGAAGGTCGCGACGAACCACAGCGCGTCGATCACCTGCACCATGGATTCGCGCAAGCTGGCCGCGCTCTGCACGATATTGGAGGCGATGCGGCCTGCAAAATCATTGGCGAAATAGCTCATCGACTGGCGCAGCACCCAGCGGTGCGTTTGCCAGCGGATCAGGTTTGTGAAGCCCGGCGCGAGGGTCTGCTGCGTCAGCAGATCGTGGGCCAGGGCGGCGAGCGGCCGCGCGATCAGCACCAGCGCGGCCATGGCGATAAACACCCCGCCATGCGCCGAGAACGCCTCGGCGGGCGGCGTCTCGCGCAACATGTCGATCAGCGCGCCCGAAAAGCTCAGGATCGCGGCCTCGATCGACGAAACGACGAGGCCGAGCGCAGTGAGCGCGGCGAGCAGCGGCCAGATTTGCCGGCAATAGCGCCAATAATAGGCGAGCACGGTCGCGGGCGGCATCGATTCGTCATGCGCGCGAAACGGGTCGATCAGGCGTTCAAACAACAGGAACATCGGGCTTTTCCAGCGGCGGACCGGAACCCTACATAGGCGTCGCGACGCCATTTTGAACGGCGCCGCGCACCGCCCATTCGACCGCCGCTTCGAGCCGGTCGTTTCCCCAGAAAACCTCGGCGTCGGACGTCACGAAACACGGCGCGCCCGGCAGGCCCAGCGCTCGCGCCTCCTCGACGGCGGCCTTGAGCGCTCCTTTGCCCTCGGGCGATTCGGCCTTCGCCAGCGTCGCTTCCGCGTCGTATCCAGGCTCGTCCAGCAGCCCTAAGATCACCGAGCGCTCGCCGATCCCGAGGCCACGCCCGAATTGGGCGGCGTAAACCGCGCGGCTGAACGCCGCACGCGCCCCGTCCGGCAACGCCGTGGCGAGGCGCGCCGCCAGCAGCGTGTTTTGCGGGAACGTATCGGGGCGGCGCCAGG
>JAYVYJ010000183.1:0-7142 GCA_043784465.1 Hyphomicrobiales bacterium
CTTGTAGCTTTCTTGATCTTTTCAATGTCGTTTTCGCATGAAACTATGACCAGCAAAGTTGCCATAGTTATGAACCCAAGTTTAATCCATTGATGAGCCCGCACATGTGCGCTCCATCGCGCTGCGCTCAGGCCTGATTCTCGTCGCCTGGGGCTGCTACTACACGGCCTCGCGCTCGCTTCAGCTTGCCGAACTCGTCACCTATTATTTCGTCGCGCCGTTGTTCGTGGTGGGGCTGTCGGCGCCGCTGCTGGGCGAGCGGGTGGGCCTAGGGCGCTGGGGCGCGACGCTGCTGGGCTTTGGCGGGGTGGCCGTCGCCGCCGCGCCGGGCGCGGGCGCGCCCCTCCTGCCCGTCGGCCTCGCGCTCGCCGCCGCCCTGTCCTGGGCGCTGACGACGATTCTCGCCCGTTCGCTGGCGCGCGGGATCACCACGCCCGCGTTGATGATGGCGAGTTCGGTCGGCTTCCTGGTCGCCTGCGGCCTGTTTTTGCCGTTCGTCGGCGTCTGGCCGAGCCTGCGGGAAATGCAGGCGCTGGTCGGGCTGGGGCTGGTGGGCGCGATAGGCCAGTATCTGTGGTTCGAATCGGCGCGCCGCGCCGAGGCCTCGCTGCTCGCGGTGCTGGAATATTCGACGTTCGCTTATGCGATCTTCTGGGGCTGGACGGTGTTTGGCGACTGGCCATCGACGCGCACTTTTGCGGGCGCGATCGTCGTGCTGCTGAGCGGGTTGCTCGTCATCGGTCTGGCGATGCGCCGTCGCGTATGATCGTGTAAGCAGGAACGCCGGCGCGTGAGGCTGGCGGGGAGACACCAATGGACGCGCGCGCGTCGTCGGCGGGCACATTCGCCGTCAGCTTCCTCTCCTCCGACGCGCCCGAAGCGCGCGAAGCCCGGGCGCGGCTGTGCGCGACCTACGGCGATTGCGCGCCCGAGGAGGCCGACGTCATCGTCGCACTCGGCGGCGACGGTCTGATGCTGCAAACGCTACATCGCACGATGGACCGACCCAAACCGATTTACGGCATGAATTTCGGTTCGGTAGGCTTCCTGATGAACGAATATTCCGAGCGCGGCCTCACCGAGCGGCTCGCCGCCGCGCGGCCGTCGATCCTGCATCCCCTCACCATGGAGGCGCATGACGTCAAGGGCCAGCGCACGTTCGCGCGCGCCATCAACGAAGTGTCGCTGCTACGCCAGACCTCGCAGGCCGCCAAGATGAGGCTGAGCATCGACGGCGCCGTGCGGCTGGAGGAATTGATCGCCGACGGCGTGCTCGTCGCAACTCCCGCAGGCTCGACGGCCTACAATCTGTCGGTCAACGGCCCCATCGTGCCGTTGGGCGCGCCTCTGATGGCGCTGACGCCGATCTCGGCTTTTCGCCCGCGCAGATGGCGCGGCGCGCTGCTGCCCGATCACGCCCGGGTCGTCATCGAGATTTTGGAATCCGACAAGCGCCCGGTGGCGGCGACCGCCGACCATTTCGAAATCCGCCGCGTCGCCCGCGTCGAGATCGCCACCGACCACGACACCCGCCTCGTGCTGCTGCACGACCCCGGTCATTCGCTGGAGGAGCGTATTTTGCGGGAGCAGTTCGGCTAGAGGGGCGGAACGGCAAAGCCTTTCGCAGGGGCGCCGCGAACCGATTTTAATCAAATGGGAGCAACGATGAGCGAACTCCATCGGATAAGGTTTGCCCCCAACGTTTGCACGGGGCGATCCTGCGTTCGCGGCTTGCGCACGCGCGGGAAGGACAGCCTGGAGTTGCTCGCCGCCGCCGCGACGCACCAGAAAGTTCCCGGCGATTATCCCCGTCTGGACGCTGGCGACATCATGGCTGCGTTCCGGCATTGCTCGCGGGGCTTGGACCATGTCGGGCCTCGAGTCGCCTCCCTGGCGTTCCTGGTCCCTCGACAAATGGCCCCCGCGCTCGCGCGTTGGTTGCGTGATAGCGGACCCTCTGCCCCGTACGTCGGCTGAATCGGCCTGGAACGGGCGTCAGACGACGCGATCTGGCGTGAGGCCATGCGGCTCGGCGGCGTCATCGTTTCACAAAGGCGTCGATTTCGCACGCAGTCGAACGCTTTCCTCTGCCGGTTCACAGGACTTACGGGTTCGCGTGGGCGACGCTCGAACCCCGTCGATATTGCAAGCTTTCGTCGACCGCCTGCCGCAAATTCGCGCGGCTTTGGCGAACGGCGAGGCCCTTGTCGAACTCGCTTCGGCTCAAGGCTTTCCGATGTCGCGCGGCTTTCGGTATTTTCGGAACTCCGCGTCCCCGGCCAAGTTTGCTTCACACACGACCGGAGGCGAACATGAGCAAGCTTGTCCATCAGGGGGACGGTCGCGTGGTCGAAGAAGACAGCGTGAAGCCTCCGCCGCTCTACGACGACATCCACCCGCAGGTGGTGACGGCCGACACGGCGCGGCAAGGCGGGCTCGGCAAACCTGTATTCTGGGTGCTCGTCGTGGCCATCGCGCTCGCCGTGGCGGGCATGATGATCGCCTGGGCGCTATCGGGGTCGCCGCCAGCCCCTTGAGCGCATTCGCGCGGCGCGAAGCGTTAGCCGCCTTGCAACACCTTCCAGATACGCGGCGGCGTCAGCGGCATCTGCATGTCCAGCGCCGCCGTCTCGCGCCCCGCCCGCGCCAGCGCGTCGATCACCGCGATCACCGCCGCCGGGGTCGCGCCGATTGTGCCCAATTCCCCCACACCCTTTGCGCCGAGCGGGTTGTTCTTGCACAAGACGGCCGGTCCAAGTTCGTGCTTGAAATCGAGCACAAGATCGGCGCGCGGCATGAAATAATCCATGAAGCTCGCCGTCAGCGACTGCCCGCCCTCGTCGAACACGATGACCTCGCCAAGCGCCTGACCCAGACCCTGCACCGCTCCCCCGTCTAACTGGCCGCGCACGATCATCGGATTGACCACGCGCCCCACGTCGTTGGCGGAGGCGTAGGACACAACCTCCGTCATGCCCGTTTCGGGGTCGATCTCGACCTCGCAGACATGGCAGCCGTTCGGCCAGCTCGGCCCCGCGACCTTCGTGGTCGAGTCCACGAAGATGCGGCCTTCGGGCTGTTTGGCCGCCAGATCGAACAACCCCACAGTACGGTCCGTTCCGGCGATGCGAAAAGCGCCGTCGGCATATTCGATGTCGGTGGCGGAGGCCTCTAAAGCGTTGGCTGCGAGTTCGCGCCCGTGATCGACCGCTTTCCTGGCGGCGACGTCTATGGAGGAGCCCGCAGTGAACAGCGAGCGCGAGCCCGCGCTGCCGAACCCCGATCCCCGGTCGGAATCGCCCATGACGATTTTGACCTTGTCGATGTCGACGCCGAACGCGTCGACGACCAACTGAGCATAGCTCGTAGCGATGCCCTGCCCCATCGGCATGGTCGTGGCGTAAACCTCGATCACGCCTTCCGCCTTGACGGCGCAAGTTACCCGCTCCTCGAAGGCGTTGCCGCTGGTCCATTCGAGGAACGAAGCGAACCCGCGCCCCCGCAGTTTTCCGCGCGCTTTCGACTGCGCCTCGCGTGCGGGGAAGCCGGACCAATCCGCGACCTTCAGGCCCGCGTCGAGCACGGCTTCGAAATCGCCGGTGTCGTAAGTTTGCCCCATCGCGTTCTTGTAGGGCATCTGCGACGCCGCGATGAGATTGCGACGGCGGATTTCGACGGGGTCGATCCCCAGTTCACGCGCCGCTTTATCGAACAGCCGCTCGATCAGATAGATCGCCTCTGGGCGGCCCGCGCCGCGGTAGGCTCCGGTCGGCGTCGTGTTGGTCAGCACAGCATCGAACACGAAGTCGATGGTTCGGATGTCGTAGATCGAGGTCGAGACCCAGGGGCCGATAAGAGTCTGGATCAGGATGCCGCCGGTCCCCGCATAGGCCCCGACGTTCGCGAGCGTGCGCAAGCGATAGCCGATCACCTTCGCGTCGGCGTCGAGCGCGAGTTCGGCATGGGTGACGACGTCGCGGCCGTGATTGGCGGAGAGAAAGTCCTCCGTGCGCTCGGCGGTCCAGCGCACCGGACGGCCGATCGTCTTGGCGGCGAACACGACCGCAATGTCTTCCGGATGGATGCCCAGCTTGAGGCCGAAGCCGCCGCCGACGTCTTCGGCGACCACGCGGATCGCCTTGGCGTCCAGCCCCAGCGCCTCGGCAAGCGAATCGCGCGCGCCGGACGGTCCCTGCGTCGACATGCGCACGGTGAGCCGGTTATCGACCGGCTCGGCCATGCAGGCGCGCGGCTCCATCGGCGCAGCGACGAGGCGCTGGTTGACGACGTCGAGCGTGACGACGTGCGCGGCTTTGGCGAAGGCGGCGTCGTTGGCGGCGCCGTCGCCATAGGACATGCGGGCCGCAATGTTGCCGGTCGCCGCATCGAACACGAGCGGGGCGCCTTCGGCTATCGCCGAGACGCTGTCGGCCACGGCGGGTAGCGGATCGTAATCGACTTCGATCAGTTCGGCGGCGTCCTTGGCCTGATCGGCCGTCTCCGCGACGACCAGCGCGACCGCCTCGCCCACGAAACGCGCAACGTCCACCGCCATGGCCGGGCGCAGAGGCGTCGCGCCGGGCGAGCCGTCGGGACGCTGAAACATCGGCGCAAGGGGAATGGGCAGCACGCCCGCGCCCGCCAGATCCGCGCCTGTCAGCACGACGATCACGCCCGGCGCGGCTTTGGCCGCATCGGCGTCGATGCTCACGATCCGCGCATGGGCGTGCGGCGAGCGCAGGAATTTGAGATGCAGCAAGCCTTGCGGAGCGACGTCGTCGGCGTAGCGCCCAACGCCCTTGAGCAGACCCTCGTCCTCGATCCGCTTCACCTCGCGCCCACTGCCAAAGCGCGCCGCCATCGTCACCGCGGTCATACCAATCCCCTCGTCCGGTCGCGACCGCTCTGAACCTGTTGTGCGTTGCGATCAAGCCGGCGCGACGTCGGGCCGCACCACCAGCACAGAACAGGGAGCATGGGCGACGATGGTCTTGGCGTTCGAACCCAGCAGATAGTCGGACATCACGGGCCGATGCGAGCCCACTACGATGAGGTCGGCGCCCCATTCGGCCGCCTCCCGCAACAATTCGTGATACACGCCGCCGCTCGCTACGTTCGACGACAACCGCCCGGGCGGCAGCGCGATGCGGGCGGCGATGGCGTCGAGCGTCTGCTGCGCGCGGCGCTCCTGCTCGGCGTCAAAGTCGGCGGGCACGTATTCAAGAAAGGTCGCGGGCAGCATCGGCTGCACAAAGACCAGACGCAGCGCGCCCTGGGAGAGTTGGACCAGCTCCAGCGCTTGGCCGAGGCCCCTGGGCTCGGGCGAATCGTCGGCGAGATCGACGGCCAACAGAATTCTTGCGTACATGGAAACCTCCTTGATCCCCTTTCCCCTGCGACAAGAAATGCAGGCGAACCGGGGTGTCCCGGTCATTGTTCCTATAGACTCATGTCGCTATAAGGGCCGCGATTTGGGCGTGGGGATGCGAAGTCATGGGAGTGAACACGGCCATTCCAGAGGAATACAAGCCTTCCGACGCCGAGCCTTTCATGAATGAAAGACAGAAGGACTATTTTCGCCGCAAGCTTCACGCCTGGCGGGATTCGATCATCGCCGAGAGCAAGGAGACCCTGTCGGCTTTGCAGAATGAAAGCGAGAACCACCCGGACATCGCCGACCGCGCGTCTTCGGAAAGCGACCGCGCCATCGAGTTGCGCGCGCGCGACCGGCAGCGCAAGCTGATCTCGAAGATCGATTCCGCGCTATCGCGCATTCAGGACGGCAGCTACGGATATTGCGAGGACACCGGCGAACCGATCTCGCTGCGGCGGCTCGACGCTCGCCCCATCGCAACCCTGTCCATCGAGGCGCAGGAGCGCCACGAGCGGCGCGAACGCGTTTATCGCGACGAGTGAGGCGGTAGGCCATGAGTCGCCGCCGCCGCCGCCCGAGGGCTTTTGTTCACGGATCGCGGCCGAGCAGGCGGGCCATTTCCGCCTCCAACGATTCCAGATCGTAAAACGCCTCATCCTTTTTCGGCTTGGGCGCCGTCGGCGCTTCGTGGTCGGGGGTGATCGCGGGCGCGCTCTTGGGCACGATCTCTTGAGCGGGTTTGATCGCTATGGGCGGCTCTGGCGGCGGGAGCGGCCGCAAATCCGGAAGCGCGGCCACGGCCGGTTTTGCAGGCTCAGCGACCATCAGCGGCGCTGGCGCAGCCCGGACAGGCTCCGGCGACATCTCCGACGCGCCTCGGACGCGTAGCGGCATGATCGGGGGCGGAAGCGACGGGCGAGCCGTGGCGGAAACCGGCCGCGGCGGCGCGGGCGGCAGGGCCTTTCGTGGCGTGTCGACGGCCACCCTGCCAACGGAATCGTTGACGATCGCCGAATCCACCGGTTTGACGGACGGCGGCGGCTCGGCGGGTTTGATCGGCTCGAACACCCCGACAGGTCGGGACGGCTCGGGCGTTGTGACAGCCGGAGGCGGCTCGGGCGTCACGACGGGCTTGGGCCGCTCCGCCGGCGTGTAAGGTCGTGACGGCTCCACCGGCATGAAAGGCTTGGCGGGCTCTGACCTCGATGCGTCCGCTAGCGGCGTCTCGAAAGACGCGCGCGGCGGAGGCGCGGCGCGCGCGCGCGCCGGCGGCGCGAGGATCTCGGGCTCGGCGGGCGCGGCCAGCTCCTCGGCGGCGGCGCGCGGGGGATCGCGACGCGCCATGGCGGCCCTTGGCGGGACGGCGGCGGGCGCTGGGATCGGGGCCGGCGTTTCTGGGGCGCCGTCCGCAGCTCCGGCGGATTTCGAAGCGTCGCGCCCGTTGGCGTTGCGCAGGATGTTGGGTTCCACCACCAGATCGTTGGGGCCCCCCAGCAGCAACAGATGTTCGATATTATCGCGCCGCACGATCACCAATTGGCGCTGCCCGTCGAGACCGAAAACGTCGACGACACCCAGACGCGGCGCCCGTCCGCGCGCGCCCCCCGAGGGCCGCAGCCGGGTCGCGAAGGCGAGCCGGTAAACCCAATAGCCCAAACCCGCGATAACGACGAGCGCCACGAACGCGGCGATCGCGGGCGCAGCGCGCCCGTCGCCGAAGAGAGCGTTGGTGAAGGATGAAAACATCAAAAAAACGCCCTGAACGCCG
>JAYVYJ010000184.1:0-30541 GCA_043784465.1 Hyphomicrobiales bacterium
TGGTTAGCGAATGAACAACCACGTCGGCGCCGAACTCGATGGGACGCAACAGGGCGGGCGTCGCCACCGTGTTGTCGACAATCAAAGGCACGCCCGCCCCGTGCGCAAGGGCGGCATAGGCCTCCAGGTCGCAGATGTTGCCGGCAGGATTGCCGACGCTCTCGCAAAACACCGCGCGCGTCGTGTGGTCGATCAGCGCGGCGATGTCCTCGGGCCGGTCGCTCCCGGCGAAGCGCGCCTCGACGCCATGACGGCGCAGCGTATGGGCCAGCAGCGTGTGCGTGGTGCCGTAAAGCTGCGGCGGGGCCACGATGGACCCGCCGTGGTCGGCGACATTGAGCAGCGCCGTGCACAAGGCCGCCTGACCGGATGCGGTCGCCAGACAGGACCGGCCGCCTTCGAGCAGCGCGACCCGCTTCTCCAGGATCTCGACCGTGGGATTGGCGATGCGGCTGTAACGGAAGCCGGGAATTTCCAGATCGAACATGGCCGCCGCCTGATCCGCGCTGTCGAACTCATAAGCCACATTTTGATAGATCGGCGCGGCGACGGCGCGCGTGGCGCTGTCGCTGGAATAGCCGCCGTGAATCGAAAGGGTTTCGCTGCGCATGAACTGGCCTCGTGCTGCGCTTGGAAAAGACGTAAACCGTGATACGCCTCGCCGCTCCTTCAATTACATGCGCGCGATCGGCGGCATTTTCAATAAAAGCGGCGTTTCAATCGTCCTTAAGGTTAAATAGGCTCGCCCGGATACAACAAACAAAGTTGACCCGCGTTAACCCCGGTATGTAAATCCGTGTAATCCCCAGCGCTACCTCAACGGCGTTTGGTTGAAACCTGTCGCCGCTTGTTGGCGAGCCGACCGACGCGAGACGTCCTCGTGACCGCGTTTGTCCCTACAGGGGCTCCCATGAAACGGTAAAAGCGCCGCCGTCATCGCGGCGCGTGGCGTACGACGAGGAATATCGTCGCTCCCGGTTCGACGACGTTTACCGTGGTTGGAGGATGACAAGGAGACGGGTTCGCATTTGAGGTATTGCTGTCGCCGAGACTCACCTGAGAGGCCAGCCATGTCGATCCGCGAAATTGTCCTTGCCGAAGTCAGCGCCGTCGCCGCCGAGCAGGACAAGACCCTGCCGCCTCTGAACGACGATCTCGTGCTGCTGGAGTCGGGCCTCGATTCCCTGTGCTTCGCCATTCTCGTCAGCCGGCTTGAGGACGTGACGGGCCGCGACCCCTTCGCGGCCGCTAAGGCGTCCGACTTCCCGCGCACGCTCGGCGAACTCATCAATTTTTACGAACCCGAGCATGTCTGACACGCTTCACGGTCTCATCGCCCGGCACGGCGCGGCGAAGCGCGAGATTTCCACTCAAGCTCACACGCTGCGCCTTAACGATTTCGCGACGCACTCGCCGTTTGGCGAGGAGCGCCAGCTTTTTGCGGGCCGCAGCGTCGTGCTTGCGGTTCACGACATGGCGAAAGCCGCCGCCGCGTTGATTGACCTTGACGGCCTCGCCGCCCGCATCTTCCTCGTTCCGCCCGGCTTCGCGCCCGACCATCTGGCCCACGCCGCCGAGCTGTTGGAGGCCGACGCGCTGATCTACGAAGGCGAGGCGCCCTTTGAAACCAAGCTCGCCGCGCAGGTTGAATTCCCGATGCGGCCGCGCGCCGCGGACGACGCGCCCCTGTGCGTGACGGAATGGGTGTTGCCGACTTCAGGCACCAGCGGCCCGCCCAAACTCGCCATTCACACTTTGCAGACCCTCGCGGGCGCGCTTGGGTCCACCCCGCATCAGGAATGGGCGACTTTCTATGACATCCGCCGTTATGGCGGCTTGCAGATTTTTCTGCGCGCGTTGGCGGGTTCCGGTTCGCTGAGGGTCGCCGGGCCCGACGAGCCGACGGACTTGTTTCTTGGCAGGCTCGCCGCCTTCCACGTCACTCATATGTCCGGCACGCCGACTCATTGGCGCAAGGCGCTGATCTCAGGCGCCGCCGCGCGCATCTCGCCCCAATATGTCAGGCTTTCGGGCGAGATCGCCGACGACGCGGCGCTGTCCGGGCTGGCCGCCGCCTTCCCGCGGGCGCGCGTCGAACACGCCTACGCCTCCACGGAGGCGGGCGTCGTGTTCGTCGTCGCGGACGGCCGCGCGGGCTTTCCTTCGGAATGGCTTCAGCGCAAGGGCGAAGTGGAGATGCGGCTTGAGGGCGGCGGGCTTCAGGTGCGCTCGGCCCGCCGCGCCCTTCGCCTCCTCGGCGCCGAGGGACCTATGGTTGACGAGGACGGCTTTCTTGACACCGGGGACATGGTGGAGACGCGGGGCGCGCGTTGTCATTTCCTCGGCCGTCGCGGCGGCGTCATCAATGTCGGAGGCGCCAAGGTTCATCCTGAAGAAGTCGAGGCCGTGCTCAACGCGCTGCCTGGCGTTCGCGTCTCGCGCGTGTTCGCCCGGGCCAACCCGATCATGGGCGCGCTCGTTGTCGCCGAAATCGTGCTCGACGAGCCCGGCGACGCCTGCCGCGAGCGCAGCCAGGAAATCCTCATCCAAGCCCGCGCGAAACTTCCCAAACACATGGCGCCCGCGCGCCTCTCCTTCGTCTCGGAGCTGCCGATGACGGCGGCTGGAAAGCTCAGACGTCATGGATAACGTCCTCGTCACCGGCGCCAGTCGCGGCCTCGGCCTCGCCATCGCGCAAAAGCTCGCCGCGGATGGTTTCCATGTCATCGCCGCCGCGCGCAAAGCCGGCGCGCCCGGCGAGCGCATCACGCCAGTCGCCTTCGATCTCGCCGACGTGCCCGCGATCCCCGATTTCGTGCGCGGCCTGCGCCAGCAATACGGGCCGCTTTACGGCCTCGTCAACAATGCGGGGCTGGGCACAGAGGGCATGCTGGCCACGATGGCCGATCCCGACATCGAGGCGTTGATCCGCCTCAACACGCTCTCGCCAATCATGCTGACCAAATACGTGACGCGCGGCATGCTGGCGCAGGGCCGCGGACGCGTCATCAGCATTTCCTCGATCGTCGCCTCGAACGGCTTCAACGCCTTGTCCGTCTATTCGGCCACCAAGGCTTCGTTGCTGGGCTTCACGCGCTCGCTCGCGCGCGAGGTCGGCCGGGTCGGCGTCACCGTCAACGCCATCGCGCCGGGCTTTGTCGATACCGAGATGACCAGAGGACTGGGCGAGAAGGACCGCGACCGCATCGTGGCGCGCAGCGCGCTGCGCCGCCTCGCCGAGCCGCAGGACGTGGCCGGGATGGCGGCTTATCTGATGAGCGAAGCGGCGCGCAACATCACCGGAACCGTGCTGACGGTGGACGCGGGCGGCACGGCGTAAGGCGCGCTTCGTTTGGGGCGCCAGCGGCGCCTTGCGTCATGGCCGGGACGGGTAACCCAGGCGCTAACGCGGCGTATCCCGTCATGGCTGGGCTTGCCCCGGCCATCCGCGCCCGGCCGCGCGGCTAAGGTTGCAGACTTTTCGCGAAGCCTTGCCTAACCGCCGCCAAACAGCATTCGCGCCCCGCTTTCGGCACAACCTGGCGTATGGCCGCGACCAGCCCGGCCACGACGACGCCGAACGACGCGCCACTCTTGATTGTTGGACGCCGCCCCGCTGGCGCCGCGATTGCGCAGATCCCGCGAGACTCTTCAAGAGTCCCGTCCTGAAGCGGGAGATTGTGCCGAAATGGCGCGTGTGCAGCTTCAACTTGTCCCCGACCCCAGCGCCTACGCCCCGGCGGCGAGGCGTCGCCTCGCGCCTCGCGCCGTGCGCTGGCGGCTGGGCCCGTTCGGCTTTGGCTGCCTAGCGGCCTTCGTCGACGCCGCCGCCATCGTCGCCTCGGCGCTGGCGAGCGTCGCGCTCTACCGCTCGGCGTTCGGCGGCGGCCTCGTGGGGATGCGCACGGGTTTCGACGTCGGTCTCGTCGTCGCGGTGCTCGTCGTGTTCGTCGGCCTGCACAACGGCGGCTATGCGGCGACGCGCTACGCGGAAGCGCCGGGCCAGTTCTCGCGCGCGTTCCCGCTGTGGAACGTCAGCGTGCTCGCCGCGCTGGCGCTGGGCGTCGCGACGCGCGAAATCTCGGAGTTTCCCCGCGCGGGTCTCGGCCTGTTTTACGTGCTGGGCTTCGTCGTGCTGGTGTGCTGCCGTCGGGCGACGACGGACGCTCTTGCGGCGATGCAGGAGCGAGGCTGGGTCGCGCGGCGGCGCGTCGCGGTGGTTGGCTTCGAGGACGAGATCGCGGCGCTGCGCATGCCCGACGCGGCGATAGCCGAGGGCGCCGAATTCGTCTGCCGCTTCGCGTTGCGCGAGACCGACGCCAGCGTGTTCGAGGACCTCGCGCTCGCGGTCGCTGCGATCCGGCTGCGCCGCGCCGACGACGTCTTCGTGGCGCTGCCATGGTCGCGCCCGGATCTGGTGGATTCCTGCGTGATTGCGCTCGCCAAGTTGCCGGTCGAGGTGCATCTGGGTCTGGGAGGGCCGCTGCGCACGCTTCGCCGCGCCGAGGTCGCCCATGCGGGCCCCGTGGCGGGCCTCACTCTCACGCACCGCCCGCTGGGGCGCCTGCAACAGCTCGAAAAGCGCATATTCGACCTCGTCGTCGCCGGCGCCGCCCTCACCCTGCTTTCGCCGCTGCTGATCGCCGTCGCCGTGGCGATCCGGCTCGAAAGCTCGGGCCCCGCGTTGTTTCGCCAAAAGCGCTACGGCCTCAATCAGGAGCCGTTCCGCATCTTCAAGTTCCGCTCGATGCGCGCGATGGACGACGGGCGCGTCGTCAGGCAGGCGACCCGTGGCGACGCGCGCGTCACGCGGCTCGGCTATTGGCTGCGGCGGCTCTCGATCGACGAATTGCCGCAATTGCTCAACGTGGCGCTGGGCGACATGTCCATCGTCGGCCCGCGCCCGCACGCGCTCGCCCACGACCAGCTTTATGTCGACCGGCTCGCCGCCTATGCGCGCCGCCACAACGTCAAGCCGGGCATCACCGGCTGGGCGCAGGTGCGCGGCCATCGGGGCGAAATCGCCGACGACGGCGCGATGCTGCAACGGCTGGAGCACGACTTGTATTATGTGGACAATTGGTCGTTGTGGCTCGACGTCAAAATCCTGTGGCTCACCGTGTTTTCGAAGGCGACGCACGAAAAAGCCTATTGAGCGGGCGAAATCCGGGGGCGAGGCGGTCACACGGCGCCCTTTTTTGCGCGATAAAGGGCGCGGCGAATCGCAAAACCCGAGTTCCCTTCATGTCTTTTTCCCGCCGCGCGGTCCTGGGCTGCCTTTTCGCCGCCTCCGCCTCCGCCTTGCTTGCCCCCGGCTCGCTTTTCCCCGCCCTGGCGGAAAACGCCGACGCTCCGCTCGATCTGCAAACGGGCAAAAAGATCAAGCCGGCCAAGGACCGCCCGGCGCCCAAACTGTCGGCCGACGAGATCGTCGCCAAGGCCAATGAGTTCCTGACCAATACGCGCATCATGAGCGCCGATTTCGTGCAAATCGGCCCCGACGGCCGGCGCACCGAGGGCCTGCTGGTCGTCCAGCGGCCGGGCAAAATGCTGTTTCGTTACAAAGCGCCCGCCACGCTGGAAATCGTCGCCGACGGTCGCTCAGTCGCGGTGAAGGATCAGAAGCTGGGCACTCAGGATCTCTATCTCATCGCCCAGACGCCGCTCAAATTCCTGCTTGCCGACCATATCGATCTCGCCAAGGACACGCGCGTCAAGCGCGCCGAGATCGACAGCCGCGCCGCGACCGTGGAGATCGAGGACAAGGCGACGCTCGGCGGCAAATCCGACATCACCCTCGTATTCGACCCCGAGAGTTTCGAACTCAAGCAATGGACGGTTATCGACCCGCAAGGGTTCCGCACGCTGGTCTCGCTGTTCGCGCTGGATCTGGTGACCAAGCCGGACCCGCAATGGTTCTATGTCGACGACCGGGTGCAGCCCAACAACCATCGTATCCGCTAGGCGCCGGTCGGTGGCGGCGCGCTGCGGGGGACTTCGCGTCCCCCGCGCCCCCTGCGGGATATTTGGGGCAACATAATGGGGGCGGGCGGAGGCTTGACTTGGCGCCAAGGCGGGGCCTAGTCCGGCGCCTCTCCCCTCCTTGCCGGGTCGCATGCGTTCCTATCTGAGTTTCGAGCAGCCGGTCGCCGACATCGACGCGCGCATTGACGAGCTGAAAGCCGTCGTGGCGAACGGCGATTCGCCCGCGCTCGTCGAGGAGATCGTCAAGCTTGAGGCGAAATCCGCCAAGACGCTGGCCGATCTCTACGCAGCCTTGACGCCCTGGCAGAAAACCCAGGTCGCGCGTTGCCCCGGCCGCCCGCATTTCGGCGATTACGTTAAGGGCTTCGTTGCGGACTTCACGCCGCTTGCAGGCGACCGCGTGTTTGGCGAAGATTCGGCCATCATCGGCGGCCTCGGGCGCTTTCAGGGCCGCGCCATCTGCCTCATCGGGCACGAGAAGGGCGACGACACCGCGAGTCGGCTCGCGCATAATTTCGGCATGGCGCGGCCCGAGGGCTATCGCAAGGCCGCCCGGCTCATGGCGCTTGCCGACCGGTTCGACATGCCCGTCATCTCGCTGGTGGACACGGCGGGGGCGTGGCCGGGCATCGACGCCGAGGAGCGAGGGCAGGCCGAGGCCATCGCGCGCTCGACCGACGCGGGGCTGGCGCTGGGCGTGCCGAGCGTCGCCGTGATCGTAGGCGAAGGCGGCTCGGGCGGCGCGCTCGCCATCGCCGCCGCCAGCAAGGTTTTGATGCTCGAGCATGCGATCTACACGGTCGCCTCGCCGGAAGCCGCCGCCTCGATCCTGTGGCGCGATTCCTCGCGCGCGCAGGACGCGGCGACAGCCATGAAGATCACCGGCGTCGATCTCATCAAGTTCGGCATCGTCGACGGCATCGTGCCGGAGCCCCTGGGCGGAGCGCATCGCGACCCCGCCGCCGCCGTCGAGGCGACTGGCAAGGCCATCGCCGCCGCGCTCGACAGTCTCAGCGGCCTTTCGCGCGAGGAATTGCGCGAGGCGCGGGCGGCGAAGTTTCTGGGGATCGGGCGCAGGGTCTGACGGCGCTTGCCTCGCGCACGGGCCTGCGTCATGGTCGATAGATCTCCGGGAGGATGGTTTGCCTCAAGAAGCCTCACCCGGCGCGGGGTTGCGCGTCGGGCTGTTCGTCACCTGCCTTGTCGATCTGATGCGCCCCAGCGTAGGCTTTGCGGCGGTGAAGCTGCTGGCGGAGGCGGGCTGTCAGGTGTTCGTACCTGAGCAGACCTGCTGCGGTCAGCCCGCCTACAATTCCGGCGACCGCGCCAACGCCAAGGCGATCGCCCGGCAGACAATGGCGGCCTTTGCGCATTGCGATTATGTCGTCGCCCCCAGCGGCTCCTGCACGGGCATGCTAGCCAAGCATTATCCCGAATTGTTCGCCGACGAACCCGACTCCGCCCGCGAAGCTTCTGGCTTTTCCGCAAAATGTCACGAACTCGTCAGCTTCCTGACCGACACGCTCGGCGTCGAGCGGGTCGCGGCATCCTACGAAGGCGTCGCGACCTATCACGATTCCTGCTCAGGATTGCGCGAACTCGCCATTCACGACCAGCCGCGCAAGCTGCTGGGAACCGTCAAGGGCCTCCGCCTCGTCGATCTGCCCGACGCCGACGTGTGCTGCGGCTTTGGCGGCACGTTCGCGGCCAAATATGGCGAATTGTCCGGCGCCATCGTCACCAAGAAATGCGCCAACATCGTCGCCACGCAGGCCGACACGCTGCTGGCGGGCGACCTTGGTTGCCTGATGAACATGGCCGGGCGGCTCGCCCGCGAAGGTCGCAAGGTCCGGGTGCGGCATGTCGCGGAGGTGCTGGCCGGAATGACCGACGATCCGCCCATAGGCGAGGGAACATGACCGTCCACGTCACGACGCCGCGCTTCAAGCTCAACGTCCACGAGGCGCTGACCGACCCACGCCTGCAACGCGCGATGAGCCACGCCGGCAATCTCGTGCCGCGCCGCGCCGCCGCCGCCGAGCGGTTGCCCGAGTTCGAGGCGTTGCGAGACAGCGCGCGGGACATCAAGAACCACACGCTGGCGCATCTCGACCTCTATCTGGAGGCCTACGAGAAAAAGGTGACGGACGCGGGCGGCCACGTCCACTGGGCGCGCGACGCGGAGGAAGCGCGCAAGATTTTCCTCGACCTCTGCCACCAGCGCGGCGCGAAACGCGTCACCAAGGGCAAGTCGATGATCTCGGAGGAGATCGCGCTCAACGGCGCGCTGGAGGCGCAGGGCATCGAGGCCATCGAGACGGATCTGGGCGAATACATCATCCAGCTTCGCCACGAGGGGCCGAGCCACATCATCGCCCCCGCCATCCATGTGACGCGCGACGACGTCGAAGCCGATTTCCGAAAATTCCACACCCACCTGCCCGCCGACCGCGACCTCTCCAGGCCCGAGACGCTGCTGGCGGAAGCGCGCGAAATCCTCCGTCAGAAATTTCTGTCCGCCGACATCGGCGTGACCGGGGCGAACTTCCTCATCGCCGAGACCGGCACGTCGATCATCGTCACCAACGAGGGCAACGGCGACCTCACGCAGATCCTGCCCAAGGTCCATGTCGTCATCGCCTCGCTGGAGAAGATAACCCCGACCCTCGACGACGCTGCCCAGATTCTGCGCGTGCTGGCGCGCTCGGCGACGGGGCAGGACATGTCGGTTTACACGACCCTCTCCACCGGCCCTCGCCGCGCCAGCGACGTGGACGGCCCGGAGGAATATCACGTTATCCTGCTCGACAACGGCCGCTCCTCGATGCTGGGCGGCGAGTTCGGCGACATGCTGCGCTGCATCCGCTGCGGCGCCTGCATGAACCATTGCCCGGTCTATCAGGCGGTAGGCGGTCACGCCTATGGCTGGGTCTATCCGGGACCGATGGGCGCGGTTCTGACGCCCTCGCTGATCGGCGTCAAGGAGGGCGGGCAATTGCCCAACGCCTCGACGTTCTGCGGGAGGTGCGAGGCCGTATGCCCGATGCGGATTCCGCTCCCCAAGATGATGCGCCACTGGCGCGAGCGCGAGTTCGAGCGCCATCTGGAGCCGGCCAGCATGCGCTACGGCCTCGGCGTTTGGGCGTTCTTCGCCCGGCGCCCGGCGCTCTACCGTTTCTCCACCGGTCTTGCGATGCAGGCGATGGCGCTTGTCGGGCGTAAGCGCGGGCGGTTCGCCTGGGCGCCTTTCGCCAGCGGCTGGACGCAGGCGCGCGACCTGCCGGCGCCGCAGGGCAAGACCTTTCAGGCGCAATGGCGCGCCAAGAGCGGCGCCGTCCGGTGAGCGCGCGCGATGAAATTCTGGCCACGGTCCGGCGCGCGCTGCACGTGTCGGGCGCCGAGGCGCCACGTCAGGCGGCGGTCGCGGAGCGGCTCGCATCGGCCCCTTCGGGTGTAATTCCCGCGCGAGGGCGGGGCGGCGTCGAAACCTTCAAGGCGGAGGCCCTGCGCGCCGCCGCCTCGCTTGCCGAAATCGCCGCCTCCGAGCAGATCCCCGCCGAGATCGCCCGCTATTTGCGCGACAACAATCTTCCGGCGACGCTGCGCATGGGCGCCGACCCGCGTCTCGCCGGACTGCCATGGGCCGACACGGCGCTATCGCTCGCCCACGGCCCGTCCGACGGCTCCGACCTCAACGGCCTCAGCGTCGCCTTCGCAGGGATCGCCGAGACCGGCACGCTGGCTCTGGCTTCCGGAGCCGACAACCCGACCACGCTCAACTTCCTGCCCGACAATCATATCGTGGTAATGTTCGCAAAGGACGTCGTGGGCGACATGGAAAGCGTGTTCGCCCGCCTGCGCACGGCCTATGGCAAGGGCGAGGTTCCGCGCACGCTCAATTTCGTCACCGGCCCGTCGCGCTCCGCCGACATCGAACAGACGTTGCTGTTCGGCGCTCACGGCCCGCGGAGGCTGCATATCGTGCTGGTGGGCTAACCCAACCCCGGCACCGCCACGCCCGCTGTCTGCAACAGCAGCACGACGTTGAGCGCGACGATGGCGACGGCGCCGGCGACAGCCGCGACTTGCGTGAGCGGCCCGTTGGCGAACACGCCCATTAGGTCGCGCCGTCGCGTGAACATCAAAAGCGCGATCATCGGGACCGGCAGCGTCAGGCTCAGCACCACCTGGCTCATCACGAGAGCCTGGGTGGCGTCGACGCCCGCTGCGACCACGACGAAGGCGGGAACCATCGTGATCGCCCGCCGCACCCAGACGGGGATCGAGCGCCGCAGAAAACCCTGCATGATGACCTGACCCGCCATCGTGCCGACCACCGAACTCGACACGCCCGAAGCGAGCAGCGAGACCAGAAACAGCGTCGCCGCGCCTGCGCCGAGCAGCGGCGTCAGTGTGTGATAGGCCGTCCCGATTTCGGCGACGTCGCTATGGCCGGCGTGGAAAGCGGCGGCGGCCATCGCCACCATCGTCATGTTGACGAGGCCCGCCCCCGCCAGCGCGAACAACACCTCGCGGTTGGAGAAGCGCAGCATCGTCGCCCGCTCCGCGTCGTTGCCGCCCTGCGGACGCGCGCCCGTCAGCGCCGAGTGGAGATAGATGGCGTGCGGCATCACTGTCGCGCCGATAACGCCGACCGCGATGGTGAGCGCGCGAGGGTCGGCGATTTGCGGCGTCACCGCGCCGCGCAAGGCCGCGGTCCAATCGACCGGGGCGATGAACAATTCCGCGAGGTAACAAAGGCCGATAACGCCGACGAGCGTGCCGATGGCTATCTCCATCGGGCGAAAGCCCCGCCTGTCGATCGTCAGCAGCGCGTAGGTGAGGGCGCCGGTGACGACCATGCCCGCCATCAGCGGCACATGAAACAGCAGCGAAAAGCCGATGGCGCCGCCGACGAATTCCGCGAGGTCGGTCGCCATCGCGGCGATCTCGCTTAAAGTCCACAAGGCGAACACGACTTTGGGCGGAAACTGGTCGCGGCAATGTTCGGCCAGATGGCGCCCGGTCACGATGCCGAGTTTGGCGGAAAGCGCCTGAAACAGCATGGCCACGACATTGGCGAACAGCACCACCCACAGCAGCGAATAGCCATAGGCCGCGCCCGCCTGCACATTGGTCGCGAAATTGCCGGGATCGACATACGCGATGGAGGCGATGACCGCAGGGCCCGCGAACAGAACCGCCGTCGCGACGCGCCCCATCGGCTTGCCGCTCAGCCGCTCGCGGATCGCCTGAGCGGCGCGGTCGGACATCGAGGTGGCGGCGGCGGCTGGCGGCAGGGAGCGGCTCATGGAAGTCAGGACTGTAGAATGTAGACTTGGATATATTCGCCCAAAAAGCAAGGCTTGCCGGGCGGAAATCTGAATCCGGCAGTCAGGTCAGGGCCGCCATGGCAAGCGCAGCGACGCTATCGTGCAGTCGCACGAGTTCGAAAGCCTTGCGACAGGCGACTAAAGCCCAGGGGGACCGCGTCGCCGGGAGCAAGTCGTGTCTGCAAAGTCCCGCCGTCCCCGCGAGCTAGGCGAAGCCGTCGAAACGCGCCGACGACAATTGGCGTTAGGAGAGCTGCGATCTAGCGGAAGCGGGGGATCGCGTCACACAGCCAGGTGCAAATCAGAGAGAGCGTGATTGTGAGGAACGCAGGGACGAGGCGATCCAGAGGCGGCAACTCGAACTTTAGCCATTCGATCCCGGGTAAACGGATGGCTCCGCGTAACTCGCAATGCCGACACGTCAGTCCAAGAGCGGCTTGCGGCGGCGAAACCCAAAACGTGTCGTGCGGCTCGCGAAGACGCAGGGAGCCGCCTGAACACAGCTTGCCCTATTTGGCCCCGCGCTCGGCGAGCAGCCGCGCCACGTGCGCGCGTAATTCCGGCACGCCTTCGCCGGTGCGCGCGGAGGTGAAAAACACCTCCGGGTAGGCGGCGGGATGCTTGCGCAAAGCCTCCTTCGTCGCCTCCAGACGCGCCCCCTGTTCTGAAAGCTTGACCTCGTCGCGCTTGGTCAGGACGACGGCGTAGGACACGGCCGTCGCGTCGAGGGAGGCGAACGTCTCTTCGTCGCTTGGCTTCACCCCATGCCGCCCGTCCACCAGAACGAAGGCGCGCAGCAACGTCGGGCGGCCGCGCAGATAGTCGCGCACCAGCTTCACCCAGCCCGCCGACATTTCCTTGCCGACGGAAGCGTATCCGTAGCCCGGCATGTCGACGAGGTTGAGCCGCCCGCCGAGGTTGAAGAAGATCAGTTCGCGCGTGCGGCCCGGCGTGTTGGAGGCGCGTGCGAGCGCGTTTCGGCCGGTCAGCGCGTTGACCAGCGAGCTTTTGCCGACGTTCGAGCGCCCGGCGAAGGCGATCTCCGGCAGGCCCGCTTCGGGCAGGCCGTCGGGCTTGGCGGCGGCGTAGAAGAAGTCCGCTTCGCCTGCGAACAGTTTTCGTCCGGCTTCCAGATAGGCTAGGTCGTCGCTCACATCAGGCCTCGCACACGCGCGTGATAAAGCAGCGAAATGGTCTTGGCGTCGCGAATTTCGCCGCGCCCGATCATCGCCAGAGCCAGTTCGAAAGGCATCTCCACAATCTCGATATGTTCGTCCGCGTCGACGCCGCCGCCCGCGTGTCTGCGGTCTGCGGGGCTGTAGCGCGCCGTGAAGCACGAGATGCGCTCGGTCACGCCGCCGGGGCTCATATAGGCGTCAAAGGCGTGGACGAGTTCCCGCGCTTCCACGCCCGTCTCTTCCAGCACTTCCCGACGCGCGCCCGCTTCGGGGGCGTCGCCGTCGAGCATCCCGGCGCAGACTTCGAGCATCTCCGTGACGCCATCGGCCAGAAACGGCGGCATGCGGAACTGGCGCACCAGCATCGCCACGCCCCGATCGGGATCGTACAGCAGCGCGGCCGCCGCAAAGCCGTGACGATACACCTCGTGGTCGACCAAGAAGGCGTGGCCCTGCGGGTCCGACACTTCGGCGCGGGTTTGCGTGAGGGCGAAGCGGCCCTCATACAGTACTCGGTTTTCTAGCAGTTTCGCCGTGAAGCGCATGGCGTCCTCCTCAGCGGCCGATATGCAGGGGCGCGCCAGGCGAAGCGTCGTCGGGGAAGAACTGCCGAGAAGGCGTCCGGCCCACGTTTTCGGGCGGAAGGTCCGGCGCCGGCTTCGGCTTCGGCTTGGGCTTGCGGGTCGGCTTGGGCGTGGGCGTCGCGCCGGGCGTGGGCGTCGCGCCCGGCGTCGCCGTCGCGTCGGATTCGTCGCTCGTCGCTTCGACCGCTTCGGGAGCCTCCTTGATCAGCGGGCCGTCGCCTTTGCAGTCGGTCAGCCAGATGTCGTAAACCGGATGCTCGACTCCATGCAGGCCGGGGCTGTCGGCGAACATCCAGCCGGTGAAGATGCGTTTGAGCGTCTTGTCCGTCTCGACCTCCTCCACTTCGGCGAAGGCGTCCGTGCGCGGCGCTTCGGTCGGCGGACGGCCGTAGCAGACGCGCGGCGTGATCTGGAGCGAGCCGAATTGCACGGTCTCGCCGATAGCGACTTCGAACGAGATGATGCGTCCGGTGATCTTGTCGAGCCCCGCGAAAACGGCGGTCGGCCGCTTGAACTTGTCGGCGAGCGCAGGCGTGGCGGCCAAGGCGGCGCCCGCGAGAAGGAAGCAAGTAAGCTTTTTCATGCGAAACGCGAAACCTGTCGTCAGTTTGGCGTCCAGGCCTGATAATCGCCGCCGCTCGCCTGCCGGCGTCCGCGCCGCAGGGTGGAGCCTTTGGGGCGGATGGCGGCGGGGGTGCCGGTGAGGTTGCCGCGATGTGGCAGTTCCCAAGCGTGGGGCTTGTAATCCTCTTCCGAAGGGGGCGTATCGACGGTATGGTGCAACCAGCCGTTCCAGCCCGGCGGCGTCATCGACGCCTCAGAGACGCCGTTATAGATGACCCAGCGGCGCACGAAGCCCAGCGAGGCATCGATGACGCCGCCCCGGGTCTGATAATAGGCGTTGCCGAACGAGTCGTGACCGACAAGTTCCCCATGTTTGGTCGTATGGACCCAGGTATTGAGATTCGCGCCGTTCCACCACGTGAAAAAACGCAGCAAAAACAATTTGATCGACATGGCGGACCTATCAAGGGCGCTGATTTCGCGGGACTATGGCCACGCGGGCCCCGAAAGTCCAGCGACAACGCCCTGCGTTGCACGGCGGTCGGGTGTAGAAATAAATGGAGAGATTACCCTGATCGGTATCCGCTGATCCAAGACGCGCAGACGGAAGATGGCTGGGGTCAAGTCATTGACGGCGGCGAATTTCGACGCGGAACTTGTTCACATAATTTGAGGGATATGCCGGAACCAGGCGGGCGGGAAAGGGGATCTTCCGTCGCCGCCTTCAACCGTTGCCGCAACGCGGAGTTTACGGCGTCGCCCACAACTTCGCACATGCGCTCCCCAACGCCTCGACAATCCCGCCGTCGCGTCGATCGCATCGTGGGTGGCGCGGGCGCCGCCCGACTCCAGAAAGCCGCGATGAACGCACTCGCCAATGGCGATTTTTGTGACCGGCCCTGCCATGTCGAAGGAGAGGGAGCCCCATGACGGGACGGCGTCGTCGCGGTTCGTCTGGAAGAGCAGTGCCGTGCGCGATTACGCGGCGGCGCGCGTCGGCGAGCGCTTGACGAGGCCGATCCATGTTTCGGGGTCCATCAGGTCGCCGAAGATCGTTGATAGGATCATCAGGGTTGCGTCGTGCTCCTCGTCGGCGCTCGTCCTATTGCCCTCGCTGACGACGACGACGCCGTAACCCGTCTGGAGCGCATCGCGCGCCGTGGCCCGCAGCATCAGTTGGTCAGCACGCCAGTGATGATGAGCGTCTCGACGGCGCGCGGCTCCCATCGCGCATCGAGGTCGCCGGCGCCCGGGATCGATGCGGAGAAACGGGTCTTGCCGACCAGCCCGTCGCCCGGAGACACCTCTCGCTCGGGCGCGATCCGCCCTTGCGCGGCCCCGCGCGAGAAGGCCGCCTTCCTCGTCGCGAATTGCGAGGGGACCCAAATAATTGCGATGCCGGACGCTCCAGGGTTGGGTGTCTTCCGCGTCTTGAGCGCAGCGAAGCAAGACGTTGAGACCGCCCGCCGCCCGAACGCTGCGCGAAATAGCGTTGACGTTCCCGAAGTTATCGCGCGTGCAGGACGTTTCGACGGCGGCGCTCTCGTGACAGAAGCCGACCTGAAGATCGACCACTATATGCGCGACCTTGCGCACGTCGGGCGCGTCAACAATGCGCTCGCGACCGTCGCGCTTGCGACGCCCGCGTTCCGCGATCGCATCGGGGATCCAAATTTTATGCACGGGCCCCCCGCAGGCAAGCTCTCGCCACTTTAGTACATTCTGAAAATATCGACAACGCAAGCTTATTTGGTAGACGCCGCGCCGCATTTGACAGAACGGCCTCGCCGGAGCCACGCTGCGTGGACGCGACGGGAGCGCTGGTTGAGGATTGGTCTGCTCTTTGCCCGTTCCGGCGCCGCCAGCCTGTGGGGACCCGCCATCGAGGCGGCGGCCGCCCTCGCCGCCGCCGAGATCAACAACGCAGGCGGCGTGCGCGGCCGCGAGGTCGAACTCATCGCTTGCGATTGCGGCGCCTCGCCCGCGAGCGCGGCGCGGTTGGTGGACGATCTCATCCAGACGTTTGGCGTCGAGGCGGTGGTGCGCGCCCATCCCAGCGACCGCCTGGCGGCCCGCGCGCCTTATGTCTACACCGCGCGATACTAGGGCGTGCCTTGCGGCCCGGCGACGGTCGCCATCGGCAGCGTCGACGCGGAATTGCTACGCCCCGCGCTCGACTGGCTCAAGGAGCGCAAGCGCGCAGAACGTTTCTTCTTCGTCGGCGACGATTACGTTGGCCGCGCATGGCGCGCGATGCGGCTTTCGCCTGCGTGCGTGCGCAGGGCGGGCGCTGGGTCGGCGAGGCGTTCCTGCCGTTGGGCCGGCGCCGGGAGGAGGAAGTCGTCGCCGCCATCAAGCGCAGCCGCGCCGACGTGGTCATCGGCGCGCTGGTGGGGCAAAACGCCATCGACTTCCACCGCGCCTTCGCGCACGCCGGACTTGATGGCGACACGCTGCGCTTCGGCCTGTTGATCGACGAGAACGTCGTGTGCGGCATCGGCGCGGAGGCGACGCACAATCTGTTCACCGCCGCCCATTATTTCGCCGCGCGCCGCGAGGGCGCCAATGCAGCGTTCCTGGAGCGTTGCCACGACGCGCTTGGCGAATGGGCGCCGCCGGCGTGCGCGACCAACGTGATGTTTCATCGCGGCGTGCATTTCGCCGCTGCGCTCGCGCGAGACGGGGGCGGCGCGCGCGACCTCGCCCGCCCGCTGTCGCCGCGCGGCCTGTTGGGCGCAAGGCCGCTCGAACGGCTCGGCCCCGTGTTGTTGGCCGCCGCAGATGGCGTCGCCCTCGACGTCGTCGCCGAGTTCGCGTGAATACTGGAAACCGATACATTGTCAGACGCGAACGATTGTGTTAGCGCCGCGCGCCGGAACCGAATGTTTCTGAGCCGGGAATCGGGAGGATGCATGCCCCCGTCGCGCATGACGAACCAATTGTCTTATCTGGTGGCTAGCCTGCACAAGCGATTGGAGGCCGATCTCACAGAGCGTTTGCGGCCCGGGGGCGTCCCGATCGAGCATTTCCGAATTCTTGAGGTTCTCGACGCGCGCGAGCCGCGCGCGATGGGCGAGATCGCGACCGCCGCGCTAATCGAGACGCCGACCCTGACGAAGACAATCGACAGGATGACGAGCGAAGGCTTGGTCTATCGCGCGCCCGATCCGATGGACCGCCGCCGTGTGCTGGTGCTGGCGACCGCGGGCGGCAAGAGCTTGTTCAAGCGGATGCGCAATGTCACGCAAGCGCAAGAGCGCGGCCTCGCCGGCCGGCTGGTGTCCAGCAAAGCGGCTGAACTTAAGACGTTGCTGCGCGAGTTGCTGAGTTGAACTCAAAACCCCGGCGGGCGGCGGATATGCCAGTCCGTCGCCGGCTGATAGGCGTGCGCGACCCTCTGCAACGTCGCCTCCGAGACATGCGGGCCCGCGAGCTGAAACGCGACCGGTCTCCCGTCGGAGGTGAAGCCGCAAGGCAGCGTGAAGGTCGGCGTGCCGGTCGCGTTGAAGGGGAAGGTGTAGCGGCCGATGAGGTTGAAATCCTCCGCCGCCTGCGCGCGCGCTTGCGCCCTGGTCGGCGTCGCCCGGCTGAACGTGGGCATGATGAACACATCGATCCCTTCAAAGAACCGCCTCACCGATCCGGCAAATTCCGAGCGCACGATGGCGCCCTTGCCTAAATCGACTCCGATTGACGAGCGCCCGAGTTCGAGACCGTTTTTGATCCACGGCCCATATTCGGCGGCGCGGGCGGGATAGGTCGCCACATGGACCGCCGCGAGTTCGGCAACGCAAAGCGGCATCGTGTGCTTCGAGACCTCTCCGATGGCCGGAAATTTGACGGCGCGCGGTTCGGCGCCAAGATCGATGAGAACCTTCGCCGCCTGTTTCACCAGCGCGCTGATCTCCGGCTCGGCGGTGGCGAAATCCCAGTCTAGCCCCAGACGAACGCAACGCGCGCCGTCAACGCCCGCCAGTGACGCGAGGTAATCGGGAACCGGGCCCGACAACGACGTCGGGTCGTTGGGATCGTAGCCCGCGAGAACCCCAGCATCGCGGCGGAATCGGCGGCGCTGCGCGTCATCGGCCCCAGATGGTCGAAGGTGGGGGCCAGATCGAAGATGCCGTAGCGGCTGATGCGCCCCCAGGTCGGCTTGACGCCGGTCAGCGCGTTGCAGGCGGAGGGAAACCGGATCGAGCCGCCGATGTCGGATCCGATGGCGCCATAGGTGAGTCCCGCCGCTGTCGCCACGGCGGAGCCCGAGGAGGAGACGCCCGTCCAGAGGTCGTCTTTCCAAGGGTTCGCCGGCTCGGGCAGGTCGGGGTGGTGTTCAAGCCCCGCGCCCTCGGTCATATGGAGCTTGCCGAGCAACACCGCGCCGGCTTCCGCGCGCCTGGTCACGACGGTCGCGTCATGGTCGGGTTTGAAATCGGCATGGATCGGCATGCCGCCAGTCGTCTCGATCGCCTTGGTGACACAGAGGTCCTTCACCGCGATAGGGACGCCGTGCAGCGGCCCGCGGCAGCGGCCCTGTCTGATTTCCGCTTCCGCCTGCCTGGCCTGAGCGCGCGCGAGATCGGCGGTGACGGTCGTGTAGCTCTTCAGCTTGCCGTCGAACCTGCCGATGCGCTGGAGCGTCGCTTCGGCGACCTCGACCGGCGAAACGTCGCCGGCGCGGATATGCTCGCCGACCTTGGTGAGCGGCCGATAGTGAACCTCGTCGAGAGACATGGCGGCGCCCTTCCTTAAAACCCCGGCGGATGTTTGACGTGCCAGTCGGTCGCCATCTGAAAAGCGTGGCCGATGCGCAGCAACGCGGCCTCGCTCAGATGGGGGCCAATCAACTGCATGCCGATCGGCATGCCGACGGCGGCCAGCCCGCAAGGCAGGGCAAGGCTCGGATTGCCGCTGACGTTGTAGGGCGAGGCGTAAGCCAGCACTCGGCTGAAATCACCAATGATCTTGTCCCACTCGTCATAGCGGAAGCCGACGACGGGATAGACAGGCGAGATCAACGCGTCCACGCCGGCGAACAGGCGGCGCATCTCGCCCCGGAAGCGGTCGCGCTCGACATAAGCCGCGCCGAGCCGGACGGGATCGGCGCCCAGCCCGCGCTCTATGGCGGCGGCAAGTTCTACGCCGAAATCGGCCTTCCTGCGCGCGTAGACGTCTTTGTGAAAACCGGCGCATTCGACGTCCATGATGATCAGTTGCGCTGCGATGGCCGCCGCGCGGTCGGGCACGCGGACTGGCGCCAGCGTCGCGCCGAGGCTCTCGAATACGCTGAGCGCGGCGCGGATGGCCGCCACCGTCTCGGCATCGACGCCATCCTCCAGATAGGCCGCGTCCACGCCGATGCGCACGCCATGCGCGCCCTCCGCGCCTTTGAGGCTGGCAAGGGCGTTCGGGAGCGGCGCGTCGAGGCTGGTGGGATCGAGCGGGTCGGGGCCGGCCAGCGCATCGAGCATCGCCGCCGCGTCGGCGGCGTTGCGCGCCATGGGTCCGATGGCGTCGAGCGAGGGGGAGAGCGCGAACACGCCTTCCCTGCTGGTGCGGCCCCAGGTGACTTTCAGCCCGGTGACGCCGCAGGCGGCGGAGGGAAAGCGGATCGAGCCGCCCGTGTCGGTGCCCGTGCTGGCGTAGCAGAGCCCCGTGGCGGTCGCCGCGCCCGAGCCTGACGACGAGCCGCCCGGCCAGTAATCGGCGTTCCACGGGTTCAGGCAGCGCCCTAGCGCCGGATGATGGGCGCCGAACGCGCCCTCGTGCAGATGCAACTGGCCCAGAATCACCGCACCGGCGGTCTTGAGCCGCGTGAGCAGCGTCGCGTCTTTGACGGCGACGAAATCGCGATAGGCGGGCGAGGCGAAGGTCGAGACGACGCCTTCGATGTGGAACAGGTCCTTGATCGCGATGGGCACGCCATGCAGCGGCCCGCGCCGGCGCCCCTGCCGAAGCTCGGCCGCCGCCGCCTTGGCCTGCGCCATCGCGCTGTCGGCGGTGATGGACAGATAGGCGTTGAGCCGGGGGTTGATCGCCGCGATGCGCTGAAGCGTCGCCTCGGTGAGTTCGACAGACGATAGCGCGCCGCTGGCGAGCTTGGCGGAGACGTCGAGCAGAGAGGCATAGGCGAGGTCGTGACTCATGCGGCGCTCCGGGTTTGGAAACAGGGAGGACGGCGGGCGTCCACGCCCGCCGCTTTCTCGAAGGCCGCGCCGATGCGCAGCACGGTCGCCTCGTCGAACGGGCGACCGACGATCTGGGCTCCTAGCGGCAGGCCGTCGGCGCCAAAGCCGATGGGCAGCGCGAGCGCGGGGCTGCCGGTGACGTTGAAAGGATTGGTCAGCATGCCGCATCCCTTGGCCGCGTCCAGCCCGAACGCCGAGAACGGCGTGGCTGTGGCGAGCGAGGTCGACGCCGACAGCGCTGCGCGGCCGGCGAGCAGCTTGTTGACAGCGCCCGTCAATTCTCGGCGCAGCCGTTGCGCCTGCAACAGATCGGCGGCCGACAGCACCGCGCCCGCGACGATGCGCTGATAGGCGTAGCGCCGATAGGCGTGCGGGCGGGTCCTGAGGTCCTGCTCGTGGAGGGCGTTGGCCTCGGCGAACATGATGACCTGCGCGCAGGCGTCGAATGCCTCGAACGGCGGCGCCGCCACCTCCTCGACGCGCGCTCCGAGTCCGGCCAACGTCCGCGCAGCGGCGTCGCGCGCGTCGAGCGCCTCCTTTGTGAGATAGGGGTTCTCGACGAAGGACCCGCGCATGTAGCCGATGCGCAATCCTGTCACGCCCGCGCCGAGCGCGGCGGAATAATCGGGAACGGGCGTATCGACGGAGCCGGGGTCGGCGCAATCGTATCCGGCGATCACCTGTAGCGCCAGCGCCGCGTCCTCGACGCTCTGGGTCAGCGGTCCGCAAGGGTCGAGCGAATAGGCTAGCGGAAACACGCCGCGCCGCGAGACGCGACCGTAAGTGGGCTTGAGCCCGACGATCCCGCACAAAGCCGCCGGCCCGCGTATCGAGCCGCCGGTGTCCGAGCCCATCGCCATGCGCGTCATGCCGCTGGCGACCGCCGCCGCCGATTCCGAGGACGAGCCGCCCGTGAAACGCTCGGGGTTCCACGGAGAGCGCGCGGGCGGAAAGGGCAGATCGAAGCTGGGGCCTCCGATGGCGAACTCGAACGTGCCGACCTTGCCCAGCAGCATCGCGCCGCCCGCCGCCAGCTTCTCCTGGACGGCGCTGTCCGCCACGGGCACATAGTCGCAAAAGAGGTTGGAATGGCAGGTCGTGCGGCTTCCCGCCGTCGCATAAATATCCTTGAGCGCGTAGGGCACGCCGTGCAGCGGCCCCTTATCGCGTCCCGCCGCCAGCGCCTCGTCGGCCCGCGCGGCGTCGCTAAGCGCGCGCTCGCGCGCGAGCGTGACGAAGGCGTGCACCTCGTCGTTCAACCCGTCGATGCCCGCAAGCGCGGCCTTCGTCAGTGCGACCGACGTGGTTTCGCGAGAACGAAGCGCCCTTCCGGCTTGGACGAAGGAAAGTTCGTGCGGCGCGGCGGTCATGAGCGGGGCGGCCCGGCGACGAACACATGCCCGGGCTCGGCGGCGGCCTCGCGCGGGCGGCGCAGCCAATACACGGCGTCAAGCAACCCCTGCGCGTCCGCACAGGCGCCGGCCGCGCGGTCGTAAGGCACGACGATTCCGGCGGCGGCGAAGCGTCGCGCCATCCGCGACGCGGCGGCGTCTTCATCCGTGTGCATGCGCGAGCCTCCGTCCCGAGCACGATCATAGCCTCCGACTTAATTTCAAACAATAATATTCCTTGAGCAACAAATCATCAGCCGCCGCCTCTTTTTGCGCCCCGTCCGCCTGCCTGAGCTGCGTCGCTCAAGCCTCACGCGGCGTTCCCGATTGCGTCGGCGCGTTGGAAACTCAGATCAAATGGATTCGCCCCCCGGTTGGCAGGGACCTTGCCATCAAACACGGCGTGTTCGTGCGGCTGCAGGAGGACGGCGAATGAGTTTCGACAGATTTCAAAAGGCGGGCTTCGTTCTCACAACGGTGGCGTTCGCCGCGGTCGCGGGCGCCGGGGCGGCCCAGGCGGAAACGGTGCTGAGGGTAGCGATGACGGCCGCCGACATTCCCGACTACACCGGCGCGCCCGATCAGGGCTATGAAGGCTATCGCTTCGCGGGCTAAACACTCTACGACACGCTGGCGCTTTGGGATCTTTCAAGCTTCGGCAAGGCGGCCGACATCGTGCCCGGCCTCGCCCTGAGCTGGGACATCGACTTCGGCGACAAAACAAAGTGGACCCTCAAGCTGCGCCAGGGCGTCAGCTTCCACGACGGTTGCCCGTGGAACGCCGATTCCGAGCTCTGGAACTTCAAACGCGTGATGGACCCCAAGGCGCCGCAGTTCAACTTCCGCCACGTCGGCATGATCGGTTATACGACGGTCAACATCGTGACCGTCGATAAGGTCGACGATTACGCCGTCGCCATTCACACCAAGACGCCGAACGCGCTGTTTCCCTACGAAATGGCGATGGATTACATGATCTCGAACTGCGCGGTCGAGAAGGATAACTACAACTGGGACGCCTATTACAAACACCCCTCCGGCACCGGTCCCTACAAGTTCGACAAGGTCGTCGCTCATGAACGGCTCGAACTCGTCAAGAACGAGAAATACTGGAACCCGCAGCCCATGCCCAAACATGATCGCCTTGTGTTGCTGCCTATGCCTGAAGCCTCGACCCGCGCCGCCGCTCTGCCTTCGGGCCAAGTCGATTTCGTAGAGGCCCCATCGCCCGACACGCATCCGCGCCTCAAACAGAGCGGCATGCAGATCATCACCGTACCCTATCCGCACAACTGGGATTACATCCTGCGCACGGACGTGCCCCCGTTCAACGATCTGCGCGTCCGTCAGGCGGCCAATTTCACGATTAACCGCCAGGACATGGTCGACATGCTGCAAGGCGTAGCGGGGGCGGCGACGCAGACGTTCATCGACTCGCAGCCGTGGTACGGCAAGCCGGTGGCCTATGACTTCAAGCCCGATAAAGCCAAGGCGCTGCTGAAAGACGCCAAATGCACGCCTTGCAAGATCAAGATCGGCATCTCGACCTCCGGCTCCGGCCAGATGCAGCCGTTGCCGATGAACGAACTCGTCAAGGAGCAACTTGAGGCCGTAGGCTTCCAGGCCGAGCTTGTTCCCATGGATTGGAACGCGTTGATCGGCGTATTTTTCGGCGGTTCGCAGAAGACGGACTTCAACCGCATCAACTTTTCGATGGCGCCGATCGATCCGGTGCAGGGCATCCTCAAGAAGTGGATGACGGGTTACGCGCCTCCCAATTGCTGCAACTGGGGCGCTTTCAAAGATCCGAAAATGGACGACCTCGGCGCCAGGGTGCTGGTGGAGTTCGATCCCGCCAAGCGCAACTCGCTTCTCACGCAATTGAACGAACTCGCCGTCGCCGACGCGGCCGAGATCTATATCGTTCATGACCTCAACCCGCGCGCGCTGTCGCCGAAGCTTTCGGGCTTCGTGCAGGCGCAGAGCTGGTTTCAGGACCTGACACCCATCGTCGTGAAGCCTTGACGATCCCGCCCGCAGCCTCAGCTGCGGGCGTCTCGCGGATAGATCTTCGGAGGTTGACGAGATGTGGCTTTATGCAGGCCGACGCATCCTGATGACGATCCCGAGTCTGATCGGCGTCAGCGTCATCTGCTTTGCGCTGGTGAAGTTCGCCCCCGGCTACCCCGTGCAGAATTTGCTCTCCCCCACCGCCAGCGCCGAGGACGCCATGCGGCTGCGCGCGGCGTATGGTCTCGACAAGCCCGTCGTTTGGCAATACCTGATCTGGATCGGCAGGGTCCGCCTTGGCGATCTCGGCATGTCGATCTCCGACAAGGTTCCCGTGGCGGGCGAGGTGTTCCAGGCGCTGGCGCATACGATCGTGATCGCCGTCATTTCCGTGCTGCTGGCGCCGGTGCTGTCGCTGATTTTCGGCGTCATCGGGGCTTACAAGGCCGGCACGTTCGCCGACCGTCTCGTCACCGCCGTCGCCGTTTTCGGCATCAGCGTCCCGCCGTTCTGGCTGGCGGTGGTCCTGGTGATCCTGTTCTCCGTCAACCTCGGCTGGTTGCCGGCGACAGGCATGGGGCCAAACGGGTCCGACACGTTCAGCTATATTCGCTGGAGCGACCTCAAATACGCCGTCATGCCGATCTTCGCGCAGGCCTTGCCGCCGCTGGGCATCATGACGCGCACGACGCGCCCCTCGATGTCGGAAAGTCTTAATCAGGATTTCATTCTGACGCTTCGCGCCAAAGGCCTTGGCGAGTTACAGGTGATCCGCCACGCGGTCGTCAACATCATGCCGCAAGCCATGGCGATGCTGGGACTGCAATTGGGTTATCTGATTGGCGGCTCCGTACTGGTCGAGACGGTGTTCACCTGGCCGGGCACAGGCTATCTTCTCAACAAGGCGGTGCTGACGCGCGATATTCCGCTGCTTCAGGGCACGATCCTCGTGCTGGCGGGCGTGTTCGTTCTCATCAATCTCGTGGTCGACCTGCTGCAATCGCGGGTCGATCCGCGACTGCAACGTGGCTGAGGGAGCTCTCGATTGGCCGACGTGACGGCCGCACAACGCATGGCGCCGGCGGCGTCGCGCACGAGCGACGCGCCGCCTGCCCGGGGCTATTATGGAAACGTATGGCGCCGGATGCGCTATGACTATGTGACGCTGGTATGTCTCGCGATCATCGTCGCCATCGTGGGGCTCGCGGTGTTCGCGCCTTACATCGCCCGACTGGACCGCTACAAATCCAGCGTGGCGCATCGGCTTAAACCCATTGGCTTTCGCGGACATCTGCTGGGCTCCGACGAGCAGGGGCGCGATATGCTGAGCCGGCTCATTTACGGAGGCCGCGTTTCGCTGGCGATGGACGTCGTTCCCGTGGCGCTGGCCACGCTGGTCGGAGGGTTGTTCGGCGTCGTCGCCGGATATTTCGGCGGCCGCACGAACATGGCGATCATGCGCTTCATGGACATTTTCTTCGCGTTTCCGTCCGTCCTGCTGGCGGTGGCGATTTCGGGAAGTCTGGGTGGAGGCGTGGTCAATTAACTGCTGACGCTGACCATCGTGTTGATCCCACCGCTCTGTCGCGTCGCGGAGACGGCGACATCGCAGGTGCGCAACATGGACTTCGCGGACGCGGCACGCTCCACCGGCGCCTCCTCGCTCTCCATCGTTTTCACCCATGTGCTGATCAACAGTTTATCGGCGGCGCTGGTGTACGCCTCGACGCTGGTGTCCGTGTCGATCATCCTCGCGTCGGGCCTCTCGTTCCTCGGCCTCGGCGTCGCGCCGCCGATGGCCGACTGGGGCTTGATGCCGTCGACGCTGCGCCAGTCGATCTACGTGCAGCCGATGGTCAGCGCGATTCCCGACCTTATGATTTTCGCGACCTCGGTGGCGTTCAATCTGCTGAGCGACAGACTGAGGCAGCCATGGACGTGCGCGCATGACTGAAGTCGCAGGCGCCTTGCAACGTCTGGCCGCTCCGGACCCGCGCGACCGTGGTGGGTTTGCGCAGCCCGTGTTGATCGTCGAAACGTTGCGCAAATATTTCCCAATCCGCGCCTGGCTGCTCAACCGCAAGGTCGCGGAGGTCAGGACCGTCGACGACGTGTCGTTCTCCGTGGTTAAGGGAGAAACGCTGGGGATTGTCGGCGAGTCCGGTTGCGGCAAGTCGACGCTGGCGCGATTGCTCATGCATCTGATCGCCCGAGACGGGGGGACGATCATCCTCGATGGCGAAGCCGTCGGCGGCGAGAATGGCGTACCGCTCGACGGCCTCAGGCGCTCGCTTCAGAGGGTGTTCCAGGACTCTTCCTCCTTCCTCAATCCGAGGCTGCCGGTAGCGCAATCCATCGCCTATGGGCCGAGGGTGCAGGGCGCCAGGGCGCATGAGGCCAAAGCGCGGGCCCGCGCGCTGATGGAGCAGGTCGGCCTTAAGCCGGCCCTGTTCGGGCCGCGCTACCCGCATGAAATGTCGGGCGGACAGAAGCAGAGGGTCAATGTCGCGCGCGCGCTGTCGCTCGATCCCCGATTGCTGATCCTTGAGGAAGCGGTCTCGGCGCTCGACAAATCCGTAGAGGCGCAAGTCCTCAATCTGCTTGCCGATCTCAAGCGCCAGCTCAACCTGACTTATATCTTTATCTTCCACGACCTGCATGTGATGCGCTATATCTCGGATCGCGTGATGGTGATGTATCTGGGACAGGTCGTCGAGATCGGCCCGGCGCATGAAATTTATGAGGCGCCTAAACATCCCTATACGCAGGCGCTCCTCGCCTGTCGCCTGACGATGGACCGGCGTTACCGCGTCGAAGCCGCGCCGCTGGCGGGCGATCCGCCAAGCCCTGTTCGTCCGCCGCCGTGCTGACGTTTCCATACACGCTGCGCGTTCACCGAAGACATCTGCAAACACGCGGCGCCGAGCCTCGGGGAACCCCTAAAGCAATCGCCTGAGACGCATTTGACGGCGTGCCATATGGACAAGCCCGGCTCCGGCCACAGCCGCGCCGCCCACTGAGAGGGAGTTATGAACGACATGACGCTTCTCGCCGCAGCCACACCGTTCCTCAGCGTCGAGGATTTGCGCGTGCGCTTCGTCAGCCGCGACGCGACGGTGCAGGCGGTCAATGGCGTCAGCTTCGCGTTGCAGCGGGGGAGCGTGTTGTGCGTGATCGGCGAATCCGGTTCGGGCAAATCGGTGATGATGCGCGCGCTGCTGCGGTTGCATCCTAAAAGCGCACGGTGATCGAAGGGTCGATGAAGGTCGGACCGCACGACATGGGAATCTTGAGCGAACGCGCCGTCATCAAGCTGCGGGGTTCGTTGATCTCGATGATCTTTCAGGAGCCGATGATGGCGCTCGATCCGCCCTACAAGGTCGGCGACCAGATCGCCGAAACGGTGATGCGCCACAAGGGAGTTTCGCGCAAGGCCGCCTATGCCCGGGCGCTGGAGTTGCTCGAACTCGTGCCCGCGCCCTCGCCCGAGCGTCGGCTCAAGGCGTTTCCAGATAAACTTTCAGGCGGCCTGCGGCAGCGTGTCGGGATTGCCATGGCGCTCTCGTGCCGGTCAAGCCTGGTGCTCGACGACGAACCGACGACGGCGCTCGACGCGTCGGTGGAGATACAGATTCTCGTGCTGCTGCTTGGGCTTCAACGCGATTTCGGCATGTCGATGATCTTCGTCACCAATAATCTCGGCGTGGCCGCGCAGATCGCCGATCAGGTGGCGGTGATGTACGCCGGGCGCATCGATACACGCCAGATTGACGCCCCTGGGGCCGCATATCCTGACGGGACCGGTGTTTGTTGAAGGCGCCGCGCCGGGCGATGTGCTGGAAGTGCGCATCCATGAGGTCACGGTCAGTCAGGACTGGGGCTTCAACTTGATCTTACCGCTGCTTGGAACGCTGCCGCACGATTACGACGAGTCGCGCCTCGTCAATATTCCGTTCGACATTGCGCGCAACGTCGCCGCAATGCCGTGGGGGCTGGAACTGGAGATCAAGCCGTTCTTCGGCGTGATGGGCGTGCCGCCGCCGCCGGGCTGGGGCCGCGTCACGTCCGTTGCGCCGCAGGCGTTCGCGGGCAATCTGGACAACAATAAACTGGGCGCGGGCGCGGCGCTGTTTCTGCCTGTGTTCGTCGAGGGCGCGCTGTTTTCATGTGGCGACGGGCACGGCGCGCAGGGCGACGGCGAAGTCTGCATCACCGCCATCGAGACGGCTTTGAAAGGCAGGTTTGAGTTTATCGTGCGCAAAGATCTCAAGTTCAAATATCCGCGCGCCGAAACGCCCACTCCCTACATCACCATGGGCATGGACCCCGATCTTGACCAGTGCGCGGTCGCAGTTCTGCGCGACATGATCGCGCTGATTGAGGAGAAGGCTGGGCTCTCGCACGCGGACGCTTACATGCTCTGCAGTCTGGCGGGCGATCTGCATATTACGCAGACGGTCAACGGATCGAAGGGCGTACACATGATGCTGGAAGAAAGGTTGATCGCAAAATGAGGGTCTGGCGGTGAGCAGAATCAAGATCGCGCATCTTGCCGGCCCGACGGCGACCATACAAAACACTCCGCCGCTCGTGACCTCCAACAAGGTGCGTCTCCGGGCGGGGCTGCCCGTCGAGCAGGGCTTCGACGCGCTTCGTGCGCAAAGACTTGCTACGCCCGCGACAGTTTATGTCGCGCAATTCTCCGCGCACCCTCGTGAGGCGGACGCGGCCGAGCTATACGGGCCGCCGGACGGGTACATCGGGGCCGACGGGTCATTTGCCGCCACGCGCCGCGCGGTGGGCGACGAGCCGGTTTACGAGATCGGGTTAAACCCGGAAGACGGTTCTTATCCCCTGCGCTATATGGCGTTGCAAAAACACGGCTCGCCCTGGGAAGAGGAGACCGTCGCGCCGGGTTCGCCGGTGTCGCGACAAGGGTTTTATCCCGACGGCTCCCGCAGTTTCGAGGAGATCGACCGGCTCGCTATCGGCGTCGACAGCAAGGTCAATCTGATCGGCAGTCGCGCGGAGGTCGATTTCTACCGGGTGTCCCCGCCGGGCGGCTTCACGAAGGGCAGGGGGGGACATTCCGCCCGAGCGTCTCGGCCATGATTTCTTCGCCTACAAGCCGTTTCATCTGGCCAGGTCGCCGCCGCGCCCGGCGCTGGCCAAGATCACAAACGACGTGCAGGCGGTGATGTCGTCGGGCCAGTACGACGGCGCTATCTGGACGCAAGGCAGCCCGCAGATCGAGGAAGCCGCCTATTGGTTTAGCCTTCTGATAGACGCCCGCAAACCCATCGCTTGCAGCGCGGCGCAGCGACCGCAGGGGGAGGTGAGCGCTGACGGTCCCGCCAACATCGGCGATTCGGTGACCTATATTGAGTCAAAGATCTGGAGCGACGGGCGAGGCGGCAATCGTGCAGGCGTGGTCGTCATCCAGGAACAGCAGTTCTTCGCCGAGCGCGAGGTCGCCAAGGTTGACGCGCGCCCGGGCGGCTATGTCGCCACGGGTGATCACGGCGGCGTATTGGGGCAGGTGACGCATGCGGGCGTGCTTAGTCTGATGTACGCACCCGTCTACAAACATACAGCCCAATCGGAAGTAAATCTTATGCGGCTGCCGGCTCCTACGACGGCGACGAAGCTCGGACAGAACGGCGTCAGGCGCGTCGAGATTGTCGTGAAGGACGCGCAAGGGCGACTGACCGAGGAGGCTATCCTGCTGGTCTCCATCGTCAAGGACGGCGGTTTCGCCGCCGATGCGTGCGGAGACGACGAGGGTGCCGAGTCGGACCTCAAGGGTTTGATCGCGAACCGCCTTGGCAAGGGGCGGTTGTGCGGCTTCGTCATCGAAGGGCTCGTGCCCTATGGTGCGGATACGTCCGAGTTGCGCGCGCTCATGCTGAGGCAGGCGAGTTTTTGCGGAGCGCCGGTGGTTCGAGTGAGCCGGGGTGCAGGCGAGGGGTTCGCCGATCTCGATGCTCTGGGCTTCACCATCGCGGGGCTCAACCTGACCTCGACCAAGGCGCGGCTTCTGCTGATGGCCTGCCTGATGAAGTTCGGCAGTCTGCCCGCCGAGGCCGATCCGAGGAGCCCGACCGCCGCCGACGCGTCCGCGCTGCGGGGGGCGGTTGCGGATTATCAACATGTGTTCGACACGCATTGAGGCGACGATGTTGAGGGTCGAGGGTGTCGTTGGACATGAGAGCGATGCGGCCTACCGCATGCATCTGCACGCCTTCGAACATGCGGGAGCGCTCGAATATCTGTTCGTGCCGCCCGAAGATGCGGGGCGTAAGCGGTTCCGCGCGACTACGGATCGCGGCACGGATTGCGCGGCTATCCTGGATCGCGACGAAGCTTTGCGCGACGGCGCTCCTCTGCATGTCGACGAGAGGCGCGTGATCATCGTGCGCTTCGGCGAGCAGCAGGTTTGGCGTCTGCGTCTTCGGGATGCGGCGGCGTTGAAGCTCGGTTGGAACGCGGGCAACCTGCACTGGCGCGTGCGCTTCGAGAACGACGCCCTTGCTGTGCCGCTGGACCGCCCCATCGTGGAATATCGCGCGCGCATCGCTTCGTTGCTGGAGAGGGGCGAAGTGGCGGAGGTCGGCGATGTTTGACGTCGGCGAGGCGCTAGCGTTGATGCAATATGGCGACAGCGCGTTTCCGGCGGGGGGCTTCGCCTTTTCGTGGGGCCTTGAGGGGCTGGCGGCGGATGGCGACGTGAGCCCGGGCGGAGGCGTCGAGAGCGTAGTCGTCGATCAACTCAAAGTCGATGGAGCGTCATGGATCGGCCGTTGCTCGGCGCCGCGTGGGGGGCGGGCGACCTGGCTGCGCTACGCGGCGTCGATCTCGAAGCCGAGACGCTCACGCCTGTCGCCGAGATGCGCGCAGGATCGCGACGTGCGGGGCGGGCGCTCTTTGGCGTTGCGGCGCCGCGCGGCGGGCCGCTCGCGGGGTGCCTATCGCGCGAAGTTCGCCGACGCGCGACTGGGGCACCTTCCGGTCGCGCAGGCCATCGCCTACCGCGACGCCGGCCTGTCGCTTGCTTCCGCCGAGATCGTCAGCGGCTGGTCGTTGGTCAATGGCCTCGTCAGCGCCGCTGCACGGCTCGGGCTGATTGACCACGCAGACGCGCAGGACCTGCTGTCGCGCGCGTGCGTCGTGCTCGCCGCCAGCAAGCTCGCCAAATACGCCGAGCAGGAACAGGCCATGTTCGAGGCGCTCGCGCACCTTTGGCCGTCCCCGGATCGCCGCAACGCCCTGCGGCTCGTGGCGATGGTCGGCGTCGGCGCATTGCGGCTGGGA
>JAYVYJ010000185.1:0-22397 GCA_043784465.1 Hyphomicrobiales bacterium
CGCGTCTGGCATAAGCCCGGTGAAAACGTCCACGGGTCTCAAGCACGATGATACGCCTCGAAAATATCTCCAAGCAAAACGGCCAGCATCTCTTGTTCATCGAGGCCTCCGCCTCCTTGATGAAAGGCGAAAAGGTGGGACTTGTCGGCCCCAACGGCGCTGGCAAGACCACGCTTTTCCGCATGATGACGGGGCAGGAGCCGCCCGATGAGGGCCAGGTGTCGGTCGAACGCGGCATGACGATCGGCTATTTCAGCCAGGACGTCGGCGAGATGGCGGGCCGCAGCGCCGTGCACGAGGTGATGGACGGCGCCGGGCCGGTTAGCGAAGCGGCGGCGGAACTGGGGAAGCTGGAAGTAGCGATGGCCGACCCCGGGCAGGCCGACGAGATGGACGCGATCATCGAGCGCTACGGCGAGGTCATGCACCGCTTCGAGGAACTGGGCGGCTACGCGCTGGAGGGCAGAGCGCGCGAAGTGCTGGCCGGCCTCAATTTCAGCGAGGAGATGATGGACGGCGACGTGGCCAAGCTGTCGGGCGGCTGGAAGATGCGCGTCGCGCTGGGGCGCATCCTGCTGATGCGCCCCGACGTAATGCTGCTCGACGAACCGAGCAACCATCTCGATCTCGAAAGCCTGATTTGGCTGGAGCAGTTTCTCAAGGGCTACGACGGGGCGCTGTTCATGACCTCGCACGACCGCGAGTTCATGAACCGCATCGTCAACAAGATCGTCGAGATCGACGCAGGGTCGCTGATCACCTATGCGGGCGATTACGAGTTCTACGAGCGCCAGCGCGCGATGGGCGAAAAGCAGCAGCAGGCGCAGTTCGAGCGCCAGCAGGCGATGCTGGCCAAGGAGATCAAATTCATCGAGCGCTTCAAGGCGCGCGCCTCGCACGCCGCGCAGGTGCAGAGCCGCGTCAAGAAGCTCGACAAGATCGAGCGCGTGGAGCCGCCGCGCCGGCGCCAGACCATCCTGTTCGAGTTCGCCCCCGCGCCGCGCTCGGGCGAGGACGTCGCGAGCCTGAAGGCGATCCACAAGCGCTACGGCTCGAAGGTGATCTACGAGGGTTTCGATTTTCAGGTGCGGCGCAAGGAGCGCTGGGCCGTGATGGGGATCAACGGCGCGGGCAAATCGACGCTGCTCAAGCTGATTGCGGGGGCGGCGCAGCCTGACGAGGGCGCGGTGGCGGTCGGGGCCAGCGTCAAGATGGGCTATTTCGCCCAGCACGCGATGGATCTGCTCGAAGGCGACCGCACGGTGTTTCAATCGCTGGAGGATTCGTTTCCGCAGGCGGGCCAGGGGTCGCTACGCTCGCTGGCGGGCTGCTTCGGCTTCTCGGGCGACGACATCGAGAAGAAATGCCGGGTGCTTTCGGGCGGCGAGAAGGCGCGTCTCGTGATGGCGAAACTGTTGTTCGACCCGCCCAATTTTCTGGTGCTGGACGAGCCGACCAACCATCTGGACCTGCTGACCAAGGAAATGCTGATCGCCGCGCTCTCGCAATACGAAGGCGCCATGCTTTTCGTATCGCACGACCGGCATTTTCTGGCCGCGCTGTCCAACCGCGTGCTGGAGCTGACGCCCGAGGGCGTGCATCAGTACGGCGGCGGCTACGTCGAATATGTCGCACGCACCGGGCAGGAGGCGCCGGGGTTGCGCGCCTGAGGGGGCGCTTTGCCTTTCCCGCCATTTTCGCGCATACCCCGCGCGCTCGCGCACCTCCGCCGCGAAGAAGTTGCACCCCCGTGAACCCATTTACATCGAATCCCTCGCTTGGCTTGGCTCTGGAGGCGCGCGGCTATACCGAGCCAACGCCGGTTCAGGCCGCCGTCACCGCGCCGGAAACTTATGCGCGCGACCTCCTCGTCTCGGCGCAGACGGGCTCGGGCAAGACCGTCGCCTATGGCGTCGCCATGGCGCAAACGCTGCTGGGCGACGACCCCGCTTTTGGCCCTGCGGGCGCGCCGCTCGCGCTCGTCGTTGCGCCGACGCGCGAATTGGCCATGCAGGTAGAACGCGAACTGGCGTGGCTGTTCGCGCATACCGGGGCGCGCATGGCGGCCTGCGTGGGCGGCATGGACGCGCAGCGCGAGCGCCGCGCCTTGCAGAATGGCGTCCATATCGTAGTGGGCACGCCGGGCCGGTTGCGCGACCACATCGAGCGCCGCGCGCTCGATGTCTCCGCTCTGAAAATCGTGGTGCTCGACGAAGCCGACGAGATGCTCGATCTGGGCTTTCGCGACGATCTCGAATTCATGCTCGAAGCCATGCCGGAGGACAAGCGCAGCCTGCTGTTTTCCGCCACCGTGCCCAAGGGCATCGTGACGCTGGCGCGCAGCTACCAGCGCAACGCCTGGCGCATCGAGGTTGAGCGCGGCAAGCAGGGCCACGCCGATATCGAATATCGCGCGATCCGCATCCATCCGCAGGAGCGCGAGGCGGCGGTCGTCAATCTGCTGCGCCTCGTCGAATCGCCAACCTCCATCGTGTTCTGCAACACCCGCGAGGCCGTTCGCCATCTCAGCGCCACGCTGACCGAGCGCGGCTTCTCCGCCGTCACGCTTTCTGGCGAATTGAGCCAGCACGAGCGCAATCAGGCGATGCTGGCGCTGCGCAGCGGACGCTCGCGCGTGCTGGTGGCGACCGACGTCGCCGCGCGTGGCCTCGATCTGCCCAATGTCGGGATCGTCATCCACGCCGATCTGCCCACCGACGTCGAAACGCTCCAGCACCGCAGCGGCCGCACGGGCCGTGCGGGCAAAAAGGGCGTCAGCGCCCTGCTGACGCCGTTCGGGCGCCGCCGCAGCGCGGAACGGCTGTTCTCGGAAGCCGGCGTTCAGCCAGAATGGACGGGGCCGCCGACAGCGGCGGACGTGCGCGCGCTCGACGTCGAACGCTTCCTCGCCGATCCCGCGCTGGCCGAACCCGCCGACGAAGACGAGCAGGAGATGGCGCGCCGGCTGCTCACCGAGCGCAGCGCGGAAGACGTGGCGGCGGCGCTGGTGCGGCTCTATCGCGCGCGCCTGCCTGCGATCGAGGACGTCAGCGACCCCGGCGAGCGCCCGCGCGAGACGCGCGCAAGGCCGGTCTACAGCGAGCGCCCGGCGCGCGCGGAGCCCAGCGAGCGCGACTATGCGCAGCCCAAGCGGGCGGGCGGCGGCAAACATTCGCTGGGCGGCGGCGCTTGGTTCCGCATCGACGTCGGCCGCGCCAAGGGCGCCGATCCCAAATGGATATTGCCGATGATCTGCCGCGCGGGCGGCATCACTAAGGCGGACATAGGCACGATCCGCGTATTTGATCACGAGACCAAGTTCGAGGTCTCGGCGGAAGCGGCCGAGAAGTTCACCGCCGACATCCGGCAGCGGATTGGCGGCAACCCCAACATCGAACCGCTCGGCGCCTCGGGCGAGGGCGTTGCGAAAGCCGGCGGCAAGCCGGACAAGCGCACCCGGGAAGCCCGCAAGACGCGGCGCGACGCCTGAAGTTAGGCGGTCGACCCCTCGGCTATCACAGTGAGGGTATGGCGCGCGATAATGGCTTCCTCGTCCGTAGCGACGACCCGGATGTCGATTTGACTGTCGAGCGCGCCAATGCGCGTCGCGTTCGCGTCATTGGCGGCGACGTCGATGCGGGCGCCGAGCCAGGCGAGCCGGGCGCAAATTTCCGCGCGGATCCACGGCGCCCGTTCGCCTATCCCGGCGGTGAACACGAGGCCGTCCAGCCCGCCGAGCGCCCCGGCCAGACCCGCGATCTCGATCGCGGCGCGATAGGTGAACAGGTCCAGCGCCTCGCGCGCACGTGGGTCGTCGCTTGCGATTAGCGCACGCATGTCGCCGCTGATCCCCGAGACGCCGAGCAGGCCGGACTGGCGGTAAAGAATTTCTTCGATCTCGTCGAGGCTCCGGCCCGCCCGCGCCAGATAAAGGACGACGGCGGGGTCCAGCGCGCCGCATCGCGTGGCCATCATCAACCCGTCGAGCGGGCTGAACGACATCGTGGTGGCGACGCTGGCGCCGTTCCGCATGGCGCAGAGGCTGGCGCCCGCGCCCAGATGGGCCACCACGACCCGTCCCTTCGCCAGAGCGAAGGCCGATGTCTTCAGCTCTTCGGCGATGAATTCGTAGGACAGGCCGTGAAACCCATAGCGGCGCACGCCGGCCTGCGTGAGCGCCCGCGGCAGCGCGAAATGCGCCGCCTCGCGCGGCATGGCGTGATGAAACGCGGTGTCGAAACAGGCGACCTGCGCGAGCCCCGGTCGCGCCGACGCCAGCGCGCGCATAGGCGCGATGTTGTGTGGCATATGCAGGGGATCGAGCGGCACAAGCGCGTCGAGAGCTTCGAGCAGCGTCGACGTCACGCGTTCTGGCGCCGCATGCGCGCCGCCTCCATGCACGATTCGATGGCCGACGGCGTCAAGGCGCGCCTGTCCGAGGTGGGCATCTACGAAATCAAGCAAACTTTCGAGGCTCTCGGCGAAATCGCCAGCAGGGGCGCGGGTCTCCGCCAAGAGCGCGCCTCCGCCGTCATGAGCGATGAAATGCGGGGTCGAATCGAGGTTCTCGATTTTGCCTTTCGCGAGCAGGCCGGGCGACGCGCCGACTTCAAACAACGCGAATTTCAGGCTCGACGAACCCGCGTTCAACGCGAGGATCGCACGACCGGTTTTCATGCCGAAGGACACTCCTCGCGCTTGTGAGAACACACTGAGCAGAGATCGATCACGAAACTAACGTCCTCATCGAAAGCGCAGCGAACCCATCCATCTTTGTCCCCACTTCATAATTATCCAAAAATAGATCAAAAGTCGTGGAAGAATTGCAACCCAAACGACACGGCGCGGCGGGATTGGCGTCGCTTCGCTCGCCCAGACGGACCGGTGGCGAACAATTGCGGCACATTCTGCAAACCTCCTGTCTCTCTCCCCTTCGACGTTGGCTTGCGTCGAGCCTCGGAAACTACGCTGGCGAAAGCTCGCGCCCGACGCAGGTAGTTTCCGAAGGCACGTTCCTCTCGCATCAGGCGCCGATCCCGGTGGACGCCAAACTTCCCGACCATGTGAAGCGGTTTGAAAGCGGGATGAAGAGTTTTCAAACCGAGGAATTGTTCGACATCGAAGGGAAGCGGAAGCCCGAAGTCGCTGCGCTGGCTGCCAAGGGCGCGCGGCGCATGGGCGCCAATCCGCACGCGAACGGCGGCGATCTGCTGCGCGATCTCAGGAAGCCGAATTTTCGAGACCACGCCGTCAAGTCCGCTTCGCCCGGCGCCGTCGAAGCTGAGGATACGCAGGTTCTGGGCGCATTTCTGCGTGAAGTGACGCGCGCCAATATGGACCAATGCAATTTTCGTATCTTCGGGCGCGACGAGACGCTCTCCGACACATTCGGCGACGTCTTCGAGGCCACCAATCCGCGTTGGAACGCCGTCGAAATCGAAGGCGACGAGTGTCTTGGTCCCTCCGGACGGGCAGTTGATTGGCAACTGAGCGAACGTCAACGCCAGGGTTGGCTCGAAAGCGATCTTCCGACCGGGCGGCACGGGCTCTTCAACAGCTACGAGGCTTTCATCCGCATCGTCTCTTCCCTGTTCAGCCAGCTCGCCAAATGGTTGAAGGTCACGCTGGAACTGCCATGGTGACGCAAGATCGCCTCGCTCCATCGCGTTCTGTCCTCGCCCTGTTGGTGGCAGGACAACGACGGCTTCACGCATCAGGACCCCGGCTTTCTGGCTCATGTCATCGCCAGGGCGGCCGATGAAGTGGGGGTCTATCTGCCCCCGGACTTCAATTGCCTGCGGTCCACTTTCGACCATAGTCTGCGCACACGACATTACGTCCATGTCGTCGTGGCGGGAAAGCACGCGCTGCCGCCATGGTTGACCGTGAAGCGGCCCGTCACTCACTGCACACAGGGCATAGGCGTCTGGCAAGGGGCGAGCAACGATCAGGGCGACGAGCCCGATGTCGTCATGGCCTGCTGCGGCGACGCCCCGATTCCGCAAGCGCTGGCGGCGACGTCGACCCTGCGGGAGAAACCGCCCGACATCACGGTTCGCGTCGTCAACGTCGTCGATCTCATGCGGTTGCAGCCGCGCGCCGAGCACCCGGATGAGCTCGGAGAGATGGATTATGATTCGCTGTTCAAACGCGACAAGCCCATCGTGTTCGCCTTCCACGGCTATACCTCGCTCGTGCTTGGCCTGACCTATCGACGGGCCAATCGTCATTGCGCATCGACGAACATGGCGGGGGCCTGCCGGAGACTAGAAATGGGAAATGGTTGGCGGCGAACTGAGCGGCCCAAACGTCTCGACCTTAGAAACGTCGTCCCGGTTACGCCATCGTCGACGCAGGCGCCCGGCGCGGCGAGTATGGCATGGTCGGCCCATATCCAAAGCGCACCACAAGGTCGGGACGTTTGCCGGCCGCGCCGACCAGCGCCGCAAGTTCGGATCGAAAGCGCGCGACCTCGACCGCCTGATTGATGAAGGCGCATTTCAGACCCAGTCGCGTGGCCGTCAGCAGAAACCGCTGACACGACCGGCCAACCTCAACCCAACTCGCCGGGCCTTCGGCGTCGCCGACGAAAACCGCGACGCCGGAGGAAGAGTCGATCTGGCCCCGGAGCTTTTCGTTTTCACTTTGGGCGGAGTAGACGAGATCGAACATGCGCTCGCCCACCCAATCAGGCAAAATCGGATTTCCGGTGCAGGGGGAAAACAAGCCATCCCCTCTTTCCATCGCCGCGCGAGGATTGAAGCGGATCCATGACTTGAGTTCCGCGACAAAGGCGGGATCAGAAATTTGCGCGCTATTGGCGGCGACGGACAGGTCGCGCAACTTACCAAGCCTCGACCGATCCGTCAGTAGCGCAAACGCGACGCCCGGACGAGCGGCGGATTGCGCCAGTGCGTCGAGATCGCTCGTGGGCGGAACCCTGCCGTCATAAACCGCGCGCGTGGATTGCCGCGTCAGGATCGCGTCGAACAGCGGGTCCGGCTTGACGACGCCTTTCGACAGAAGTAGCCGCAAGCCGCCGCCCGGATCCGCACGTGTCTCGCACGTCCATCCCTTCGCACGGGCGGCAATCGTGAAGTTTTCGGCGGCGCAACCCAGGCTGATGAACATATGGTGGTCGTCGGGATCGACAACCAAAAGTCGTCGCTCGAAATCGGGCAGGATCCGCAGCTCGCCGTCGGCGCCGGCGCGAAAAGTCCAGGGTTGCGTATTGTGGCTGTTCGAGGCAAGCGTGGCGCAACGAACGATCTGCGCCATCGTCGCTCTCGATTCGGGCGAGGCTCGAAGGTTCGACGAATAGCTTTCGTATTCGCTCGACGAGCCCGTGGCGCTTCTCCAGACCATAAGGCCGCCCAGACCCGTCGCGGCGAGCGCGCCGGCGCCGCCAAGCAGAACCACTCTTCTTTGCACATTTGTCATGCTCGCGTCCTCCCAAGATGTCGAGGCCGCGCGGGCTCTCAACCCAATCGCGCAAAGACCTGGTGACGCCGACCATCGTCCATCAGCGGCACGCGGACTGGTCGCTCCCCAAGTTCAACTCCGTCCACGCTCGCATAGACCACGCCGCGGTTGACGCCGCCCGGATTCTCCACTCGCACCGCATAGCTCGCGGACCTGTAGGCGAGCGTCGCTTCAAAATGGTCCCAATCTTTGGGAATGCAGGGGTCCACGCGCAGCGTTGTCCTGTGGATGCTGAGGCCCAGCAATGCCTCGACGCCCGCGCGTTGCAACCATCCAGCCGATCCCGTGTACCATGTCCAGCCGCCACGCCCTACGTGAGGCGGGACGGAATAGATGTCGGCGCACGCCACATAGGGCTCCACTTTGTAGCGATGTGCGTCCGCGCGGCTGCGCGCATGGTTGATGGGGTTGAGCATCGCGAAGAGGCTGGCCGCCCTGTCGCCGTCTCCCAGCGCCGCGAACGCCATCACCGACCACGCCGCCGCGTGGGTGTATTGGCCGCCGTTCTCGCGCACGCCGGGCGGGTAGCCCTTGATGTATCCGGGATCGTGAGGCGTCCGGTTGAACGGCGGCGTGAACAGCAAGGCGAGGCCCGCGTCGCGGCGGATCAATTCGCGCTCAAGCGCCGTCATCGCCTGCGTCGCCCGTGAGGGCGTCGCCGCGCCAGACAAAACCGCCCAGGATTGCGCGATAGAATCGATGCGGCACTCGGCGTCGGCGGCCGCGCCCATTGAGGCGCCGTCGTCGAAATAGGCGCGCACATACCAATCGCCGTCCCAGGCTTCGCGCTCCAGCGCCACTTTCAGCGCGTCAGCGTGCAGCAGCCAATGTCCCGCGCGCTCCGTCTCGCCGCGCGCGAGTGCGAGCGGCGCGAAGCGCGTCAGCGTGGCGTAGAGGAACCATCCGAGCCAGACGCTCTCGCCCTCGCCCTTTTCGCCGACCCGGTTCATGCCGTCGTTCCAGTCGCCTGTCCCCATCAACGGCAGGCCATGCCGGCCCACCGCGAGGCTGGCGTCGAGCGCCAGCGCGCAATGCTCGAACAGAGCCGCGCTTGCCTCAGAGGATTTCGGCAAGAAGAAATTGTCTGTTTCTTCAGCCTTGAGCGGCTCCCCTTCCAGAAACGAGATGGATTCGTCGAGCACGCCCGTATCTCCCGTCGCCTCGACATAATGGGCGACCGTGTAGGCCAGCCAGGCCCGGTCGTCGGAGATGCGCGTGCGCACGCCCTGCCCGGAATGGGGCAGCCACCAATGCTGTACGTCGCCCTCGGCGAACTGCCGACCCGCCGCGCGCAGCAGATGCTGGCGCGTCAGGTCCGGCCGCGCGGCCGCGAGCGCCATGCCGTCCTGCAGCTGGTCGCGGAAGCCATAGGCCCCGCTGGCCTGATAGAAGGCCGAGCGCGCCCAGACGCGGCAGGCCAGCGTCTGATACAACAACCAGCCGTTGAGCATCAGGTCCATCGACCGGTCGGGCGTCTTCACCTCGATGGCGCCGAGCGTCTGGCGCCAGAAGGCGGCGATCTCGGCTTCGACCGCGTCGAGATCCGCCGCCCGCCATTTCTGGATCGCCACCCGCGCCTCCGCGCGCGTGGCCGCCTGCCCTAGAAAAACCACGACCTCGACAACGCCGCCGACCGGAATGGCGATTTGGGTTCGCATGGCGACGCAGGGATCGAATCCGGCGCCAAGCTTCTTCGACAGGGGCGCCGCGCCGCGCAACGCGAGCGGGTTCGTCAAAGCCCCGTTTCGGCCGACGAATTCACGACGGTCGCCTGTCCAGTCGATCTGCGCGCCGCGCATATCGACGAACGCTACGCGTGAGCCGAACGACATATTCCAGGGGTTGCGCGCGAAGATCGCGCCGGTCTGCGTGTCCGCCTCGGTCTCGACAAACGCCGCCGACGCGGAGCGGGACGTCCCTAGCGCCCATTCGACATAGGCGGTGACGGAGACGACGCGCGAGGCCGCCGAAGTGTTTGTAAGCTTGAGGCGAGAAATCTTGATCGCGCCTTCGAGGGGCGCGAATTGCACGAGGTCGGCGGCCACCCCGTTGGCATTGTGCTCGAACCGGCTATAGCCGCGCCCGTGCCGCGCGACATAGGTCGCCCGCGCGTCGCGTATCGGGGAAGCCGTAGGACTCCAGACGACGCCCGTGTCATCGTCCTTCAGATAGAACGCCTCGCCCGGGGGATCGGCGACGGCGTCGTTCGACCACGGCGTGAGCTGGTTCTCGCGGCTATTGGCGGACCACGTGTAGCCCGCGCCCGTCGTCGAAACCTGAAAGCCGAAAGCCTTGTTGGCGATCACGTTGATCCATGGCGCCGGCGTCGATTGGCCGGGCCCCAGGATCGTTACATATTCCTTGCCGTCGGAACCGAAGCCGCCCAGACCGTTGAAAAATTCCAGGTCCGGAGTCTTCGGGGGAAATGCGACTTTCGCTCGGGCGACGACCGGCGCGGCGAAGAGCCGGATCGGCGGGCGGAAATCGACCGCGCGGTCGAGTTGCTCCAAAAGGCTGCCTTGCTGGGCCGCGATCACCACGCGCGCCGCCGAGACCAGCAACGCATGCGTTCCCGGCTCGATCAAATCTGCACGCAGCACAAAGGCGCGGCCCGGGCGACGCGCGGCGCCCGCCGCCGGGCGCTCCTGATTGGCGCGCACAAGCGTCTCCAACAGGCTTTGAAGATCCTGCACATAAGAGGAGCGCCTGTCGTTGAGGATGACAAGATCGACGGCGAGCTGCTTTATCAGCCAATAGGCGTGCGCGTGCAGCAATTGTTTGACGACGCCGATGTTTTCGACTTCATTGATCCGCAGCAAGACGATGGGCAGGTCGCCTGATATGCCTAGCGACCAGAGCCCGGATTGCGGCCCCGCGCCTTGCCGGATAATGTCGGAAGACGGGCGCAGCGAGGGGCTCGTGAACACGACATAACTGGCGAGCCGCTGGAAAAGCGCGGCCTCGTCCGGTTTGACCCCGAGGTGATGCTGTTGCACCTGAGCCTGGGTCCAGGCGAGTGTCGTGGCCCGGTCGTAGGCGGCGGCGTCGCGATGTTTGTCGATCTGGTCGAGCAAGGCGGCGCGTGAACCCGCGGCAAGAGTCCAGAAGGCGACGCGGACGCTGGCTCCGGGGGCGACAGTCACCCGCCGACGCAGCGCGAAAACGGGATCGAGCACGGGGCCGGCGGATCGCGACAGCGGGCCGTCGCGCAAAGCGAAGGCGTCGGCGATGCCCTGTCCGCGTCCGAGAAACCTGGCACGGTCGGTCTCGAAATCCGGCTTGCCGACAGCCTCGCCGTTGGCGACGCTCAGATGTCCGGCCCAGATCTCGGGCTCTGTCGGCGTCCGCCTGCGGCGTGTGGCGAGGATCGCGCCGAGATCGGCGACGAATTCCGTCTCGACAAACAGCTTGGAGAAGGCGGGATGTGCGACGTCCGCATCCTGGTCCCCAAGCGTCAGTTCGGCATAGGAGGTGATCTCGATCTCGCGCATCATACTCCCGGCGTTGGAGATCGTGATGCGGCGCACCTCGGCGTCGTCTTCGGCGGACACGAGCACGTCCATTGTCGTGGTCAGGGCGCCGTCGCGCCGCGTGAACTCGGCGCGATCCTCGTTGAACAGCACGGAATATTGGTCGGGTTCCGCGCCGGTGGGTTGAAAGCCGGCGGACCAGACCGCGCCGCTTCGCATGTCGCGCAAAAAGATATACGCGCCGCTGTCGTCGCGCGTCGCGTCCTCGCGCCAACGCGTGATCGCCATGTCGCCCCATCGGCTGTAGCCAGACCCGGCGGCGGTCAACATCACCGCGTAACGGCCATTGGAGAGCAGCAACGTCGAAGGGAGGGTTTGATACGGCGAAAAGATCCTGCGCCCGCCGGAGGGATCGACTTCTAAAGACCGCAGCGGCGTTTTCACCTCCGGCTCCCAGGGACGCAACGAGGCGACCTCACGGGGAACGCGCTCCTGCAACAGCAATTCGGTGGCCTGAACAATAGGCTCGGCGTGAAATCGATCTCGCATCACGCCGTTCAGCAGCGCGTTGGCGATGGCGACGATCGTCATACCCTGATGATGCGCCATGAACGCCCGCACGACGGCGAAAGTTTCGCCCTCCTGCACACGCGTGGCGGTAAAATCCAGCGCCTCGAAGAAGCCGTAGCGGCCCTGCCCTCCCATCTCGGCCATGCGCGCGTAATTTGCGGCGGCGGCGGAAGCGTCGACCATGGTCGCCAGGCCCGTCGCGTAGGGCGCGATGACGCTGCTTTCCCCCAATCCGCGCTTCAGGCCGAGGCCGGGCACGCCGAAGTTGGAATATTGATAGGTCAATTCGAGATCGCGGACGTTATAGGCCGATTCCGAGACGCCCCATGGCACGCCACGAGCCACGCCATATTCGATTTGCCGACGCACGATCAGGCGGTCCGTCTGATCGAGCAAGCTGCCGAAGGGCGCGCGCATCACCAGGGGCGGCATTAGATATTCGAACATCGAGCCGGACCAGGAGATCAGCGCCGATCCCCTGGCAACCGGAGTCGCCGCGCGGCCGAGCCGGAACCAGTGTTTGGCCGGCACGTCGCCTTTGGCGATGGCGAAGAAGCTGGCGAGCCGCGCTTCGGACGCCAGCAGGTCGTAGCAATTGGGATCGAGCGCGGAATCGGAGATCGAATAACCGATGGAGAGCAACTGGCGCTGTGCGTCGAACAGGAAACCGAACTCCATCGCCATCGCCATCGCCCGGAAACCGTCCTCGAGCACGGTCAACCGGGCGCGACGCGAGGCGATTTGCGCCGCAGACGATTCCAGGTCGTCGCGATGTTCGGCGATGGCGGTCAGGATCGCGTGCGACCAATACTGAAGATCGGTCTCCCGCGCGTCGCCGCTCTCCAGCGCGATGGCGTCGGCGATATCGACGAGATTGACGCCCTCCTTGGCCAGTTGCGCCCATTTGGCCGACATTGCGGAATCGTCGCCTGGGCTTTGCGCCAGCGTCCTTGAGATCGTGGCCAGCGAATCCTCAAGCTGTCGCGGCGTCGCCGTCTGCGTGCGCACGCCGGCGCTGAGGCGCTGGGCCTCCTCGCTCAGCAGCGCGATCATGTCGCCGACGCCCGCCCGCCGCGCCGGCGCCGAGAGCAGCGCGCTCCGCCATTCGCGGCAGGCGTTGGCGAGCGCTATCAGATGGCCCGCGAGATTGCCGCTGTCGACGGAGGACACGTACTTGGGCGCCAGCACCACGAGGTCGCGGGTGGCGTACCAATTGAAGAAATGGCCGCGAAAACGCTCCATCCTCGCCATCGTCGCGAGCGTCGCCTCCAGCCGCGCAATCGCCCGGGTCGCGCCGATCCAGCCAAAATCCCGCGCCGCAACGACGGCGAGCAGATAAAGGCCGATGTTGGTCGGCGAGGTCCGATGCGCGACGGCGGGTGCGGGGGTCTCCTGGAAATTGTCCGGCGGCAGGCAATTTTCGGCCGGCGTCACGAAGGTCTCGAAATATCGCCATGTCCGACGGGCGGCGCGGCGTAGCGCCAGAACTTCGGCGTCGGAGAGCACGGTGCGCCGCTCGGGCGCCGGAGGCAGGCTGATCGCCCACGCGAGGGCGGGGGAAGCCAGCCAGAGCGCGACGACCGGCGCGGCCGCAAGCCAAGCGCCGCGCCCGAGCGCCAGCGCAAAAACGAGAGCCGACGTGGCGACGACCAGCGCGCCGGTCATGCGCAATGCGAAGCCGCGCAGCGTCAGTTGCTTGGCCCCCATCGCGCGCGAGGCGGTGGTCCATTCGAGCAGATGACGACGGCTGACGAACAGTCGCCACAGCGTCCGCACGATGGCGTCGCTCAGCATGAAGGCGTGATCGGCGAGGAACGTGACGTTAAGCGCCGTCAACGTCAGGCCAAGGCGGAAATCGGCGCCGAGCGCGCGCGCGTAACTGGCGAACGAAACGCCCGGGCGGCGCGAGAAAACGCCCGAAATTCCCGGGATGAGGTGGGGAACGAGCATTGTCGCGAACACGAGCGCCGTCCAGACGAGCGCGGCGGGCGGCGCGAGGGTCCAACCGAGTGCGAGCGCGAGTACGGCGGTCGGCGCGGTCAGTGTGCGCCGGAGATTGTCGATCATCTTCCAGCGGCCGATGCGGGGGAGCGGATCGTGCCGCCGGACAGGGTCGGCGCCCTCGCCCGCGAAGCCGAATATCCAGGGCAGCAACTGCCAATCGCCGCGCGCCCAGCGTTGATGCCGCGAGGCGCTGACGTCGTAACGCGACGGGAATTCCTCGACCACCTCGACGTCGGAAGCAAACCCCGTGCGCGCAAAAGTGCCCTCGAAGAGATCGTGGCTCAGCAGGGTGGCGTCGGGCGCGCGCCCGTTAAGCGCCGTCTCGAACGCATCGACGTCGTAGATCCCCTTGCCCGCGTAGGAGCCCTCGCCAAACATGTCCTGATAGACGTCCGACACGGCCGAGGCATAGGGATCGATGCCGCTGGAATGGGAGAACACGCGCTGGAACAGCGAGCCCTCTCCTCCCTCGGGCAGCGAGGGTGTGACCCTGGGTTGCAGCACGCCATAGCCTTCCACGACCGCCCCGCGTGTGGCGTCGAAACGCGGGCGGTTGAGAGGATGGGCGATTTTGCCGATCAACCGGCGCACCGCATCGCGCGGCAGGCGGGTGTCCGAGTCGAGCGTCAGGACGTATTTGACCCCCTGAGGCAGCGTTTCGGCGTCGGCGAGCGGCAGGAACGTCGTGTCCGTCGCGCCGCGCAGCCAGCGGTTCAATTCGTGCAGCTTGCCGCGCTTGCGCTCCCAGCCAATCCACCGCCGCTCGCTTTGGCAATAGATGCGCCGGCGATGCAGCAGCAGGAACCGGGGCCCCGCCGGCGCGCGCCCATAACGCTGGTTGAGACGCGCGACGCCTTCGCGCGCGAAGGCGAGCAGCGCGGCGTCGCCCCCCACGCTCTCGGAATCGGCGTCGGTCCAATCCGACAACAGTGCGAAATGCAGGTCGCCTTCGGGGCTCGCAAGGTGATGGATTTCCAGCCGCTCCACCAGTCCGGCGATCTCCGCTTCGTGGGTCAGCATCGTCGGCATGACGACCATCGTGCGCAGCGTCGCGGGCACGCCGTCGAGCAGCGCCAGCCCCGGCAACGACACCGCGCGCACGAACAGCGTCACGATGCGGTTGACGAGCGCCACGGCGACGTCCGTCGCCGAGAGGCCGCCCAGCAGGACCAGACAGACGATGGGAAGCGCGCCGACCCCCATGTGCGCCAGAACGAAGGCGGCGCACGCGATCAGAAGCAGCGAAATGGCCACGATCGACGTGGCGTAGACGTCGAAATTCACGACCGCCGTCACCCGCATCGGCCAGACGCGGAACTTCGCGAAGCCCAGCGAAGCTTCGAAGGCGCTCCGACCCCCGGCCAGAAGATGGTAACCGGGGTCGGCGCGGCGGGATTGCTCGGTCGGCGACAGTGCGGGGTGGGTCGCGGCGGCGGCGGCTACGGCCTGGCGCGCGATGGCGAGTTCGTCGTGGCGCGAGCCGCGCGCCAATTCCTCGACGGCGCTGCGATAAAGCGTCCGGGTCGGAAAATCCATTTCCAGAAACCGACCGGCCTTGGCCAGTTCCGCGTCGACAAGACAGAAGCTCTCGAACAATTCCTTCCAATCGACTTCCGCGATCACGCGCAGGCTGGTGACGATGTTGCGCACGGTGACGTTTGCGGCGCCCTGGCGACGATGGATTTCGCGCACCGCTGCGTCTGCGGTCATGCCCTGTTTGGCAAGGCGTGCGTCGAGCCAGGCGAGCGCGGGGGTGAATTTCGGATCCTGATCGCGCAGCCGGTGTACGAGTTGCACCGCGAAGGCGTCCTGAAGCGGCCCGTCCGGACGGCGGGCGAACACGCTCGCCGCCGCCTCGGGCGCGCGCCCGCCGACGCCGAGCAGCCGATCCGCGAGACTGTCCGCCTCGCGGCGCGCCGCGCGGCTGACCGTGATCTCCTGAGCGAGCCGCCGCAGGTTCTCGATCAGCACGATCTGCAAAGTGATCGAGGCGGCCCAGAGTTCGCCAATCGTCAGCGGCTGGACCTCCTGATAAGCGTTGACGTAGGCGACGAAGGTCTCGACGTCGAAGCTGCTGTCGGTATGGGCGACATAGGCCCACGTCAGGCCGAAGGCGCGCGGATAGCCGGCGAACGGGCCGGAGACGAGCTTGGGGAGTTGGCGATAATAACCCGGCGGCAAGTCCGCGCCGATCTGGCGCAGCTGCTTCTCGACGAGATGATAATTGTCGATCAGCCATTCCGCCGCCGGCGTGATGGCGCGGCCGTCGTGGGTCGCCACGACAATCGTGCGATAGGCGGCGAGCAAGACTTCGCCGTTGTCGGCGAGGCGCGCGTTCAGCGGGCGCCCGCGTGTCGGCCTGTCCGCGACTTTTTGCGCGACTGCGAGGGAACGCGCATGCGCCTGCAACCGCTCGACGCCAAAAAGTTCTTCGCGAATCGGCGTTTCATTGTCCCAGGGCGACGGCGTCTGCGCATAGCCAGCCCAGCGGCGGGGCGCGTCTGCGGGCGCACGGGTCGTTTCGACTGTCGGCAAACGTGGTCTCCGGCGAAGCGGGTCCGAGGACGCCTACGGCCTCGACCGCGCCAGCCTTACCGGCCTGCGGGAGCGCGCGAAGCGAGGTCGCTCAATGGTATGACCCTAACCGCGCGCGCGTTGGTCACACAGGTTCGGAAACTACGCACGACGCAGAGGGCGCGGGTCCGCGGGACGGGTCGGCATGAGTAGATTCCGAGGCTTTCGGAGCGCCTTCGTTCGCCCCGTTCGTGAGCCACGCCGCCGCAATCGTAGGCCACGCCAAAGAATGAGGCGCGCAACCGGCGTATTTCTCAAAGGCAGCCGAAACGCCGCGTCCGCACGATTGCGACATGGCCCTGTCCAGCCTCAGGGCGGGGAGCCGTAGAACGTCCCGTCCCTTTGAAACATTGTTTTGTGAGGCGCCCCAAACAACGCTCGCGCCGTTACGTCAAGCCCGCCGCCCTATCCACTTCCGCCAGCGTCTGCGTCAATCGGGGTAGGACGAAGTCCAAAAAGGCGCGACGCTTCAGCGGTTGAATGCGCTGCGACGGATGCACCAGATTGACGGGTGCGACATCGTCCGCATAAGCGCGCAAAATCGTCACGAGGCGCCCGTGGGAGATCGCATTGGCCACCTGATAGGACATCAATCGCGCAATCCCCAGTCCCGCGACGGCCGCATCCACGACGGCGTCGGCGGCGTTGACGGAAAAACGGGGCTGAACGGCAACCGACCGCGCCGTCGCCCCGCCGCCAAACGGCCAGTTGCGATGGGTCTGCAATCCTTCGAAAGCTATGCAGAAATGGTCCGCCAGCGCTTCCGGCGTCGCCGGCTCGCCGCGCCTTGCGATATAATCGGGGCTCGCGCAGACCAACCACCGCACATGACCGACATGCCGGGCGATCAGATCGCTGTCGGGCAGCCGGCCGATCCGCACTGCGACGTCGACATGCGCCTCCGCCAGATCGATCATCTGATCCGAGAGCACAAGCCGGACCGTCACGTCGGGATAGGCGGCGAGGAAGGCGTGGAGGATCGGCGCGACATGAAGCTTGCCGATTAAGATCGGCGCGGCGACCAGAAGTTCGCCGCGCGGAGAGCGATATTCGCCGCTCGCGGCGCGCTCGGCGTCGGCGAGATCGTCGAGCAGCCGGCGCGCGACGGCTGCGAACGCCTCGCCCGCTTCGGTGAGGATCAGCTTGCGGCTCGTGCGGACCAGCAATTGCGCGTTGAGATGCGCCTCAAGCTCCGAGACACGCCGGCTGACGGTCGGAAGCGGCGCGCCGAGCGCGCGGGACGCCGCCGACAGGCTGCCGCCGTCGACAGCCGCCACAAAAGCCCGCATCGCCTCGAACCGATCCACCTTATTTCCACATTTTGGAAGGATGCGTCTCGAAACTAACGGGTCTCGCGCGAAAATGGAAGGGAGTAGATCAAGCGCCGAGGCCGCATCGGCCCTGCGAGCCCGTTCCCCAGCCTTGAACCGTCTGGTCTGGGCTTGCCATCAAGCGAGAAGCCCACCGAGGGAGCATCATGATCGGACCCAGCAGCGACATCGCCTTCACGCCGGCCGTAAAGGAAATACAGACCACGCGCGGGTCGCGCGCGACCTACGCCAACATGGAGGCGCGCGGCGGCTTTCGCACGGAGATCGACGACGATCTCGCGGCGTTCGTCGAAGACGTCGACACCGCCTATCTGGCGACAACCAATGCGGCCGGGCAACCCTATGCGCAGCATCGCGGGGGACCAAAGGGCTTCATCCGCGTACTGGGACCGCGCGCGCTCGGCTGGGCGGACTATGCCGGCAACCGTCAATATGTCTCGGCGGGCAATCTCGCCGAGAACCGGAAGGCCTTCCTGTTCCTGATGGACTATGCGCATCGCCGCCGCATCAAATTGTGGGGCCGCGCGCAGATGAGCGACGATCGCGCCTTGATCGCCCGGTTGACGCCCGCGGACTATCACGCGCGGAGCGAGCGGGCGGTCGTGTTCGAGATCGAGGCCTGGGACACCAACTGCCCGCAACACATCCCGCAGAAGCTCGACGCCGCCGACGTAGCGGAAGCGCTCGCGATCCGCGACAAGCGCATCGCGGATCTGGAGGGCGATCTTGCCGCGCTCAAGAGCCGCATCGAACGAGCCTCCTGACCCCGTGGGCGCTCACGACGGCGGCGAAACCACCTCCAGCAGATCGCGTACGAGACCTTTCAGCAAGTCGAGCTTGTAGCGCGACGCCGGCAGAGGGTTCGCCCCTTCGACGGACGCCTCGGCCCCAGCGGCGAACGTGGCGGCGGCGGCCGGTTTGCCGAGAGCGATCGCCTCCGCTCCGTGCAAGCGCATTGGAACCGGGGCGACGCCGCCTGCGACCAGGCGAACTCGCGTAAAGGCGCCAGCCTCGAAGGTCGCGCTGACGACGAGTTCGACCAGCGGCCATTCCGCGTGCGCGCGGCCGATGGCGCGTTTGTAAGCCGCGCGCTCGCCCGGGATCGGCCCTGGCAGCAAAACGGCGCCGATCAGCTCTCCCGGCGCCAGCGTCGTTTCCGCCGACGTTGCGCGCCCGTCGCCCAACGCTTCGCCGATAGGCACGTCGCGACGCCGGTCGGTGTCGAGACGCGCGTCATAGGCGAGGAGCGCCGCCGCGAGCGTCGAGGGATGCGGCGCGACGCAAGGCGCCGTGTCGAAAGCCACCGCGTAAAGCGCGTTTCCGGCGCGCGCGGGACAACCTTCGCCTCCTTTCTTCAGGCAGGCGATGTCCGGATTGCGGAAATACCAGCAGCGATTGCGCTGCGCGATGGCGCCGCCCAGCGTCGCCACACGCCGGATCTGCGGCGTAGCCAGCCCGCACGCCGCCGCCGCCAGCCCCGGATAGCCCGACAAGACGGCGGGGTCGGCGGCCAGGGCGGCGACAGTCGTCAGCGCGCCGAGGCGCAGCCCGCCCCCCGGCTCCGCGCGAACGCCCGCCAGGGCCTGGGCCGCGTCGACGTCGAGGACCGAGCCGCGAGAGACGCCGCTGCGGCGGCGCTCGGAAAGGTCTGTGCCTCCCGCCCGGTATTCTGGGACGGCATGACTAGCGAGCGCCATGAGCGGCCTCCTTCATGAGCGAGAGCAGACGGTCGGGGCGGATGGGAATGTCGTGCGGACGCACGCCCAGCGCATCGCGGATCGCGTTGGCGATGGCGGCGGGCGTCGGCACGGCGGCGACTTCGCCGATACCGACCGATCCGCCCGGAACATGGTCGAAGCCGCTCTCCTCGAAATGCACTTCGAGGGGCGGCATGTCGGCGATCCCCGGCGTGCGGTAATCGTCGAGATTGACGCTCAGCACATGGCCCGTATGGGGGTCGACCTCCCGGGATTCATAGAGCGCATGGCCGAGGCTCTGGATGAATGCGCCCGCCGCCTGATTGCGCGCCAGCGGCGCGGAGGCGAGCTTGCCGACCGAAATGCCCGACCATGCGCGCACGACGCGTACGCGGGCGAGCCAGGTGTCGACCTCGACCTCCACCACCTGCACGGAACTCGGCGCCCCGGCGCCGACCGCCATTTTCTGGCTGCGGCGCAGCATCCAGCCAAAGATGCGCCCGACGATCCCCGCCTCGTGCAGCAGCGACTCGTGGCCATAGACGTTGCGCTTGTCGTCCTCGGGCCGGCCTGCGGTCACGGCGAGATCGGGCGAGGCGGCGAGCCATTCGCGCCATGGCGCGTTCGATCCCGGCGCCGGCGCCTTGGAGGCGGCCTGCACCCGCGCCTTCAGCATTTTCGAAGCTTCGAGCAGGGCGGGCACGATGGAGGCCGTCACGCGGCTTCCCCCGGAACCCGGCCCGAGCGGCAATCGAGAATCGCCCAGCCGCACCTCGATGTCGGCGGCCTCCAGCCCAAACTCGCGCGCCAGCGTCTCGGCGATCACGGTGCGCGTGCCGGTGCCGATGTCCTGCACCGCGAGGCTGGCGACCAGCCGCCCGTCTTTCACCGCGAGTTCAGCTTTCGTGTTGGCCTGCCACAGATAGAGCCAATAGCCCGCCGCCGCCCCGACGCCGCGCCGGTAGCGCCCTTCGCCGGGCGGCGCCCCGCGCGTTTTCCACACATCGAGCCCCCTCGCCCAATCGTAAAGTTTCGCGCGCGCGGGGTTCGGGTCCATGCGCTTGCGCATTTCGAGCGGGTCCATGCCGATGCGGATCGCCGCCTCGTCGATCCCCTGTTCGAGCGCGAAGGCCATCGGCGGGCCGCCCGGACCGCGAAACGGCGAGCCCGGCGGCAGGTCGTTGAGCACGTCGTAGTCGACGAGTTCCTTGGCCTCCGCCGTGTAGATAAGTCGGGCGAGGCCCGCGACCGTGTTGTTGGCGGCGACGCCCGCGTCCGAATAAGCCGTCAGCGACAGCGCCTTCATGCCGCCGTCGCGCGAGGGCAGCAGCGACAGTTTGAGTTCGACCGCAGGCCGGTAGCCCGCCACCGAAAGCTCCTCGTGGCGGCTGTAGGCGACGCGCACGGGCGCGCGGGCGGCCTGGGCGAGCGTCACCGCCGCGATGGTCTCCATGCCGAGAGCGCCCTTGGAGCCAAAGCCGCCGCCGACATGCGCGGCCAGCACGCGCACCCGCGCGGGCTCCAGCTTGAAGCGCTTGGCGATGGCCGCCGCGAGCGCGGACACGCCTTGCGTCGAAACCTCGACCGTCAGGTCGCCGCCCTCGAAGCGGGCGACGGCGACATGCGGCTCCAGCGAATTGTGCTGCTGCGCGCTGGTGCGGAACACGCCCTCGACCAGCAGCGGATCGCCCGCCGCGCGGGCGGCGGCGATGGACTTTTGCGCCGCCTTGCGACGCAGCGAGAACGCCGAAACCGGACCGCGCAGGTTGCCGCTCCACCCGGCGGGCGAATTGCCGCCTTCGCCCGCATTGTGCTTCACGCCTTTGCCCTTGGGAAAGAGGACGGGGGCGCCCTTCGCCAGAGCCGCCTCGGGGCCAATCGCGGCGGCGAGCGGCGCATAGCGCACTTCGATCGCCGCCAGCCCCCGTTCCGCCGTCGCGCGGTCCACGGCCGCCACCGCCGCCACCGCCTCACCGACGTGGCTCAGCATCTTGTCGGCGTCGAGCAGCGATACGGCGGCTTTGACGCCGAGCGTCGCAAGCGCCCGCGAGAAATCGAGCGAAACCACGCGGGCGCGGGCGTGAGGAGAGCGCAGGATCGCGCCTTCCCACTGGCCCTCGTGGCGGACGTCCAGCGTATAGATCGCCGCGCCCGTGACCTTGTCGCGCGCGTCGATGCGCGGCGCTTCCGGCTCTTTCTGGTCGTAAACGCCCGCGCAGGCGTCGGCGACGGCGCGGTAGATGTTGTCATAAGCCCCGCAGCGGCAGAGATGGCCGGAGAAAGCCTCGCCGATCTCGTCGCGCGACGGCGCCGCAGCGCCGTGCGCCGCGCGCCATTCGTCAAAAAAGGCCTTCGCCTCGACAACGAAGCCAGGCGTGCAGAAGCCGCATTGCAGCGCGTCGTGCGCCATGAACGCGCGCTGCACCGGATGCAGGCCTTCGACGCCGATCCCCTCGACGGTGATGATCGCCTTGCCGCCCGCCGCCTTCGCCGGCATCAGGCAACTCACGACGGCCGCCCCATCTACCAGCACCGTGCAGGCGCCGCAGACCCCGGCGCCGCAAACCTGTTTCGTCCCGGTGAGCGCCAGGGTTCCGCGCAGCACGTCGATCAGAAGATCGTCGTCTCCTTCCGGAAGATCGACCCTGCGCCCATTGACCGTCGCCGCCGCCATTTCGCCCTCGCCTGTATACGGAGGATTCGCAAATTATTACATCGAGTGCAATTTTGCAACTCGTGCAATGCGTGATATTCGCGCAGAAATGACGCCAGAGCCGGGAAAATCCGAAGGCTTGCGCGAGCGCAAACGCCGCGAGACGCGCCGACGGCTCGCAGAAACCGGTCTGCGACTCTTTCTCGAACACGGCTACGAGGGGACCACTCTAGACATGATCGCCGAGGCCGCGGGCGTCTCGCGCCGAACGGTGTTTCATTATTTCGACCAAAAGGACGACATTCTGCTCGCCTGGCAAAGCGGGCTTGCGGAAATGATTCGCGAGGCGATCCGGAGCGAGCGCCCCGACAGGCCCGCGCTCGATGTCGTGCTTTCGGCTTTGCTGCGGCTGGTCGGGCAATATCAGGTCGCCGACCACATCCGCATCGAGCGCCTGCTCGCCTCGTCGCACCGGCTCGCCGCCAGCAAGCTCGCCAAATACGCCGAGCAGGAACTAGCCATGTTCGAGGCGCTCGCGCACCTTTGGCCGTCCCCGGATCGCCGCAACGCCCTGCGGCTCGTGGCGATGGTCGGCGTCGGCGCATTGCGGCTGGGA